>JAZTZC010000363.1:0-4340 GCA_045637265.1 Eubacteriales bacterium | reverse complement strand
TCGACTATGCGCGCGAATTTTTGTTAGGGCTTGTAAGCCCGTACTGACAGAAAAATCTGTCCGCGCATATGTACCATCAGAATTGTGCGGTAATGCCTAAGAAAATACCGATGCCAGAGAGCGTACGCTTGTGAAGATTCTGATGGCAACAATGAAAATGGAAATCGGCGGTGCGGAAACACACATTTTGGAGCTTGCAAAGGCACTTGCGGCACAGGGTGTGGACGTAACGGTCGTGTCCGCGGGCGGTGTATACGCAAAGGAACTGGAGGCGGCAGGTGTTGCGCATGTATGGGGACCACTGCATACCAGACATCCTGTCAGCGTTCTGCGTGCGGCGGCAATTCTGCGGCGGCTTATCCGCGACGGCGGATTTGATGTCGTCCATGCGCACGCGCGGATTCCGGCACTGCTGTGTCATCTGCTCTGTGGGCAGTATCACGTGCGCTTTGTCACAACGGCACATCTTAATTTCCATGTCAATTTTATCTGGCAGAAGCTGTCGCGCTGGGGTGAGCGGACGATTGCGGTCAGTGATGACATCAAACAGTATCTGATCGACGATTACGGCGTGTGCTCCGATAATATTTCCGTGACGATCAACGGCATCAATACCGATACCTTTTCTCCCGATACCGATCCGTCGGACGTACTTGCCGAGCTCGATTTATCACGCGATAAGCACCGCATTGTCTGTGTGTCCCGCATGGATGATGACCGTTCCGAGGCGGCAGTTCAGCTTGCACGCATTGCACCGCGGCTGTATGCCAGTGATCCGCAGATCGAGCTTCTGCTGGTCGGTGACGGCAACGATTTTGCGCGTCTGAAGGCAGAGGCGGAACG
Organism: Eubacteriales bacterium; assembly: GCA_045637265.1. Classification (GTDB taxonomy): domain Bacteria; phylum Bacillota; class Clostridia; order Oscillospirales; family CAG-272; genus RGIG3925. The sequence continues at coordinate 3,497 of JAZTZC010000363.1, read as the reverse complement.
GGCAAATACTGAGGTCGGAAAACCGATTGTCCGTCTGGCAGGCGCGAGGGTCGATATCAACGCACTGATTGCCGCAGGGGATATCTTTGTCGGTGTTTCCCGCGCGGCGCTGGAAGCAATGGCGGCGGCAAAACCGGTCATTTTGGCGGGCAACCAAGGGTATCTCGGCATTTTCACAAAGGACAAGTTTGACATTGCATACGAATCGAATTTCTGCTGCCGCGGATGTGAGGATACCTCCACAGAGCTTCTGTACCGCGATGTGACGGCTCTGCTTGCAATGACAGCGGAGCAGAGAACCGCACTTGGACGTGACGGGCGGGACATCATCATGGAGCACTATTCCGTGTCCCGTATGGCGCGGGATTATCTTGATATGTATGAATCGGTGCGCCCGCATCAGCCGTTTGCGCACGGCGACATCGTGTTCTGCGGCTATTACGGCTTTGGCAACATGGGTGACGATTCGCTTCTGCGTGCGATCATTGCGAATCTGCGCCGCGAAGACCCCGATGTGCGTCTGACCGTCATGTCACGCAGACCCGGTGAAACGGCACGGGTCTACGGTACACACGCCGTCAACCGCTTTTCGCCGTTTGCGGTCATCGGTGCCATGCGGCGTGCAAAGCTTCTGATTTTCGGCGGCGGCAATCTGCTGCAGGACGGCTCGTCTTCCCGTTCATTGCTGTATTACACATGGATTCTGAAGATGGCAAAGCAATGCGGCTGTAAGATTATGGTCTACGCCAACGGCATCGGTCCGCTCCATCATGAAAAGAGCAAGCAGGCGGCGGCAGAAGCGTTGTCCCTTGCCGATGTCATTACCCTGCGGGAGTTCGATTCCATGCGCGAATGTAAAGCACTCGGTGTGCGATGTGACCGCATTCGTCTGACGGCAGACCCTGCATTTACACTGCGGGAAGCCGATGCATCGTGGGTATCGGGTATCTGTGCGCGGGCTGGAATTGCACAGGACAAGCGTTATTTTGTGGTTGCCCTGCGCGACTGGAAAACGGATTCCGAGGAGAAGCAAGCGGCAATGGCGCGCATCTGCGATCGGATCAACGCCGAGTTTGGGTTGATTCCCGTGTTTTTGCCGATGCACGAGCCGCTCGATATGGAGATCAACCGCGCGGTTGCACGAAAATGTACCTGCGAAACCGCCTTTTTGACAGGTCTGACAGGCTCTGAAATGCTTGGTGTTCTGCGCAGAATGGAATTTGTCGCGGCGATGCGTCTGCACACGCTGATTTATTCCACCGCTGTCGGAACGCCGGTGATAGGACTTGCTTACGATGAGAAAATCCGCGCCTTTATGGAAACGACGGGACAACCGTTTGTGCTCGACGATCCCGATGAGGATGCGTTTCTTAACAATACCGCGAAACTGCTTGCAGAACGGGAGCGGATGTCCGTATCCCTGCTTGACAGAATTCCGTCCTATCGGGCGCTTGCGTATCAGGATGCGGCGGATGCGCTCGGACTGATGCGCGAATCGGGTGAATGATATGCTGCAATTTATCTTTGGAAAAAGCGGCTGCGGAAAAACGTATGCCGTAACAGAGGAGATCGGGGAGCTGCTTTTGCGCGGTGTCCCCGTAATTCTGCTTTGCCCGGAGCAGGAGGCGGTTATAGCCGAGCGGCGGACGACCGAGCGGTTTTCGGGGCACATTCCAACGCAGTCTCTTGAAATTCTCAACTTTGGAAGACTGCCGGAGCGCGTCTTTCGCGAATACGGCGGGCTGACCGATGCACTGCTGTCCGAGGGCGGACGTCGGCTTGTCATGCACAGAACGCTTGCGGAGACAGGCCCGTTTCTGCGCGAATACGGACGTTGTATCGACGATGCGGCAATGATTGAACGTCTGCTTTCCGTCGTTGCGGAATGTAAAATGTTCTGTGTGGTGCCGTCGATGCTTGAAAAAGCTGGAAACACGCTTCCCGCAGGTTATCGCCGTCTGTCGGACAAATTGGCGGATCTGTCGCTGATCTATGCGGCGTATGAAGGGCTTCTGCACCGCGAATATCACGATCCCGAGGATATGCTGACTGCACTTGATACGGTTCTCTGGGAGAGCGACGGCGCGTTTTTTGCGGGAAAACACATCTATCTTGACGGCTTCAACGGCTTTACATCCCAGCAGTACGCAATCATTGCACATATGCTCGATCATGCGGCATCGGTGACGGTCACACTTGGCTGTGCCGAGGATAATGGAGAGGAGCCGGAATGGATGATGCGCAGGATTCTGGAAACACGCCGGAATCTGGAACGCATGGCGGCAGAAAGAAACCTTGTCCCCAATACCCGCACCTTCACAGAAAACAAGCGCTGTCAGTCGTCCGCACTGCGTCACTTGCAGGACAATCTGTGGGTTATGGGAAGCAGCGAAACTGCGGCGGCAGGGGACGATATCGCGCTGTATGCCTGCGATAATCCCTTTGATGAAGCGGAAGCGGTCGCACTGGATATCTGCAAATACATCCGAGCGGGCGGGCGGTACCGTGACATTACCGTCATTACGCGGGATGTCGAGCGTTACGACGGAATTCTGGATGCGGCTTTGCAAAATTATGGAATTCCCTGTGATACGGCGGGCAGAACGCCTGTAACCGCGAAGCCGTTTTTCCGATATCTGCGTCATCTGTTCGCACTTGTGACGTATCATACCGCACGGGCGGATGTCATCGGTATGATGAAAACAGGATGCACGGATATCGATGAAGCGGATGCTTCTCTTTATGAAAATTATATTACCACATGGAACCTGACGGGACGCAGACTCATGACAGAGGAGGACTACACGATGCATCCGCGCGGATACGTCGAAGCGTTTTCCGACGAAGATCATCGTGTTCTCGAGGCGGTCAACCGCGTCAGAGGACAGATGATGGATATTTACATGCCCTTCGCAGAAGACCTGTCACAGCCGGGGCAGACCGCAGAACAGATAGCAGGCCGGCTCTATCACTTCCTCTGTGACAGAGGGGTTCCCGCGATGCTCGATGCACGTGCGGAGCAGGAGGCGCTGTTCGGTGACCTGTCTTCATCGGAGGAAACTGCGCAGCTGTGGGATATTTTTATCTCGGCACTGGATACTCTTGTTTCTGTTGTGGGAGATGTCACGGTCAGCGCGGGTGAATTTTGGAATCTGTTTTCACTTGTTATCTCCGATCTCGATATCGGTACGATTCCCGCACGTGCGGATCAGGTCATGATCGGCGATGCATCGCTGATCCGACCGGACGGTGCGAAGGTGGTCTATCTGATCGGTGCGGTCGATGGCATGTTCCCCAAAACACCGGAAGAGGATGCGCTGTTATCCGATCATGAAAAGAGTATTTTGGCAGGTCTGGGCATCGGTCTGTCTGCTGACACTGCGGCAAAACTGCAGGACGAGCTGTTTCACTTCTGGTATGCGGCATCGGCGGCGGAAAAACGCCTTGTCGTAACGTATCCGTGCGCCGATCTGACGGGAAAAGCATACCGTCCGTCC
>JAZTZC010000362.1:0-5053 GCA_045637265.1 Eubacteriales bacterium | reverse complement strand
CACCGTCAGCGGCAATTTCGTCGGAGGCTTCGATCAGCTTCGGATGTGCGTTTTTGACGGCGACGCGAAGGTCAGAAGCTTCAAACATCGGCAGATCATTTAAGTTATCACCGAAGCAAATGACTTTGTCCGCATGGGTATACTTGCGAAGATATTCGACAGCATGCTGTTTTGACGCGCGGCAGTCGAAGATTTCGAGATACCAAACGGATTCGTCGTAATGATCGCGGTAATAGGTAAAGCGCGTGTCGGGTGTTTCCATGTGCCGCAGACGGTCGTCGAGCAGGCGGACGGCGCGGCTGATATCCTGCATCGAAGCAATCAGACAGAAATAAACGATTGTACCGTCAATTTCCGATAAGTCACTGAAGCGGCGGAACGGCTTTTTATAACGGGTCACGCGCTCGTCCATGAATGACTTCATCGCTTCGTTCGGTATTTCACGGTAGTAGGTCATCAGCTCGCCCGCTTCATTGACTGCATAGACAAACGGGTGCAGATTCCGATTCGTGAGACCTGTAAGGATGTCCTGTGCGGCTTCGCGGGAAAAGGATGCACAGTCAAGGTATTCGCCGCGTGCCATATCGCGGATGAATACACCGTTCATCAGTGAAATGGGCGGGTTGCCTTCTGTGAATCGGATGTCGGCAAGGATGTGTTTGACCGATTGAATTGTACGTGCGGTTGCATAGGAGATCAGAAAACCGCGGTCTGTCAGCGCATTGATGCGGCGGGCGTCCTCGGGGACAAGTGTCGCATCGGAACGAAGCAGAGTGCCGTCAAGGTCGGTTAAAAACAGGATACGTTCAGACATCGTGATTACAGCTTTTCAATTTCTGCATGGATGATCGGCCAGCTGTCATCGGCATAGAAGCGGTGTCCGCCGTTGCCGATAACATGGTGAATACGGTCTGTTACGCCGTAGGCATCATAAACGTCCTGTCCGACAGCTACACAGGCTTTGGCACCGTCAAGTGGGAAAATCGGGTCTTCCGCACCGGAAACAACAATAAGAGAACGCGGTGCGGTCATTGCGCAGAGGTCACCCATATCGAATTCCTCGGCAACACCGGGGACGAAGTTGCACTCGCAGTGGAGCATCGCGCCGATGGAGTCAGCAAAGGTGCAAACAGCACAGGAGGGAACTGAGACCTTGATGCGTTCATCAAGCGCACCTGCATAGACTGTAGCCGTACCGCCGCCGGAGTTGCCCAGACACAGAATACGGTCGGGGTCAATATACGAGGTAAAATGAGTGCAGAGCACATCAATACAGCGCATGATATCCCAGACGCGTTCGCCGACCATGGTTCTGCCGAGAAGGAGTGCGCGCATTGATGCCTGACGGCAGTCGGGACCGTTCGGGGTACCGCCCGATTCTCCGAAACAGCGCTGCTCAATGGCGACTGCACAGATGCCTTCCTTGACTGCACGCGCACAGAAATCACGGTCGCCGCCATGGCAGGTTTCTTCATCCCCGGGGTACTTCGGACGTCCGAGGGAAATGTGCATCCCCTTGGAGTGTCCCTGCAGGCAGAGAACAACGGGCAGAGGTTCGACAGCACCCAGCGGAATCACAAGATGACAGGGAACGGTCACACGCTCCTCGGTGACAAAACGGAAGCGGATTTCCCGTGCGCCCATTTCCTCGTCGATGCGGTCAAGCTCGATCTGCATGATGGGTTCGGTTGCATATTCGGCAATGCGATTGAGACCAAGCAGGGCAGAGAGCGTATCGCGTGCCTGCGCCTGCCAGAGTCTGATGTCTTCATTTCCATCCCAGCGAGATTTCGGGTTGATAGCTTTGAGAAGTTCGTGCATGTGTGCCTGCGGTAATAATCCGATGTTCATAATTTTGAATTCCTTTCCTGTACCCGCATCCATACGGTCGGTGCGGGAAATTTCTTGTTGGTATCATCATATCATATTTGGCGTGGATTTTCAAGAGGAAAGTGAGAAAAAATAAAAAATCTGCCTTGACAATCTGTCTCTTGTGTGGTATAGTGGTATCAGAACTCACAGAAAGGATGCATTTATTATGAAAACCTACGATATTACACCCATCATTGAGAACATTCATAAAACCGTGGAATCTCACAGAATCGAGGTCGGTGCGTACGCGCGCTGGTTGTGGCAGAACGAAAAGGGCGACCGAGAAATGGGTTCCAATCCCTACGGATGTGCCGATGCGGCGAATATTCTATACTCCATCGGTGCGTTTCCGCGTGATCCCGACGAACGTGCCGCATGGGTAAAAACCTTGCAGGACATGCAGGGAGAGGACGGACAATTTCATGAACGGACACACCATCCGATTCACACCACTGCTCACTGTTCAGCGGCGCTGGAGCTGTTTGATGCTGCACCGGCAAATCCGTGTACCGCGCTTCTGCCGTATCTGGAATACGAAAACTTCAAGGGCTTGATGGACGGGCTCAACTGGGAGGGCAATCCGTGGTCGGAGTCGCATAAGGGCGCGGGTGTCTATGTTGCGCTGAATCTGTCAGGGGCGGCAACACGCAAATGGAACGACGACTATTTTGCGTGGTTCTGGGACAATACCGATCCCGAAACGGGCATGTGGATGCAGCCGCGGTATCTGGAAATTGAGCGTAAAGCACCGATCTACTATTACATGGCAGGTTCGTTCCATTATCTGTTCAACCATGAGTATGCACACATGCCGCTTCGGTATCCGGAGAAGATGATCGATACCTGTATTGATATGTACGATCACCGTCTTGGCGGTCCGAATCCAAAGGGCGGTCTGGCATCCAACTTCGGTCAGAAGGCAGACTTTATCGAAATCGACTGGATTTTCTGTCTGACCCGTGCGCAAAGACAGACGCCGCATCGGTTTTATGAAGTCAGAGAGCGGCTTGAGGACTTCACGGAGCATTATCTTGACTTCTGGTACCACGTCGACTGGGAGAAGAATGAAACTGTCAACGATCTGCACATGCTGTTCGGCGGTGTCTGCGGTCTTGCGGAGTTACAGCAGACGCTTCGCGGAAAGATGGTTTCCGATGTGCCGCTAAAGCTGGTGCTGGACAGAAGACCGTTTATCTGATCGGGATCTTGGAATTGTTTTTGATATATTATCAGTAACAGAGCGAGATAAAATGGATTTTCAATGATGACACAGTAAGATATATACAGGAGGAGAAGCATATGATGCCCATCATAAGTGCGCGGGTAGAGCTTGTTCAGGTATTGTTGTTTCTGACGGACAGGCAAGAAAGAGTCATGCAATACTTAAATAATAAAATGTATTCCGAAGCTATTTTAGATTTTTTCCTCCCATATAAAAATCATAAAGCTGTCATTATGACAAGAAAACTTATTGATAATCATAATTTCATTCACATGAAACCCTTGCGTGCCATATTATCGTTGGAACAGATTTTGACGGAAGAAGAGAATGATTTGTACGAATGGGCATGCAGTGTGAAAGAATTTATGACCGATACAGACTTTAATACTTTTTATCTCAATCAAAGTGAATATTACGATTGGATATTAAACAATCTGAAACAATGTGATGTTGATGTATATATTGATTACATAGAACAATATTTTAGGCAAAAGCCGCCGAAAATTCAGCTAATCATTTGCCCAATAGCGGGAAACTATGGTTTCAATCTTCTAAATACTTCTTATATAGTCAGATGTATGCCTTATTACGATCAGAATCAAAATCCTGATTGGAAATTTGATTTTTTCGCTAAAGGGATCGCACATGAATATGCACATTGTTTTGTAAATCCTACTGTTGAAGCGCATAAATCCATATTAAAAGAATATGACACATTTTTTAAGAGCCATATGAATATGTCGAATGCCTACAATGTGGATTATGCTGTAATGAATGAATACTGGGTAAGAGCATTTACGATCCGATTCATGGAACAAAATCAGCATAGATTTCCCAATTTTGATATTGCAGAAGAATATCGATTCCAAAAGGAGTCTTTTATCTATATTGAGAAGTTTGTAAAGTTATTAAAGAAGTTTGAAAAGACAGAACTTTCCTTTGAAGATTTTTATCTGGATGCTATGAAGAAATTCATCTTTCATGAAAATTGTAAAAGCATATGAGGGTAATATGGCATTGACTGATTTGACTATAACTCCGATGACACCGCGTACCAAAGAATTCCGTCATTCGCCAATTGGTGATGAGTTGTTTTCCGAGTTGCGCCAAAAGCTTGGTTTGGTGGTCCTTGCAGGATACTTGAATAGGAACTGTAACAGTCCCTATCATATATTGGATCTGTATGTAGATCGGGCGGCGAGTGATCCGTGCTTGGAACAACGGATAGCACAGGAATCATGGGAACACGATGTACAGCACAATCAAATACGCGATGTACTGTTTGCACTGCTGGAAAAGCACGGCATCGAAACACCGATTGAGAAAGCATACAGTAAAACTACCGGGGAATTGGTATCTGTTAAATGCTTCAACATCGCTCTGATTGATCTTGCCTCATGGCAGGAATATTGGAGCAAAAATGACCGATAAACTGTAAAGCTAAAAATGCGGAGTTGCTGCAGGTGATCACCTGTAACAACTCCGTAAATTTATGTTCAGATATTCTGCAAAATTACAATGCCGTAAGGCTCAATATCGATCTTACCTTCCACGACAGACCCTGTCTTTGCACACTTCATCTGCTTGTCAAGCGTATACGCAGCAGGCTTGCCTGCGTACTCAACGAGGATCAGACCGCTGACAGTATCACCGACACGCGGGATGACCATCAACTCACCCTCAGCTCGGCCGTTTTCAACACCGGCATCATTGAGAGCCGCGGTGAAAATGGTCTTGAGTGCGTTGTAATCGGGGAACGTACCGAGCAGGATAACCTGTCCTTTGCCAACCTTGCGGCGGACGATACATGCCTTGCCATCGATGGAGGAATGTCCGCCCGAAACACGTGCGATGGTATCACACTCGCCTGCGTCGTAAATGCCATACCACAGGGTGCTTCCAAGCGGTGTTCCGTCGGTAAAGGAGCCTGTGACGCGGGTTTCTCTGTCGGGGATACCG
>JAZTZC010000361.1:0-2060 GCA_045637265.1 Eubacteriales bacterium | reverse complement strand
GCATGGGATGTGATCAAGGAGTACGGTATGCGCGGACCGCATCCTGTCGTCTTCAACCGCACACCGGGTTTTGGCGATACCAACTGGGCAGATATCTTTACGATTCTGATTCACGCAGGTTTTGTCGGTGCGTGTGACATCGAAGGTTATCACGATCTCGTTCATTACGATGACATGGAATGGACGGCGCAGGTCACATCTCTTGAATACCTCAAGAGATGCCGCGGCGGTATCGAATACTTCGCAGGTCCGACCGAATACCGCGGTTATCAGGGCAAACGAAAGAAGTAAGGCGAGGTTTTTGACATGATCGAAGTAAGAGAGTTATATCTGGACTGCGGACGGATGTTTTCCGATGCGCGCTTCTGCATAACGGACAGCAAAACACCGACATTTTCTTGGTCTGTCGTATCGGATACCGACAATGACCGCCAAACTGCCTACCGCGCACAGGTCACGATGGGCAAGAGCAGTCTTTGGGATTCCGGTTGGGTAGAGGATGACGAACAGTCGACCGTCTATGCCGGCAAAACACTTCCTGCGGGACGATATCTGGACTTTACCGTTCGTGTACGCAATACGCGTGGGGAAGAATCGGATGTCTTCGGCGGACAGTTTGTCTGCGGTGCATTGACAGCAGATGCGTGGAAGGGCAAGTGGATTACATCCGATGAACCGTCAGAACAGCGTGCGCTGTATTTCCGCCGTGATTTCCGCATTGAAAAAGAGCTTTCCGCCGCATGCCTGTTTGTTTCGGGTATCGGCTATCACCGTGTGACCGTCAACGGCATGGATGCAGACGATGCAGTGATGGACCCTGCCGTTTCCAATTACAACAAAACCTGTTATTACGCTGTCATGCCGAATGTCGGTGAACTGCTTGAGGTCGGTGACAACTGCATCGGCATCACCGTTGCGCCCGGCTGGAGAAACAACCCGGATGAACAGCTGACGGCAGTCAACGGCGGAAAAGAACCTGAAATCTACGGCGCCCCCGCACTCAATGCCCAACTGCACCTGTTTTATTCCGACGGCACGAAGCAGTGCCTTTGTACCGACGAAAAATGGAAGTGGAAGTACGGTGCGATTACATATGCCCATGTTTTCAACGGCGAAACATACGATGCAAACGAATCGGATCCTCTGTGGGATCAGCCGCTCGATGAAGGGGAAAAGGACTATGCCGCAGAGCTTCTGCACGCGGTTTCCCTTGACGGTGCGCCGACAGGTATGCTTCGTCCGATGGCACTTGAGCCGATCCGTATGCGCGAAACCTATACACCCGTTGCCATGACCGAGCCCGAGCGCGGTACCTATATCGTGGATTTCGGTCAGAACATCGCAGGTGTTGCGCGTGTTCTTCTGCCCGCACGCATGAAGCGCGATCAGGTTGTCACCGTACGCTTCTCCGAGGAGCTTGACGAGCGCGGATTTTTGTTCACCGACACACTCCGCTCAGCAAAACAGACCGATACCTATATCGCAGCTGGAGATGACCGCGATCTGACGGTATGGCAGCCAAAGTTTACTTATCATGGCTTCCGTTATGCGGAAATCAAGGGCATTTCGCTCTTTGATCGCCATAACATTATTGCTGTCGCACAGTATAACGATATCAAAAATGAATCGACATTCCGCTGCGGCTCCGCTGTGGTCAACGCCATTCAGGATATGGTAGTCAAAACAGAAAAGGCGAATATGCACTCGATTCTGACGGACTGTCCGCAGAGAAATGAGCGAATGGCGTGGATGAATGATGCCACCGTCCGTTTTGAGGAAACGCCGTACAACTTCGATATCGGCCGCATGTTCCCGAAAATCATCCGCGACATCCGCGATGAACAAAATGAAGCAGGTGCGTTCTGCTGCTGCTCTCCGCGAATTTCCTTCGGCGGTGTTCCGGCAGATCCTGTTTGTTCGTCTTATCTGGTCGCCGGACTTCAGGCGTATCTGCATACGGGCAACAAGGCGATTCTGGCAGAATCCTTTGACGGCTTTGCCGCATGGGAAGAATGTCTGCTTGCAAACAGTACCGACTACATTGTCAACTATACCTATTA
>JAZTZC010000360.1:0-16396 GCA_045637265.1 Eubacteriales bacterium | reverse complement strand
GGTTGATTGCGTGCTGGAAGCGAAGATGGAAGAGTTCGCTTTTCAGTTCCTTGAATTTTGCTTCAAGTTCAGCGACAGTCAGATCTCTTAATTCCTTTGCTTTCACTGCTTATACCTCCTCAGCTTCGTTCTCTTTGATCATGAACTTTGTCTTGATCGGGAGCTTGTTGCCGGCCAGACGCATAGCTTCGCGTGCAATTTCAGGTGCAACGCCGTCCATTTCAAACAGGACTCTGCCGGGCTTAACAACTGCGACCCAGTATTCGGGAGAACCCTTACCGGAACCCATTCGGGTTTCAGCGGGCTTTTCGGTGATGGGCTTGTCCGGGAAAATCTTGATCCAGACCTGACCGCCACGCTTGATATAACGGGTCATCGCGATACGGGCTGCTTCGATCTGCTTGGAAGAGATCCAAGCGGGTTCGGTAGCGACCAGACCGTAGGAACCGTTGGTGATTTCTGCACCGCGGTAAGCCTTACCGGTGAGTCTGCCTCTGTGAACGCGTCTGTATTTTACTCTCTTCGGAATTAACATTACTTGTTGCCTCCTTCTCTGGGAGTTCTGGGACCTCTTCTCTGGCCGTCTCTGTTGTCGCGGCGGTCACCGAAGTTTCTTCTCGGGCGGTTCTGCTTTTCTTCAGCAGGAGCCGCATTGTGTCTGCCATCTGCAAGGACCTCGCCCTTGTAGATCCAAGTCTTGACACCGATCTTACCGTAAGTGGTGGATGCTTCTGCAAAGCCGTAGTCGATATCAGCTCTCAGCGTCTGCAGCGGGATGGTACCCTCGTGGTAGTGCTCGCTGCGCGCGATTTCTGCGCCGCCGAGACGACCGGAAACGGTAACCTTGATACCCTTTGCACCGAGCTTCATCGTTCTGCCGATGGACATCTTCATTGCACGGCGGAAGGAAACTCTTTCTTCCAGCTGAGCAGCGATGTTTTCAGCAACGAGCTGTGCATTCAGGTCGGGGCTCTTGATTTCGACAACATTGACGGAAACGGGAGCCTTGACGATTGCTTCGCATTCGAGTCTGAGCTTTTCGATTTCAGCACCGCCGCGTCCGATAACGATACCGGGCTTTGCGCAGTGGATGAAGATCTTGACTCTTTCTCTGTCGCGTTCGATTTCGATCTGGGGAACGCCAGCCTTGAACAGCTTGTTCTTCAGATACTTTCTCAGATTATAGTCGGAAACAATGGTGTCGCCGAACTGCTTGTCGGAAACGAACCATCTGGAATCCCAGTTCTTGATAACGCCGACACGTAAACCGTGCGGATTAACCTTCTGACCCATAAAAAACGTTTAACCTCCTTCTTGAGATTATTCTTTTTCGGAAACAACCATCGTAACGTGGCTGGTTCTCTTGAAAATTCTATATGCGCGGCCCTGCGCTCTGGGCATGATTCTCTTCAGTGTGGGACCGGGGGTGACAAAGCAGGTGGAAACGTACAGCTTGGAGACATCCATGCCGAAGTTGTTTTCTGCGTTTGCTACCGCGCTCGCCAGCAGCTTTTCGAGAGATTCACAAGCGATCTTGTTTGTGTTCTTCAGAATCGCCATAGCGGTTGCGACGTCCTTGCCACGGATCAGGTCGAGAACGATCGAAACCTTGCGCGGGGAAATTCTTGCATATTTTAAGTATGCCTTAGCTTCCATGTTATTTTCCTCCTCTCGCTTGGTGCGAATCTGTTAATTATTTACCGTTGTTGGTGGTCTTCGTGCCGGCGTGACCCTTGAAGGTTCTGGTCGGTGCGAATTCACCCAGCTTGTGTCCAACCATATCCTCGGTAACATATACCGGGACATGCTTTCTTCCGTCGTAAACGGCGATCGTGTGACCGACGAATTCCGGGAAAATGGTGGAAGCACGGGACCAAGTCTTGATGACCTGCTTGTTTCCGCTGTCGTTCATTGCGCAAATTCTGGAGTACAGCTTTGCTTCTACGAAGGGACCCTTTTTCAGGCTTCTGCTCATATTCGTTGCCTCCTATCTTATTTACCGTTTCTGTGTTTGACAATGAACTTTTCGGTTCTTGCCTTCTTGCTTCTGGTCTTATAACCATTGGTAGGCTTACCCCAAGGAGTAACAGGAGTGGGACGACCGATCGGTGCGCGGCCTTCACCACCACCATGCGGGTGATCGCAGGGGTTCATGACGGAACCGCGAACATGAGGACGTCTGCCTGCATGTCTGGTCTTACCGGCCTTACCGATGATGACGTTTGCATGGTCAACATTGGAAACGGTACCGATGGTAGCGACGCAGTTGAGGCGAACGAGGCGAACTTCACCGGAGGGAAGTCTGACCTGTGCCATGCCGTTTTCCTTAGCCATCAGCTGTGCTGCGCAGCCTGCGGAGCGAACGAGCTGACCGCCCTTGCCGGGATACAGTTCGATGTTGTAAATGAACGTACCGACGGGGATGTTTTCGATCGGCAGGGTGTTACCGGGCTTGATATCAGCGGATGCACCTGCGTAAACAGTATCGCCTGCGGTCAGACCCTGCGGAGCGATGATATACTTCTTGGTGCCGTCCTCATACTGGATGAGTGCGATATAAGCGGTTCTGTTGGGGTCGTATTCGATACCGATGACCTTTGCGGGAACATCGAGGGTCTGGCGCTTGAAGTCGATAATTCTGTACTTCTGCTTGTTGCCGCCGCCATGGTGACGGACGGTGATCTTACCGTAGTTGTTACGTCCGGCGTGCTTCTTCTTGATCTGAACGAGAGACTTCTCGGGGGTGAACTTCGTGATTTCTTCGAAGCTCGGAACCGACATGTTTCTTCTCGCCGGAGTAGTGGGCTTATACTTAATGGTAGGCATTCTTTACACTCCCTCCGAATTACATCATGCCGTCGAAGAACTCGATGGTCTTGGAATCAGCCTTCAGGGTAACGATTGCCTTCTTCCAAGCCTTGGTATAACCGCGGTTATAACCCATTCTCTTCGGCTTCTTCTTCATGTTAATGGTGTTGACACAGTCAACTTCGACTCCGAACATCTCAGCAACTGCCTTTGCGATCTCGGGCTTGGTTGCATCCTTTGCAACTTCGAAGACGTACTTCTTAGCTTCGATCATCATCATGGAGTTTTCGGTGATGACGGGTCTTACGATAATGTCCTGAACAGCTTTCATTATGCGTATACCTCCTGCATCTTTTCTGCAGCACCCTTCGCTACGACGAAGAGATTGCAGTTGAGAATGTCGTAAACATTCAGGGTGTTGACGTAAGCAATCTTAACGCCTGCGATGTTGGACAAGCTCTTGTATACGCAATCGTTCTTCTCTTCGAGAACGACGAGTGCCTTCTTCTGGAAGCCTACAGCCTTCAGCATGTCGGCCATAACCTTCGTCTTGTATTCGGTAGCGGTGATCGCATCGATAACGACCATTTCACCACCAGCGACCTTGGAAGACAGTGCAGACTGCATTGCTGCTCTCTTTGTCTTCTTGTTGAGGTCAACGCGGTAGGTTCTCGGCTTCGGACCAAGAGCGATACCACCGTGTGTCCACTGAGGAGAACGGGTGGAACCCTGTCTTGCTCTACCGGTACCCTTCTGCTTCCACGGCTTGATACCGCCGCCGGAAACTTCTGCTCTTGTCAGGGTGGACTGTGTACCCTGTCTCTGGTTCAGAAGGAATGCTCTGACTGCTGCGTGAAGAACAGCGCTGTTGATTTCTACGCCGAACACAGCGTCATTCAGTTCCATGGTACCGACTTCTGCGCCGGCCATGTTAAGAACTTTGATATTAGCCATTGTTTATTTCCTCCTTCCGATTATGCTTTCACAGTATTGCGGATGAAAACGATACCGTTCTTCGCGCCCGGGATTGCACCCTTGACTGCGATCAGGTTGTTTTCTGCATCAACACGGACGACATCGAGGTTCAGAACAGTAACCTGTTCATTGCCCCAGTGACCCGGCATGTGCTTGTTCTTGAAGATTCTGGACGGTGTGGAGTTCATACCGACAGAACCGATGTGGCGGTGAACCGGACCGTTACCGTGAGTCATTCTCATCATGTGCTGGCCCCATCTCTTGACGACACCGCAGTAACCGTGGCCCTTGGAGACGCCGGTTACGTCAACTCTTTCGCCTGCTTCAAATACAGCAGCACCGATAACGTCACCGACGTTCATTGCGCCGCAGTCATCAAGGCGGAATTCCTTGAGGTGCTTCTTGTAGGGGACATTAGCCTTTGCGAAGTGACCCATGTCAGCCTTCGTCAGGTGCTTTGCCTTTGCGTCCTCGAAACCGAGCTGGACTGCGTCGTAGCCGTCGTTTTCAACGGTCTTCTTCTGAACGACAACACAGGGACCTGCTTCGATGAGGGTTACCGGGATGACGTTGCCGTTTTCATGGAAAACCTGCGTCATACCGAGCTTCTTACCGATAATTGCTTTTTTCATTTTTTGTTTCCTCCTGTTGAGTTATTGGTTGACACTTTCTGGTGTGCCAACATGACCAACGTGTTCTCCGCTAAGCCGATCGGATTACAGCTTAACTTCGATTTCAACTCCTGCGGGGAGCTCGAGCGTCGTGATTGCTTCAATCGCCTTCTTGGACGGCTTGATAACATCAATCAGTCTCTTGTGGGTTCTCAGTTCAAACTGTTCGCGGGAGTCCTTGTACTTATGGACTGCACGAAGAATGGTAACGATTTCGCGCTCGGTAGGGAGCGGAATCGGACCGGAAACGGATGCACCGTTTCTCTTTGCACATTCAACGATCTTTTCTGCTGCCTGATCGACGAGAGTGTGATCGTAGGACTTCAGTCTGATTCTGATCTTTTCGCTTGCTGCCACTTTGGTTTGCCTCCTTTTAAAATGATTGGTTTTAAACGACGGCACCGCGGTGTGTACGCTGCTTGCCTGCGTAATGCTCACACGCGTTTGATTTTTACTGAACACGATTCCGGGTGTTTCACGCCCTTCTTCAAAAAACGGAACTTTTAGGTGAGGTACGGTTCGCATGTGCACCGTCTTTCACGAAAAGGTTCCGGGTCAGGCCGCCATCTTGCTCTTATCACCGAGCCGGGTGTTTCACCGTCAGTAATAAAAAAATCCAATCGGAGGTCTATATCTGTTCAGCTGTTGCTGTCGCCCGGTTAAATATCGGACATACTCTGCGGAAATTCCCTGATTCGGTTTCCTCTCGGAAGCTTCTCAGCCACCTCCCGCTTCATCGCACATCAAGCAGTATATATTATACACTATTTCTTTCGATTTTGCAAGTCTTTTACAAAATTTCTTTTCTTTTTCACGAAACAAATTTCAACGATATTTAAAGACAAATTTTATGCATTATGCACATAACGCCTTTTTTGAAAAAAATTACTGTTTTTTTCCTTTTTCGCTATGTACTTTTCGCAAAAGATGTGATATAATATTTGTGTATATCTTTATAATAAAAGGAAAGGATTCCCACCATGGAAAAAATCATTGAATATACCACCCGCGGCACCTGTGCACGTGCCATCCGCATTACCCTTGAAGACAATCTGATCAAAGAAGTCAAGTTTATGGGCGGCTGCTCCGGCAATACCCAGGGTGTTGCTGCTCTTGTCGTCGGCATGACCGCAGAAGAAGCCATCCGCCGTCTCTCCGGCATCAAGTGCGGACCGAAGTCCACCTCCTGCCCCGACCAGCTTTCCATCGCACTCAAGCAGGCTCTTGAAAACGCCTGAACCACTACTTCATACAAATTATAGATAACGAAAGGATTTTACCGCTATGTCTGCAATCGATTACAAGGCATCCTATGAGCGCTGGCTCTCCGAATCCTCCGTTGACGCTGAAACCAAGGCGGAACTTCTCGCCATCGCCGATAATGACGAAGAAATCAAGCAGCGTTTCATCTCCTATCTTTCCTTCGGCACCGCAGGTCTTCGCGGCACCATGAACGCCGGCACCAACGCCATGAACGTCTACACCGTCGCACACGCAACGCAGGGTATGGCTACCCTCATCTGCGGCAAGGGGAACGACGCCATGAAGCGCGGTGTCGTCATTGCGCATGACTGCCGCATCAACGCACGCACTTTTGCTGAGGTTTCCGCAGAGGTTCTCTGTGCAAACGGCATCAAGGTGTATCTCTTTGACGCGCTCCGTCCGACACCGGTTCTTTCTTACGCAATCGGTGCGCTTAACTGCATCGCCGGCATCAACATCACCGCATCCCACAATCCCAAGGAATACAACGGTTACAAGGCATACTGGGAAGACGGCGCACAGCTGGCACCCGAACAGGCTGACGTTGTTTCCGCTTCCATCGACGCAACCGATATCTTCAACGGTGTCAAGCGCATGCCGCTCTCCGATGCCATCGCGTCCGGTCTTTGCGCAATCGTCGGTGATGCACTCGATCAGTCCTATCTTGCAAAAGTCGAAGCACAGCTCGTCGATCCTGCGGTTGTCAAAGAAGCGGCTGACGGTCTTTCCATTATTTATACACCGCTCCACGGCACAGGTCACAAGCTCGTTCCCGAGATTCTCTCCCGTATCGGCGTCAAGAAGCTCTATACTGTTGACGAGCAGATGGTCATCGACGGCAGCTTTCCGACGGTTGCGTTCCCGAATCCCGAATACCCCGAAGTTTTTGAACTGGGCATTGCAAAGGCAAACGAAGTCGGCTCCGATCTGATCATCGCGACCGACCCCGATGCTGACCGTGTCGGTGTTATGGCAAAGGGCAAGGACGGTGCGTTCCACTGTCTGACCGGCAACCAGATGGGCGTTCTGCTCCTCGACTATATCATCACCTCTCTCAAGCGTCAGAACAAGCTTCCCAAAGAGGCTTATGCGATCAAGTCCATCGTTTCCACGGAAATGGCAACCAAGGTCTGTGAAGCAAACGGTGTCACCATGTTCCAGACGTACACCGGCTTCAAGTTCATCGGTGAGAAGATCCTCTCCGAGCAGAAGCGCGGCAATACCGACGGTTATCTGCTTGGCTTTGAAGAAAGCTACGGCTATCTCCGCGGCGATTATGCCAAGGACAAGGATGCTGTCGTCACGACCATGCTCATCGTCGAAATGGCGGCTTACTACGATACCAAGCATATGACGCTCATCGATGCAATGGACGAAATGTACGCAAAGTACGGCTTCTACTCCGACGGCGTTTCCAACATTTATATGAAGGGTCTGCAGGGTCTTGAAAACATGAAGGCACTGATGAAGTCCCTGCGCGAAAATCCGCCCAAGGAGCTCGGCGGCTACGATGTTGTCCGCTTCATCGACTACAAGGCAGGCCGCGTTGTCGACAATATAAACGGCGCGGAATCCGAAACCGGCATGGAATCCTCCGATGTTCTGTCCTTTGTGACAGCGGCAGGCGATACCATCGTCATCCGTCCGTCCGGCACAGAACCGAAGATCAAGATCTACTTCCTCGTTTCCGGCGAAACGGCTGAAATCTCCGCCGCAAAGCTAGACGCTTACAAAAAGGCCGCACTCGCCTGGACCGAAGAATAATAAGGATAGAAACAACAATCACCATGAAAACCCTGACGAAAAAACACATTCTCGGCTATACCGCCTTTTCCGCCGCCGCAGGACTGCTGCTTGCTGTTCTGCGCACGGTGATCTCCCTCGGTTCTCTGGAATCCGGCATTGAAATGTATGCGCACGGCACACCGCTTCCGACCATTCTGCACATTGTGATCGTTCTCTGCGCCATCGCCGTCTGTACAGCGGGTCTGCAGAAGCTCTCTGACAATCCCGCGGCAGACAAGGATGCGCCGATTTCCCAGTTCACCTTATTTGCATCGATGTTCTGCGGATTTCTGCTGTTCGCTTACGATTTTTTCCTGATCTATGATGTTGGCTCTGCAGACTGGAATGCCATCGGTCCGCTGATCGGTCGTCCGCAGACTGCTGCCGTGACGATGGCAAGCGCCGTCTTCACGCTGTGCCTGATGCTGTTTGCCATCCCAGCCGCCATTTGCTTTCTGAAAACAGCGCGCGGCAATCTCAAGCCCTCCCACCCGTTTTTCGAAACGATGGTTGTGATCTGGCTGATCATGTTTGCGCTCCATGCCTACTTTGATGCATCGATCGCATTCAACAGCCCCGTCAAGATCATGCGTATTCTCACCATGCTCGCATTGACGCTGTTCGCCATCTGCGAGGTACGCCGTTCCCTTGACATCGTCGTTTCGCGTCTGTATTTCCCCATCGCATTTCTTGCGGTTCTGCTCGGACTGACCCACGGCATCTCCGATGCTGTCCTGCTCGGTGCCGGAAAGATCGTTCTGGCGGAAGGCTATCTCGGCATCGCCGTCGAGCTTTCGTATGTGCTCTACATCCTCTCGCGACTCTTGCAGTTCTGCACGGACAAGCTCGCCGCACTCGCGTCCGACATCGACAGTTCCGCTGCAGACAATCCGTAATTCGTTTCACGTTGTTCCTTGAATGATGCAAAGGCATGTTCTGTTTACCATGACAGATCATGCCTTTTTCTTCTATTCCGAAATTTTATCAAAAATTTTCGAAAATTGCGGAACATTTTTCGATTTTTTGCGTCTATATAGATAACAGCAGTTTTTCTGCACAGAAAGGAGTTTTTCGATGATACGACGTATTTTTCTTTCCATTCTATGTCTGACATGTCTCACCGCATGCGCCGCCGATGCTCCGAAGCCTGCACTGACACAAAGTACCGAATGGCAGGAGGGCAATGCTTCCATCGTCCTTTCCCTGCCCGAGAACTGGGCATGGAATCTGATTGAACAAAATGCAGATGAAGCCCCCGATGGCGGTATCTGCTTTTACCCCGAGGACGACCCGACAGCCGATACCGTTGTCCGATTCACAAACGGCTTCGGTGTCTGCGGCACAGGTCTTGAAACCGAGCAGATCACGCTTTCGGGCGGCAACAAGGTCACATCCTATGCATGGGACGGAGGTGAACCATCACTCTACTGCTTTCACGATGCGCCCGGGGAATATCTTGCGGAACTGTCATTGGATGACGAACAACGAAAAGAATACTACGATACCGTCATGCAGATTCTCGCATCGGCTCAGCTTGGCGGCGACGTCATCCGTGCGTCAACCGCCGTCCTGCTGACCGGATTTTCGGAGGACGAGGGCACCCGCATCCTGCCGGAGTATGATATGGAGCGCGACGTATGGGTCATTGAAATCCATATCAAAAAGAACACCGGATTCCGGTTATGGTATACCTATGAGGTATCCGCAGACGGACAAACCGTTGAAAAAACATATGATATCAACACTTCAAAGGAGGGGCAGCCATGAAAACCTTTTTTACCACGATGCTGATTTTTCTCGGAATTCTGCTGATTCTCGGACTTGTTTTCCACGACTACATTGCAGATTGGTTCATCGACGACAATCACACGCGCGCCGAAAAACCCGTTATTTATTTGTATCCAGAGGAAGAAACGGATATCCGTGTCGGACTTTCACTGGACGGTGAGATGACCGTATCGTATCCTGCCTACCCGGCGAATGGCTGGAATGTCACAGCCTCACCCAACGGTACGCTGACAGATGATAGCGGCAGAACCTACGACTCCCTGTTCTGGGAAGCGACGCTGGATGCGGAATATGACATGTCCTCCGGTTTCTGCGTTGCGGGTACCGATACTGCGGAATTTTTAGAGGAGACGCTTGCCGCACTCGGTCTTTCGGAGACAGAAGCCAATGCGTTCATTGTCTGGTGGCTGCCGCGCATGCAGGCAAATCCGTACAACCTGATCTCCTTCCAGACGGATGCTTACACCGATGCGGCTGAACTGGAAATTGAGCCCGCACCAGATACGGTCATCCGTGTGTTCATGGTATGGCAGGCATTGGATGCGGAGCTGGATATTCCGACACAGATTCTGCCCGAAACACCGGCGCGTGAAGGATTCACCGTTGTGGAATGGGGAGGAACAGAAATTACGGGGTAATTTCCAGACAGTGATCATAATAAGGACAAGAAAGAGGTAACGTGACGATGAAGAAGCTGTTATGTATTTTGTTTGCAGTATTTTTGATGATGACACTTGCGGCTTGCGGCGGCGCGGAAGACAGCAATCCGAAGAAGATTCGTCCGGCGTATGAAGGGACAGAAATCCGGCTCGAATATGAGTACGCCAATCTGTCGGTTTTGATTCCGGAAGGTTGGGAATATCATAAACCGAATATGGAAAAGTATGGGGCATCCAACATCATTGTGCTGGAGCTGTATCCCACAGAAGCACCGGAAATCCTCGTCAGAGTCGGATGCTTTGTCGGTGCATACGAGACTTGCGGCACGGGAAAAACCTTTGAAGACCTCAATTTCGGCGAGGATGCCGGACGGGTCATCAAAGCAACGGAAATTCTCGGCGAAACACGCTCTGTCATGATTACATGGGAGGACAAACCGCCGATGTATTACGCGACCTATGACATCCCCGAAGCATCAGCCGCCGAATGGGAGCCGAAAATTCTGGAAATTCTGTCCTCCGCCGTTATGGCAGAAGGTGCACTGTCCCGTGCGGAAGCGGAAGCAGCTGCCGCGAAAGCCTTTGGCGAGGAATATCAGCAGTTGGGTGCTGTTGATTATGATCACGACAACGGTACATGGTATGTTCATATCCAGTACAACTGCGGCGGTGATCCTGCATCAGAGCGTTATCTTGTACGCGCAGACGGAGAAGCCGAGCCGGAAACTGCTCCCGGCGGCATCAATGAAACGTACGGCAAACCCGTCATCTATCTCTACCCCGAAGAAACCACCGACATCTCCGTCCGCCTGCCCGAAACACAGCTCATCTGCACCTACCCCACCTACAACGACGGCTGGACGGTCACGGCATCGGCCGACGGCACACTCATCAACCACGCAGACGGCAAAGAATACTCTTATCTGTTCTGGGAGGGTGTGGGACCGCTTGACACCGACTTTTCCGAGGGCTTCTGCGTCAGAGGTGAGGACACCGCGGCATTCTTGCAGGAAACCCTCTCCGCACTCGGACTTACTCCGCGCGAATACAATGAGTTTATCGTCTGGTGGCTGCCGCAGATGCAGAACAACGCCTACAATCTGATCAACTTCGTCTGGGAGGAATACGATACCGCCGCACCTCTCGATATTACGCCGACACCCGATACACTCCTGCGCGTGTTCATGGTATGGCAGGCATCGGACACCGCCGTTGATCTTCCCGCACCTGTACTTCCGAAAGCACCCGAACGGAACGGATTTACGGTCATTGAGTGGGGAGGAACGGAAATAAAACCGTAAGTTCCAAAGAGCAACCAACAACGAGGTAACTTTACATGAAAAAACGCTTATCAAAAAAATGGTTCAAAACCCTGCTCATCTGTCTGTGCATCTGGCTTGCGGTCATGTCCATTGACCTTATCCGTGTGGCGGGTATGCGCGAAAAGCCGATCTTCTCGCTGAATGTCTTCGGCGCAGATGACGGAGGTTCGGGTACATACATCGGACTTCTGTACCACTTTAACATCCGCGGAGACTTTATGCCGGAGGATGTGCCGCCGCATGTCGTTGAATATACATGGCATCTGTGCGGAATTCCGATTCTGCATGGAGAGCCGATTCTGAAAGATTGAGGTGAAAGGCAATGAAAAAGATTTTGATATTCGTGTGTTCCGTTCTGCTTTTATTCAGCTTGACCGCCTGTACTATTGATATGTACCGCATGAACAGCAATGAAGAAAATACAGACGAAACAAAGACCAGCGAAGAACTTAGTATTTCCAAATTGCAGGAAAAGTATCCTCAATTTTTCAATGTTTCAACCGATGGTGGATTTACGGTTTATATTTGGCAGATGGCAGAAAACAATTATAAATGTTATCTTATAAACAGAGTAATTGATGCATTAACAGACCGAACCTTTGCTTTTGAAGTCGGTACAACGATTCCTGAAATGAGAACAATTCTTTCAACATATGATATAAATAAAGATGATATCGTCATTCAGCCTGTGGCAAATCCGGTTTCAAGTTATGCATACAGAATCGACGATGCATATACTGAACAACTAACCGAATTGTTTTGGAGCGATGAAGAAGTAAATGTTCCATAAAAACTGCCCTACAAAGGAGTGCTGACTCCTCTGTAGGGCAAATTTTTATTTCATTATTCCACGGAATATCCGTAAGCCGTCAATATCTGTTCTCCGCAGAGATACAGCGCACGTTCCATGGCATCAAACATGGCAGCAGGCGGCTCTGCTATGATCTCGTCCTTCCATCTGCGGCGGTTTCCCTGCCAGTAGTCTGCCGGGCGCAGAGACGAATCGCACTCAAACGTAAAGTCTCCACGGTAGCCAATGTCACGCAGACCGCACATGACCTCGTCCACACTCATCGTACCGAGATACGGCATGATGTGCTCATCGCAATGTCCGCGGTTGTCGTTGAAGTGCAGCGCACGCAGATGATGACCGAGCGCAATGATATCGTCGTACTGATGCCCTTCAATGTTGGCATGACCCGTATCCCAGCACGCACCGAGCAGAGGATGTCCCGCATATTCGATGAAGTCCACCATATCCTGTCCGGTGTAGAAGTAATACCGCTCACCCATGTTGGCGCGGGTACTGTTTTCAATCAGCAGCATGACACCCGTTTTTTCCATCGTCGGAATCAGACGGCGGACAAAGCGCATATTCTGCTCAAAATATTCTTCCTTGGAAAGACCCAGCTTCCATCCCGCGTGATAAACCGTATGCGGAATACCGAGCATCGCACAGACTTCGATGGCCCGCGCGGTCACCGCAACCTGTAGTTCCCAGTTCTGTTCAAACTCCAGCGGATTGCAGGACGGTGCATGGGACTGCACAAAATCCATACCGAGCTCCTCTGCGGCACGGCGGATGCGGTCAACCTCATCGCGCCATCCATCCTGCATAAACGGAGATGCGGCGGTATTGTCCTGATACATACTCAGATCGATGTGGCGAAATCCCGCACGGTACAGCGCACGGATGCGGTCGGCGTTGTCGGGATAAATTCGACCGAAGTCGCCTGTTGTCGTTGCAAGTTTCATATCATTCGTTCTCGTCTACAAAGACCTTCTTGATCGCTTCCAGATAACCGTATCCGTACAGATCATCGGGTTCGAGATAGCTCGTTTCCGTCCATTCATTCCAGGAGTTGACCGTAATCAGCGGCACGGGAAGATCGTGGCTGTCGACAAACGCCTTGACACGGCGGAATGCATCCTCGACATTTTCAGGCGTGTTGTTCTTGACAATGCCGCCGCGGAACGAATAGAAGCGCGGATTGTTGTCCCAGCCAAGCGAAACGTGCGGATAATACGGCACGTCGTACTTATCGTAGAATTCCTGCCAGCTGCGTTCCGCATCGTTGGTGATCTCGCGGTAATCGCGGTCAATGTTCAGAAAATGCGCGTACTGGTAATTGGTCAGGGAGTCAAAGCCGAGTGCTTCGAGAATCTCTGCGGTCGATCTGCGGCTGGCTGCATTGGAGTCAACACCGCTGAGGTTCGGCACAGCAAGCGTTCTGTCGCCCCATTGTGTCAGTTGCAGCTCCAGTCCCGGATGACCTGCGGCGACCACCTTTGCACGGAATTCGTCAATACAGCGGCGCGTGTTCTCAAGACCGCCAAGACCTGCAATGAGGTTTTCGACGTCATAGATCATGAAGACCGGCTTGCCGTCGATCTTGTAATACTGCGGATGGGAGAAATAGTTGTTGATCAGGCGGTCGCAGATGATGTTCCATTGCACTTCATCCTGCTTGCCCGACCAGACCATGATATCACGTTCCGCATTGCGCTTGTCCCACGTCGTGCCTGCATCATGGTTTGCCCACATCAGATAGAACTTCATGCGGTCGTTGTTCTTTGCCTTCAGAAAACCGTTGTTGAGGCACTGTTCAAGGAACGGTCTGTCATCGTACCAGTACCAGTCATAAATGAAGACATTGACACCGTGGTCAGCCGCGGCATTGATCTGCATTTCCATGACATACGGGTCAGCCTCGTTGACATAACCCCAAAGCGGCTTTCTCGGCCACTGGTGTCCCGGGTACTTTGCCTCTGCCGCCTTAACAGACTGCCATTCGCCGTAGCCTTCCGGCCAGAAAATACGGGAGCGCGGCTCATCGCCCGTGTAGGACGGCCAGATGTATGCTGCAATATCATACTGTTTTTTCATAATCTTACCTCGTTCTTGATTGCTGATCGGAATGACGCAACAACATCATCCGTCAGTCGTAATATGAAACAAATTTGCGCTTTTCATCCGTCCCCTCCACGCAGAGTGCGCACAGAGAACGCTTATAAATGCCGTTTTCCGTTCGGACATACAACGCATCCGTCACGGCAATGTCAAGCGGTCTGGATACATCCGGCAAATCGAGGATGACATCGATCAGACCGTAGGAACGCACGCATTGAATCCCGATCGCAGTCAGCACATACAGTCTGTCTGCACGGTCCACCGCCATGGCAATTGCACCCTTCGGCTCTATCCGCGGAATGGTATGCAATGCCGCATGCAGAAGCGCACCGCTGGGTATCCCCGCCTCTGTCTTCGGATGCATGTATACGATATCTTCACCGTGCTTGGCGCAGTACCATGCAAGTGCGTCATTGGATTCGAGCGTGAGATCGTATCCGGTCATCGGGATACAGGTACCATTGTCGGGCATCGCCTCACACCGCTCCCATCGGCTGTCTGCGGGAAGAATCCTATCCACACGCGGCGAATTTCTGTGTCCGCCTATGTCACCGAAAAGCCACGCAAAGCGCACATATGCTTCCTCCGCATGATGGTAGCGGCTGCAGTGTCCCTCACCCGCAAAATACGTGCAGGTAAAGTCATATCCCGCAAAGGTCAGCGCTTCCCGTGCTTCCTCATCAATGGAACGGCTCCAACCGAAATAGTCATTGGGCTCGTTTTCGGAAATTTCCTCGTAGATTCTGAGCGGCTTGGTTTCGTATTTCCGAATCAGATACGGAATTTCATTTCCGCGTCCCATCGCCAGAAAAGACGGCGAACTCATATAAACCAGACGGAAATACTCCGGATGAAACCATGCGGCAGCAAATGCGGAAATACCGCCGGACGAACCGCCCGAAATCGCGTGTTTTTCGGGATCGGGAGAAATCGGAAGTCCGTATTTCTCCGTAACATACGGAATCAGCTCATATACGAGAAAATCTCCGTACTCGCGGTCAAAAAGGTCGTAGGAGTTCATTCGCATGTCGCGCGTACTTCCGTCCGCCATCGGCAGAAAACCGGGGAGAACGCCGATGCTGATGCAATATGGTGCCACGCCTTCCTTTGCCAGGCGAAGCAGTGCCGAAACATTGGCATCGTTCTGTCCGTCGTGCTCAATCAAAAGTCCGAATTCCGAAACCGTACAGCACGGTATGGCAATTTTGAATGCAAAAACCAATCCCGGCTTGTACCGATTTCCGACAAGGGTGTCCTCAATATACTTCAGTTCTGTCATAACCGCCGTTTCCTTTCATTGTGAAACACGGATATTCAAATCCGCTGCAGTATCATTCATTTTCATCAATAAATACACGCTTAATTGCTTCCAGATAGCCGTAGCCATAAAGATCATCCGGCTGCAGATAGCTTGCTTCCGTCCATTCGTTCCACGAGTTGACGGTGATCAGCGGTACGGGCTGCTCATGTGCATCGACGAACGCCTTGATACGGCGGAAGCCTTCCTCGACAGCCGCAGGCGTATTGTTCTTGACAACACCGGGGCGGAACGAGGTAAAGCGCGGATTGTTGTCCCAGCCGAGGGAAATGTGCGGATAGTACGGAATGTCGTAGCGGTCGGTGTATTCCTGCCACTTCTTTTCGGCATCGACGATGATCTCGGCGTAGTCACGGTCCATGTTGCCGACAGCCGAGACAAACTGATAGTTGGTCAGAGAGTCAAAGCCAAGACCGCGGATCACCTCGGTCGTGGAAATTCTGCCTGCGTTTCCGTCAACACCTGTGACATTGAAAATCGCCTCGCCCATCTGCATCAACTGCAGCTCCAGTCCCGGATGTCCTGCCGCGACCACCTTTGCGCGGAATTCATCGACACAGCGGCGTGCATTTTCCATACCGCCAAGACCCTCGATCATGTTGACAACATCGTAGATCATGAAGACAGGCTTGCCGTCAATCTTGTAATACTGCGGGTGGGAGAAATACTTTTCAATGATGCGGTCACAGATGATATTCCACTGTGTTTCATCCTGCTTGCCCGACCAGATCATGTTGTTCTGCTCGGCAGTACGCTTGTCCCACAGACCCATCGCATCATGGTTTGCCCACATCAGATAGAACTTCATGCGGTCATTGTTCTTCGCGCCAAGGAACCCGTTGTCAAGGCACTGCTCCAGAAACGGCTTTCCGTCATACCAGTACCAGTCATAAATA
>JAZTZC010000359.1:0-4720 GCA_045637265.1 Eubacteriales bacterium | reverse complement strand
AAGGATGAGTCACCCCTTGAAACGCTGGATGAAATATG
Source organism: Eubacteriales bacterium (assembly GCA_045637265.1). Taxonomy (GTDB): domain Bacteria; phylum Bacillota; class Clostridia; order Oscillospirales; family CAG-272; genus RGIG3925. The sequence goes on along the minus strand of JAZTZC010000359.1, from coordinate 4,682 downwards.
TCAAACCCTATTGGCCGTATTTTGTTCTCGGTCCTGCGTGTATGATCATTGAAGTTGTCGGTGAAATGATCATGCCCAAAACACTCGCAATGATTATCGACTACGGTATCGGTGCCAAGCCGATGGAGGAAGCCTCTGCATTTGTGCAGTGGATCTATCGCATCTGCGGCGAAAACGCATCTCCCTTCATCATCACCGCGATGGTCGGTATGATCCTCAACGCCATCATCATGATGATCGGCGGTGTCGGCGGTGCGTACTACGGCTCCAAGGCATCCGTCAACTTTGCGGCTGACCTGCGCGAGGATATCTATCGCTGTGTACAGACCTATTCGTTTGCCAACATCGATAAATTCTCCACCTCGTCACTCATCACCCGTCTGACCAACGACGTCACCCAAATGCAGAACTTCATCATGATGCTCCTGCGCATGTGTCTGCGTGCCCCGGGCATGATGATCGGTGCACTGATTATGGCATTGTCCATCAATCTGCGCCTGTCGCTCGTGCTTGCCGTCGTTATGCCGCTGCTGCTCTGCGCCATCGGTCTGATCATTTCCCGCGGCTTTCCCCGTTTTGCCGTCGTCCAGACGAAGATCGACGCGCTCAACGCAACCGTGCAGGAAAACCTGACAAACGTCCGCGTCGTCAAGTCGTTCGTCCGTGAACCGTTTGAACGCGATAAATTTGCGCACTCCAATGCCGAGCTGAAAAAGAGCGGTATGGCAGCCGCCGGCGTTATGATCTTCATGTCGCCCGTTATGAGCTTTTTCATGAACATCACAACCCTCGCAGTTCTCTGGTTCGGCGGCAATATGCTCGTGTCCGAAACCATGACTGCAGGTGATCTGTCCGCGTTCGTTACATACATCACGCAGATTCTCTCCTCGCTGATGATGGTCACGATGATGTTTGTCCAGATGTCCCGTGCAATGGCATCGGCAAAGCGTATCTCCGAAGTGCTGGACGAGGTCCCCGACATTGCAGATACCGCGAAAAACGATACCCGCACCGTTGCACACGGTGACATCCGATTTGAAAATGTTTCTTTCCGTTATTATAAGAACAGCGAAGAATCCGTCCTTGACAACATCAATCTGCATATTCCCGCAGGTACGACCGTCGGTATCATCGGCTCCACGGGCTGCGGCAAAACAACGCTCGTTTCGATGATCGCGCGTCTTTACGATACCGATGAAGGTGCTGTCCTTGTCGACGGTATCAACGTCCGCGACTACAGCCTGTACCATCTGCGCGAGGGCGTCGGCATGGTACTGCAGAAGAACACACTGTTCTCAGGCTCTGTCTCCGATAACCTCCGCTGGGGCGATCCGACCGCTTCCATGGAGGAAATGCGTGCCGCAGCGTCTCATGCACAGGCAGACGGCTTTGTTTCCACATTCAAGGACGGCTATGATACCGAAATCGAGCAGGGCGGTACGAACGTCTCCGGCGGTCAGAAGCAGCGTCTGTGCATCGCGCGCGCACTGCTCAAAAAGCCGAAGATTCTGATTCTCGACGACTCCACATCGGCTGTCGACACAGCGACCGAAAAACGCATCCGCGAAGCATTCCGCGGCGAACTGAAGGATTCCACCAAGATCATCATCGCACAGCGTATCAACTCGGTCTGTGATGCCGATCAGATCATCGTTATGGATGACGGACGTATCACGGGTATCGGCACGCATGACGAGCTGCTCGCATCGAACATCGAATATCAGGAAATCTATAACTCCCAGATGGAATCCAATAACCAATCCGAAGCAAAGGAGGTGCACGCGTAAATGAATACCGCAAAAACAATCCCCGGAACCCGTTCGCTGGAAGAACTGAAGAAGCAATATTCCGGCGCAGGAAAACCCGGTGCTCCCGGCAGAGGTCCCGGCGGTCCGATGGGCGGTCCCAGACGCGGCCCGGGCGGTCCCGGCTTCCGTGCCAAAGGCAAACCGAAGAACATGCGCGCAACGGTCATTCGCCTGCTCTCCTACGTCGCAAAGTACAAAATCCAGTTGATCTTTGTCTTTGTGTTCATGATTACAAACACCTTGACATCATTGTATGCGGGCTATCAGCTGAAGCCGATCTTCAATATGCTGATTGACGGCACCATGACCGCAGAACAGCGCGTGGAGAATCTGGTACAGACCCTTCTGATTCTCGCCTGCGTCTATGCCGTCGGTATTGTTACCAACTATGTGCAGGCACGCCTGATGCTCAAAATCTCGCAGAACACGACGGAAGCACTCCGCCGCGACCTGTTCAATTCCGTACAGGAGCTGCCTGTCCGCTTCTTTGACAGTACCCCGACAGGTGAGACGATGTCACGCTTTACCAACGACATCGACTCCATTGATATGATGATCAACCACGCGCTGACCGGTATGGTTTCCGGCGTCATCAACCTCGTCGGTACGTTCTGCATGATGCTCTACACCAACATCTGGCTGACGATCATCACCATCGTTTTCATCCCGATCTTTGCCAAGGGCGGCGGTGCCATTGCCAAGCTGTCCACAAAATACTATTCCGGTCAGCAGGCAGCCCTCGGTGCGGTCAACGGCTACATTGAGGAATCCGTCTCCGGCCAGAAGGTCGTCAAGGTCTTCAATCATGAGGATATCTGCGTTGAAGAATTTACCACGCTGAACAACGACATGCGCGACAAACAGTTTAAGGCGCAGTTCTGGGGCGGCGTTATGGGTCCGATCATGGGCAACACCTCGCAGATCTCCTACGCGCTGACAGCCGGCATCGGCGGTCTTCTGTGTCTTGCAGGACGCTTTGACGTCGGCGGACTTGTCGTCTTCGTCAACTACTCCCGCCAGTTCTCCATGCCGATCAACATGATCTCCAGCCAGATGGCGACCATCTTCTCCGCACTTGCGTGTGCCGAGCGTGTCTTTACCGTCATGGATCAGCCGCAGGAGGAACCTGACCGTGAGGGCGCACAGATCATGCCCGCAGATACACCCGGCCGCGTTGTATTGAACAACGTCACCTTCGGCTATAACCCCGAAAAAATCGTTCTGCGCGATATCACGCTGACGGCAGAGCCCGGTCAGAAGATCGCGTTCGTCGGCTCGACAGGTGCCGGCAAAACGACCATCACCAACCTGCTCAACCGCTTCTACGACATTCAGGAAGGTGAAATTCTGATTGACGGCATCTCCATCCGCGATTACACCCGCGATTCCCTGCGCGGCGGCATTGCGATGGTCTTGCAGGATACGCACCTGTTTACCGGTACGGTCATGGAAAACATCCGCTATGGCCGTCCCGATGCGACCGACGATGAGGTTGTCGCGGCGGCAAAGACCGCATCGGCACACTCGTTCATCATGCGTCTGTCCGACGGCTATCAGACGATGCTGGAGGGTGACGGCGCCAACCTGTCGCAGGGTCAGCGTCAGCTTCTGAACATCGCCCGTGCCGCAATCTCAAAAGCACCGATCCTCGTTCTGGACGAAGCAACCTCGTCCGTCGACACCCGTACCGAGCGTCACATTGAGCATGGGCTCGCACGTCTGATGAAGAACCGCACCACGTTCGTCATCGCACACCGCCTGTCCACCGTCCGCAACTCCGATGCCATCATGGTACTGGAACGCGGCGAGATCATCGAACGCGGCAATCACGAAGAACTGCTGGCGCTTGGCGGTCGGTATTACGAGCTGTATACCGGCGTCAAGGAGCTTGACTGATCGAATTTCAACTGCATGATACTGCATAACACCGCCAAGGAAGCAAATGCTTTGGCGGTGTTTTTTCATGTCTGCATGATACTGATGCTATCAATTTTCAACTGTCGGTTCATTCGTTGTTTCTTATCAGTATCTTTTCCGAAACAGCTATTTATGATATAATATACACAGAAGCAGACGTCGGCTTACTTTCATCGAAATGGAGAACCCTATATGGAAATGAGAATCGGCACAAATATCAAGCGGCTGCGTACCGCAAAAAACATCACACAGGAACAGCTTTCCGTCGCAATGAATGTGACATGCGCGGCAGTCAGCAAATGGGAGCGCGGGGTTTCCCAAACTTAAAGATACTACACTAAAAACCCACGCTTACATTACTTCCAAACAATACAATTTTGGAGGTAAACCCTATGAAAAAGCTGATTTCCTGCGAATATAACTTTGACACCTGCTGTGTAGAGCTGAAATTCAACGACGGCAGTATGATCGCCATCGATACCATCGCTGTGGAGAATGAAATTGCCGACAATATGTATCAGCGGTCAGAACTGGACTATCTGATTTATAACGATCCAGTTGCGTATGCCGAGCTGATACTCAACGGCGATCCAGAGACATATCTGAAAACAGTAACCGAGTATAAACCTTTAGATTAAAATACACCCCTCTGCCAGTTAGGTAGAGGGGTGTATTACATATACCGTATAAAGTTAAGCTATGGAATATTACTGTATCTTTTTCATATACAGCAAATATCGAAGTCCCGCATTCGACCATCGAAAGCCAAGCTTTTGGAGCTCGTTTACCGTGAATTCGTTGCTGATCGGAATGTTTTTAGATACAGAAGCGATGGAATTATAGAATGCCAACACTGCAACGTCGCTGTCATCCATCTGTGCTCTCAGTACCTTTTCAAATTCAGGTTGTGCTGTTTCTTTGATTCGGCACAAAAGCTTACGGCTTAATGCTTCAAGG
>JAZTZC010000358.1:0-4009 GCA_045637265.1 Eubacteriales bacterium | reverse complement strand
ATCATCACAGGCGTGGTACGCACCTCGGTTGTTTTCTGGCTTCCGACCTACATCGCACAGTATCTCGGCTTCTCCGCGCAGATCTCTGCAGGCATCTTTACGGCGGCAACGCTGGTGATTTCGATGACAGCGTTTCTTGCGGTTTTCGTCTATGAACGTCTGCACCGGAATATGCACAAAACGATTCTCATTATGTTTTCCTCCGCCGCGATTTTCTTTGCATTGACGTATTTTGTCCCGCATCCTGTCTTTAATATCATCTTCATGATTGCAGCGATTATGTCCTCCAATGCGTCTGCATCGATGCTCTGGAGCCGTTACTGCCCGAGTCTGCGCGATACCGGTATGGTGTCCTCTGCAACGGGATTCCTCGACTTTTTAAGCTATATGGCGGCTGCAGCGGCAAATCTGATCTTTGCCAACGCGGCATCGGTGATCGGCTGGGGCAATCTGATTCTCGTCTGGCTGGGGCTGATGGTCATCGGTGTGCTGCTGATGATTCCGTATCGTAAAATATTCATAAAAACCGCATAAACAAGAAGACTGCCTGACATGTGCTTTGCTGTCAGGCAGTTTTTTTGATCAATATTTACTTTCGCGAATTTTCCGGCGGATGGTTTCGACACCGAGATATACAATCAGCACACCGGCGATCGTCCATGCGGTAACAGGAATCCAGGTACTCTGCGTGCTCTCAATTTTGAGCTGTGCCCAGAGATCGTTCTGTACCGACAGCATTTGATCGTTGAGTGTGTGATAATACGATGCGGGAACCTTGTCTTCGTCGGCAGGATACATCATTGCAATCGCATCGGGATGAACCTCGGACAGCACTTCGATATACTCTTCATTTTCACGGACGAGCAGATTTGGGGAACCGTAATACGTGTATTCCGCATTGGCAACTGCCGCTTCCTCAGAGCACAGGAAGTCGATATACAGTTCCGCAATTTCGGGATTGCGCGCACAGGTCGGAATACACATGGCATCGACGTATTCGTTGGTACCTTCGACCGGGTAGTAGAAGCCGAGCATGTCGTTGGATTCGTACATCGTCAGGAAGTCACCGGCATAGTATGCGGCAACCGCGGCGGAACCGTTCTTCATTTTATTGAAGATTTCGTCCATGACGTAACTCTGAACGAGCGGCTTCTGTTCCTGAAGCTTTGCGAGAGCCGACTCCCACAGAGAGACATCTTCCGTGTTGACATCGATGCCCTGCCAGTACATGGCAGTACCGAAGGCGTCACGCGGATTGTTGAACTGCAGAATCTTTCCTTGATACTTTTCATTCCACATCAGATCCCACGAACCGATGTCTTCCTCCGCAACAATGCCGGAGTTGTAAATCACGCCTACCATACCGAACATATACGGAACGGAATATGCATTTTCGGGATCGTAGTAGAGGTTTTTATAGTTTTCGTCGATATACTGATAATTGGGGATGTTGTCAAAATTGAGCGGGAGCAGCAGGTCTTCGCTGATCAGTCGCTGAATCATATAGTCCGAGGGGAAAATGACGTCGTACGACGCTGCACCCGAACGGAGCTTGTTGTACATATCCTCGTTGGAAGCATATGTCGTATAGTTGACCTCTACGGAGAAGCCGTATTCGTCGGCGAAATTTTCTTCAAAGTATTCCTCGAACATCGCGTTGACATCGGCACATCCCTCGGAGCCGTCGGAAATGTATTGTCCCCAGTTGTAGACGTTCAGTGTGACCACACCGCCTGATTCGCCGCAGGAGCATAACAAAAACAGGGAAAGCAAAAGGGTAAGGAGCAGAATGGCATGTTTCATGGTAGTCACCGCTCCTTTCAGTTCTTCTTTGCCGCAGGCTTTTTGGCAGAAGCCTTGGCAATCATTTTTTCGTGACGGCGGCGATCGATATCGTCCTTATTGCCGGAGAAGTTGGAGAGGATGAGAAGCACAGTGATGGCGATGATCATCAGCGTAGACAGTGCGTAGATGTCGGGCTTGACTTCCTTTTTGGTCATCGAGTAGATGAGCAGGGGAAGTGTCTGGAAGTCATTGCCGTTGGTGAAATAGCTGATGACGAAGTCGTCCAGCGACATCGTGAATGCGAGGATTGCGCCGGAGAAAATACCGGGCATGATCATCGGCAGCTCAACCTTGAAGAAGGACTGGATGGGCGTACAGCCGAGATCCTGTGCCGCCTCGGGAATGGATTTATCCATCGCTTTGACACGCGGCAGAACGGAGAGGATGACATACGGCAGGCAGAAGGTGACATGCGAGATCAGCATGGTCCAGAAGGACAGCTTGTCTGCAAGACCGACAAACGTACCGATGGCGACGAACAGAAGCATCATCGAGATACCTGTGACGATATCGGGGTTCATCATCGGCATGTTGGTCACACTCTGGATGGCGGTGCGCAGAACTGTACTTTTCATTTTGACCATACCGACAGCGGCGGCAGTGCCGATGACGGTGGAAATGACAGCCGTGCTGACGGCGAGGATCAGCGTGTTTTTGAGTGCGGTGAATGTTTCGGGGCTGTTGAACAGCTCTTTGTACCAGTACAGCGAGAAACCGTCAAATGCGCCGGTGTTGCTGGTCTTGTTGAAGGAGAACAGCATCAGTACCAGAATGGGGATGTACAGAAGCATGAACACCACCGCAATGTAGATTTTGGAAAAATATTTCATGAGCGATTGCGTCGTTCCTTTCGTTGAGATGATTGCTGCGCGGATTTCAGCGCTTCAGGCGGCCGGTGTTTTCCTCGCCGTCGGAGAAGCGGTTCATGATCGCGAGCGAAATGAGAATGAGAATCATCATGACGAGCGAAATCGCCGCGCCGATGTTGTAAGTGGAGTAGCTCTGGAACTGGCGTTCAATGGTATCACCGATCAGCTCAAAGGTACCGCCGCCGAGCTTCTGGGAAATATAGAAGGTCGAAATGGACGGAACGAAGACCATGGTGATGCCGGAAACGATACCGGACTTGGACAGCGGAAGAATGACCCGTGTCATGACCTGCGCATTGCTGCAGCCGAGGTCACTTGCCGCTTCCAGCAGGCGTCGGTCGATCTTTTCAATCGCCGTGTAGATCGGAAGCACCATATACGGGAAGAAGTCATAGACGATACCGAAGATGACAGCGCCTTTGGTACCGACGATGTGTACCGGGGCTAAATCAAGTGCGAGCAGAATGGAGTTTAAGAATCCGCCGTCGTCGAGGATTGCCATCATCGAGTAGGTACGGATGAGCAGGTTCGTCCACATCGGAAGCATTAAGAGAATCATGAAGATCTTCTTCTGCCGTTCGGTCGAGCGGGCAATGAAGTAGGCGAGCGGGTAGCCGATCAGAAAGCAGCAGAAGGTTGCGATGATCGACATTTCGATCGAGGTACGGAAGATGTCGGCATATTCGGTCAGACCGAGAATGTTGTCAAACGTAAATCCGCCCTCGGGCGAGGTGAATGTATAATACAGAACAAAGAGCAGCGGTGCGATGATGAACAACGCACTCCATACAATGTGCGGCACAGCTACGAGGGCGCCGCCGAGCGTTTTCTTCTTCATGGGCGCTTACTCCTCTTCAACGGTATCCGCATCGGACAGGCTGTCCAGCTCATCGGAGAAGGACGAATAGTCGCCGTACTTGCCGGAATATTCGGACTTTTTCATGATGTGGATGGCATCAGGATCGATGGAAATACCGACACGCTCGTTCTGATCGACAAAGTCGGTAGACTGGATCATCCACTTGAAGCCGCCGATGTCGACAATGAACTCATAATGTACGCCCTTGAATGTTACGGAGGAGACGGTACCGACGAGCATGCCCTTTTCGGGGGCGACAAAGTCCACGTCCTCGGGTCTGACAACGACGTCGACCGCTTCGTTCTTTTCAAAGCCGCCGTCCACGCAGACAAATTCCTTGCCGGAGAAGCGGACGCGGCCGTCGTCAAGCATCACGCCGTCGAGAATGTTCGATTCGCCGATGAAGTCCGCAACAAACGCATTGACCGGTTCGTTG
>JAZTZC010000357.1:0-3867 GCA_045637265.1 Eubacteriales bacterium | reverse complement strand
TATTCCCCGCGGCACAGACGGGAGAGCAGGTAAAGCTCCTCCGGCTCGACCTCTGCAAGATAACCGACGCGTCCCAAATTGATGCCGAGTACGGGGATACGCCGATCGGCACAGACTGCCGCTGTCTTGATGACAGAGCCGTCACCGCCGAGTACCACCGCGCAGTCACAGCCGTCAAACAGCGCATCGTCGGGGACAAATACAGCCGCCGTCGGGAGCTTTGTGCCGAGTGCATCGCGCATGGACTGCGGCAGAATCGGTTTTGCTCCGCATCCCGCAAGCACAGCGATTGCATCGTGCGTCACGGAAAGTCCGAGATCCTTTGCCGGATTCGGACAGACAGCGACGGTATGGATGGGCTTTGGCATGAGGGTGGCTCCTTTCGGGGGATTTAGTTTGGGTTTATGATGCGCAGTTCATCCTGCAAGAACGATAAGATGATGCCGCAGGCATCATCGTTAACCTTCCCCCAAAGGAAGGTTTTGGTCTGCGCACCGATTACCTGTCATTCAAGCGAAATGATCTTCAAAAGACAATTCCTGTCCCCAAGCGCACGGTTGGCAGCCTCCGGGGCATGATGTGCAAAATGGGCAAGAAACTCACGGTTGCCGTCACCGCCTGTAATCGGGGACGGAAGCACGGAGACGCAGTACAGTCCCTGCTCCTCTGCCGCACGGATCAGATCGGTGATGACACGCAGATACACCTTTTTGTCGCGGACGATACCGCCTTTTCCGATGTGTTCTTTCCCTGCTTCAAACTGCGGCTTGATGAGCGCAAGAAAGCTGCCCGCCTTGGTATCGCGGTGATAATCGGAGAGTACCCGCGTGACGGGCTCGAATATTTTGGTAAGTGAGATGAAGGACACGTCGCACACGCATAGGTCGACGCGGCCGCCTGTATGGGTTTCGTCAAGCGCACGGGCGTTGAACTGCTCCATGACAACCACGCGGTCATCGTCGCGCAGCTTTTGTGCCAGCTGGTCGGAACCGGAATCGACGGGATAAACCTGTTTTGCGCCGTTCTGCAGAAGGCAGTCGGGAAAGACGCCGGGCGACGCGCCGGTGTCCACGCAGACAAAACCCGCAGGATTCACAGAAAATCCGTCGAGCATACCCGCCATTTTATAGCCGCCGCGTCCGACATACGGCATAACCTCGCCGCGGATCTCGACGTTCACGGTGTCGCTGTCCGGGACGTTGAAGGACGCTTTGGTTCTCAGCACGCCGTCGATGTAAACCTGTCCCGCGTCAATCAGCACTTTTGCCTGCTGACGGGATGCGGCGTGACCGTTTTCAAATAAATATAAATCAAGTCTCATTTTTTCGTTGTGTTGATCGGCAGAAAGCGGAGAATTTTCGCAATGACATAGAGAATATCCTCCGAGAAGTTCATGCCGAAGTATTTGCCGATCGCCTTGCCGCCGATGGTCATACCGGAGACAAGTGCGGTCACGAGCAGATTGCCAAAGAAGGAGACCTCGGGATCGGTAAAAACGCGCATGGCGATCGATGCCGCCGTTGCACCCGAAACGATACCGCAGATATCACCGACAACGTCATTGCAGACCGAGGACACCTTATCGGCGTTGCGGATCATCATGACCGCAATTTTGCCCTCTTTGATTTTGCGTGCCGCCATCGAATGGAACTGCTTTTCATCTGCCGTCGCAACGGCAAGTCCCATGATATCGAAGATGATACCGATGAAGATGATGAGGAGCAGCACGATGAACTGCATAAATGTCGCCATGTGTCCGATCAGTTCATTGCAGATTAAGGACAGAATGGCGGAAATCGCAATACTGATGCAGAAAACCGTGACAATCCAGCGGACATTGACTTTCGTTTTCGGTTTTTCGGGCTGCTTCGTTTTCGGTTTGGGTTTTGAGTGCGTATCCAAAGTTGTCTCCTTATGCTTTTGTATAATCAGTACCGCACAGGCAGCCGTTTTACCGTCGCTGCTGTGCGGCATCGGAATATTCGTGTTTGTGTTTGCGGAAAAAAATAAATCGGCGGCGGTTCTGCATGTAAACTTTGCGCCATATAGTCAAGTTGGATTTCCCCGGTTCCTGCTCTTTGTTGCCAATGAGAGCGGTTTCCCTTTGAAGGAACCGTCGGCATGTTACCACGTACCGCGACTTGATTGCCTTATCGGAACGCACTGCAATCCATACAGAATCTGCATTACCAACAGCCTAGAGGTTTTCCCAAATGAAGCCATATCTGCCCCTAGCCTCTTTTGCAGACACAGTTTCATGCGGCAATGGTTAAAACCCGTCCGGCCGTGACAGGAGTTGACCTGATCCGCAATCCGCTGCCTCCACGCAAGGCAGGCTACATCTATCCACAGCGTCAGAAAAATTCGCACCGCATGATAGGTTTAATCATCAGAACGTAGATACAGACGTTGCTCTGCCCGAATACGCGAACAAGGTTCCTCGTAATGCAAACAGCGCAAGCATTCCGCCTCCACGAAAAGATGCCTCAAAAGAGTACGGGACGGCTTCCACATGCCATTGCGGAACGCCCGGACCCTCATTCTCCCAGCACCCACCCTAAACTGGGCGTAAAAAGCAAGCACAAGGAGCTTCATCGTTATGCCCTTTAACGGATTTTTAGGCCCGCTTTCAGAACAGGCAGCCCCAACTAGGATACTGCACCGCCGATGTTACTTTCCGTGAATGATTATACCATGTTTTCGGGAAATAGTCAAGAGTTTTGTGTATATTTTTTGTATTTATGCAGAAAGGATGAGAGGGTGGTTGCAAAGATCTTGTAGGGGAGGGGTTACCCCTCCCGCACATGGAAATTCGATCAAGTTAAAGATAGGCATAAATAGATTTTATATAACGAAACATCTGCGTCAACCGATATCATGATTAACGACATATGTTTCGGGAGGGGTAACCCCTCCCCTACAGGCATAGAGATGCGCCTGTGCCACCCGTAAACATCATCTAATCCTTAAGCTGACTCCGTCCTCAAAGATAGAGGCTTTATATCCCCAGCGATTCCACCGTCACGCGGATGCGCATCTTCTGTGCGATGGGAACATATTTGTCGGGCGAGCCGAGGGTGACGTATTCGACCTCGTCGTCATCCACCTCGATCGGGTAGAGCGACCATACGGCAGCACCGTCGCGCGGCAGGGTGACCTCTGTATCCTCAAAGGCGCTGACACGGGTATACGTCTTTGAAAAATATTCATAGGCGACATATTCGCATCGGTCGGAAATGCCGGGAATCGTGCCGAAATCGAGAACATCGGTGATCTCACCGTCGGAGACATTGAACGCGGCGATGGCGAAGTTCTCCCCTGCTCTGTTGCAAACCTTGAGAAGCTTGCCCGCCGCCGCGCAGTCGGTATAGAGACAGTCGCGCGCCGGAACAGCCGCACCGTCACAGCGCATCAGAGAACCGTCGTCGTCAAGCAAGGGCAGGATATTTTCGCGGTTGGTCTGACCGATTTTGTCGCTGATGTAGACAGGTGAGCCGGAGATGGCACGGAGCACACCGCTCTGGATGGCGGATTCGGGATGGTCGGACCACCACATGTCGTAGTCACAGCAGTACAGATGACTGTGCCAGACGGCGTTATAAGCGTTCTGGGTAAGATGCTTGATAAAACCGCGCTCATGCGTCGGATAGAAGTCATCGGAGTTGCGGGAAACGGCAGAGCGCGGACGGGACAGCACATTTTCCATATCCATGCCCATGCAGTTGATGATGACACCATCAAAATACTTGTCCACGGCGCGCTCGAGGTTTTCATGTGCCGCACGGCATCCCTCGGGTGTCGGACATGTTCCTGTCAGCTGCACGGGAAGTGAGGACTGGTTGTCGACCTTGACAAAGTCGATGCCGC
>JAZTZC010000356.1:0-4898 GCA_045637265.1 Eubacteriales bacterium | reverse complement strand
CTGACCGTTTTCAGTTGATCAATCGCAGAAATATTCATGCATCCTGTTATACCCGGACTTTGATTTCCGAAGCACTCAGAGTCGGTATTATCCCGATTGAGCTTGTCGACGATATCCAGATGCAGGTGCGCGGTGTTCTGGAGGAGCATTTGCGTCAGCTGCGGCATGAACTTGCCAAAACATCCAGGAATCCGCTGCCGTCGGACGGTACTGCATCATGCTCCGTCAATGAGGAAACGGCACGTGCGATGCTCGACTCGATCTTTTATTCTCTGGATACGTATCTGCTCGGCTTTCACGACCCGATGTATGCCATCAATGCATTACAGGGGATGGCTGTGGATGACATGTTCCGTCAGGGACAGAAAATGCTGAAATCGCTTGTCTGTGAGTCGGTAGCACTGCATGTCCAGGCAAAAAAATCCCGCATACAGACGGATAATCTCGCATACAATACCACACTGGATGAGGAAATTCACGCATTTCTGGAAGGATATGATTTTCGTCGGGCAAGTCATGAGAATGTATGCTCAATGACCTATCCCGTATATGATGCTCCGTCCCAGATGCAGGGGATTCACCGTCTGCGCGAATATCTGACGCGCATGGTGACAGAGAATCATTTTGCCGCGCTGTTTGAGCCGGAGGAAAAGGCGCTTTTGTTGGAATCATATGCCGCAAAGCACCACACAACGACACGGGAAATGCATGTCAATCTGTACGATGTTATTGTCTGCAATGCGCTCGGTGCGGCAATTCTCGGAAAATATCCCGGAATTCTTGTACTGACGGAGCAGGAAATTTCCTATCTGACAGACAAACTGCACAGAAAAACCACACGGGAGCTGGAACACATTGCGACAGAGGCAATTCAGAGTCTGATTGCCGATCTGCATCCGGAGCCTGCGGCGGCAGCCTATTTGAGAGGGCATGCCAAACGTCTTGTATCACGTCTTTTGGAGGCGAGAAATGCCGCGGACGCATCGGTGCTGTTTGTTCCGTCGGATCCGCAGATGCTGTTCCGACAGTAAGACCTCTCCGGCAGCCGCGTTCTGCCAAATGTAACAATTATGATACAGATAAAAACCGCCTCTTGCAATTTCGCGGAATTTGCGGTATGATTATAGCAGTAAGGATAAGGAGTGAATGTTATGGCGAATTTGGAACACGATAAGACAATTACATTTTCGATTGCGGATGAACGGGAACTGGAAATGAAGCGTACACTGCAGACGGTTTACCGTGCGCTGATTGAAAAAGGATATAATCCCATCAACCAGATCGTCGGCTACATTCTGTCCGAGGATCCGACCTATATCACCAACCACAACAATGCGCGCGGTCTGATCCGCAAGATCGATCGGGACGAGCTGCTCAATGCGCTTGTGAAGAATTATCTGGAAGTATAAAATTTAACGTAGATATATCAAAGGGATTGCTCTGCACCATGGGCAATCCCTTTTTTGTATGTGAGAAGCCCCGGAATGACAGCATCACCCCGGGGCAGTTGTTATTTTTCAATGATCTCCATCGTGCGGTACATGAACTCGTTTGACGACAGTCTCCATCCCTTGCCGGAATCGGAGGTGAAACCGCTGATGGTGAGGGTATCGGTGATATCATACGGATAACCGTTTTCGGCGACATCCTTTTCATAGGCTTCATTCTTGTGTGCAGGGGTGATATTGCCGAAGAGATACATGCCGCGCCAGCCGTTTGCAGCCTTTTCGTCATGGATGTGCAGACCTTCAAGGGTGATGTTGTGCGGCATGTGACATTCGTAGCCGAAATCGTGGTAACCGTTGTAGCTGCCCGTGATGACGACGGCGGCTTCTGTGAACTCCTTGCCCCAGTTCGGTGTCCATTCGCAGTTGCGGATAATAAAATCGCCATCCCAGGTGGAGCCGTAGTCGGAGCGCAGGTTGATCATGCTGTAGCCGTTGAGCTTGGTATTTTCAAGCAGCAGCGTTCCGGAACCGATCACGCTGAGTCCTCCGTGACCGATCTCACAGCCGATGACAGTCAGATTGGCAACACCCTGATGTGCGTCGACGCGGGAGAGGGAGCAGTTTATATAGGTCGTGTTCTTGCAGAAGTTGGAGCCGGTGACGCCCCAGTAGCGGTTGTCGTTGATGTCTACGGTCATCGAGCAGTTCTCAACGGTTAAGTGGACCGATCGGGTCGGGAGCAGGTCATATGTACCCTGCGTAAATGGCGAACCGTCTGCAAGGTGATAGCGGAACGTAAAGTGCGGGGTGAAGACGCAGTTGCGGATTGTGACGTTGGCGCAGTCCTGCGGAATGATGATACCGCCGTAGGGAGCACCGATCTCGACCGTTTCGTTTTCAACATAGTGCACCACGCCGTCAATGACGACATTGGAACGGCGGATACGGATGCCGCGGTTGTAATAGGTCGGGTCGGTAATGTTGTCGGCAACGATCGTTGTGAACGTACCGCCCTTGACTGTCAGAAGTTCTGCATCCATCGGAACGACTCTGACCTCGGTCAGCTGTTCATAATCCCAGAGAATGGGTGCCAGCGGATCGACGCTGCCGTCGGTATCGACCACGATAATATCTGTCTGGTTGGAGCCGGAATTGGCGTTGACGCCCTCGCGGATATAGCGCTTGGTGGTGGAGTCGGTTAAGAAGACCATCGACTTTTCGGGCAGTGTGATGCCGAGGTTTGCCTGTCCTGCCTTGGGCGGCTGTACCTCATCGGTGATCTGGTAGCTTGCCTTTGCCGTTGTGATGTCAAAGATGACTGTACTGCGCTTGTCAAGCGGTACGTTCTTGTCATCGATGATGAAAGATGCACCTGTCCAATCGGTGTCGGTATTGATGATGGCAGTGCCGACCGACGCGATGTAATAGGTCGCGCCCGCATCGGCTTTGACGGGAATGCCGTATTTGTTTGCGTATTCGTGGGTGGCGATGATGGCGGCAAAATCATCAGTCTTGCCGTCGCCGAGAGCACCAAATTCGCTGTAGTATACCGCGCTGCCTGTATCAACGGTAAAATCAAAGCTGTTTTCCATGTTCCATGTACCTTCCTTTGCAGATAAGTGTTCTTTTACGAATTTGTTCCAACCGCGCGCAAAGGATGCGCTGTCAGCGGTCAACTGTACTGTTCCGTCAGCACACGTCAGACCAAACGATCCGTCCTCCGCGGTCTTCAAAAGGATTGCAGGTTCGTCACCTTCATTTTTAGAATCGATGTCAACCCAGATGCCAAAGTCGTAAAACAGCGTGGTCTGCAGTGTTTGGGCGATCTCCCGTGCTCTTGTCGGTGAGGTGTCACTGTCCCACGTGATGCGGTAATCGCGCAGGGAAATCCCGTTTGCCGTGATATCGGTCAGGGAAAACTTTTGCTGTTCGATGTGTTCATAGTCGCCCGGGATGATGACGGTATCGATGACGGCAGGCACTTCGGGATCTCCCGTATAGCCGAAAAATTCGGTGAGGAAGTGCTCAACGGCAGTTACGGTCATTGCAGGCGTGCCGCCGCCGATATAGATACGGTTTCCCGCCGCCTTGATGTACCAGCCCTCAGGTCCGAGATCGCGCGGATTCAGATTCAAATTCGGATCGGTATCGGCACGGAGTGTTTCGCCGATGACGATCTCATATTCGGAGACGGGATTTTGTTCCCAGTCTGTCGTGACGGAAAACGAAGTACCGCAGGTTTTCATGTATTTGTTGAACAGCACCATGCCGTCAACGTCGCCGGAATCGGCATTGTCACCTCGGACAACCGTATATGCAGGTGCGCCTTCGCCGAGAATTGTCAGCGGAGGAAGCTTTGGCGCGCTGTCTGTACAGGCACCGAGGAGCAGGAGACAGAAAAAGAGAAAAAGACAGAGAAGAAAATGACGTAATTTCATGAGTTTCACTCGCTTTCCCGATTTGGTCTTATTGTACCATAAATGCACGGAATTGTCAATCGGAAACGGCGATTCGTCGGAAAAGAGGAAAGTTCTCCGATGATTGCGGAATTGTGACAATTTTCGCGGATAAGATATTGACCTTTCCAATGTTCTGCGTTATAATAAAGGAAGTAACAATTCATTTGATGATTTGTTGATGAGCGGAACAATATAAGAGAAAGGAAGCGAATGTGTAATGAAAAAATCGGTTCATGTTCTGGTCGGTGTGATGGCTGCAGTGATGTTCATAGCGGCTATTCCGGCAAAGTGCGCCGACGTGCCGTGTAATTCCCATACATGGGATGACGGCGTGATCGTCTGGAATGAGGATGATTCGGCTGTCGGGGTGTGGACTTGTTCTTCGTGCGGGGAGACAGAGACGGCAGGTGCCGAGATTTTTCCGCGTCGGGAGGAGGAGACATGCGAGGAAGAAGGCTCTGACCGAATGAGTGCAAGTGCGGTGATGGGCAGTCATTCCTGTTTTGACAGCCGTACTGTGGAGCTGGAGCCTTTGGGACACCGTTATTCCGAGCCGCAGTTTGTCTGGAATACGGTCGATTTTGAATGTCAGGCAAGTTATGTCTGTACCCGTAACGACTGCGATGAAACATGGATTGTCGACTGCGATGTTACAGAGACGGATTATCCGTCGAAAGGTCATGCGCCGGGCGGTGTTATCTATACCGCATATGTCAATGTCGGAGGCACGGATTACGCCGACACCTATAAAGTGGAAGGCAATCCGATCGGACATGAGTACAGCACGCCGGTGTTCTGTTGGAGTGAGGACGGTCAGACGGCTTATATTGAATCGGTCTGTTCCGTCTGTGAGAGCGAGGATCCCGAGAAGACGATCAAAGCTGATTGCACGATCAGAATGTACGTTGAAAATGCAGACTGTTCCTCCGACGGATATGCGGAATACACCGCATCTGCCGTACTGCTTGGCAGAACATGGGAAGAAAAGAAA
>JAZTZC010000355.1:0-42191 GCA_045637265.1 Eubacteriales bacterium | reverse complement strand
ATCCCGCCGCATAACCTCGGTGAGGTCATCGACGGTACGATTTACTACATGGAAAACCCCGATGCAACTGTTGCCGATATCATGCAGTATATCAAGGGTCCCGACTTCCCGACCTACGCGACCATTTACGGTACACAGGGCATTCTGCAGGCGTATACGACCGGTAAGGGTCATGTCATGGTACGCTCCAAGGCGGAAATTGATGAGGAGCATCACCGCATCATCATCACGGAGATTCCGTATGCTGTCAACAAGTCCATGCTGATTAAGTCCATGGCGGACCTCGTCAACGACAAGCGCGTAGACGGTGTTACCGATATGCGTGACGAATCCGGTCGTGCCGGTATGCGTATCGTCATCGAATACCGCCGTGATGCAAACGGTCAGGTCATTCTCAATCAGTTCTATAAGTACACCCAGCTGCAGGATACGTTTGCGGTCAATATGATCGCGCTTGTCAATGGCGAGCCGAAGGTACTTTCTCTGCCGCAGATCCTGCATCACTATATCAAACACCAGGAAACGGTCATCGAGCGCCGTGTCAAGTTTGACCTTGATAAGGCACTCAACCGTGCTCATATCCTCGAAGGTCAGATGATCGCAATTGAGAACATCGATGAGGTCATCCGCATCATCCGCTCCAATGCCTCGGTCAACGACGCAAAGGCTGAATTGATGGAAGCGTTCAATCTGACAGACCCGCAGGCACAGGCGATCGTCGATATGACGCTCGGTAAGCTGGCAGGTCTGGAACGCATCAAGATTCAGGATGAACTGAAAGAAAAAGAAGCGCTCATCAAGGAATTGCGCGACATTCTGACAAGCGAAGGACGCATCCATCAGATCATCAAGGATGAAATGCTGGAGATCAAGCGTAAGTATTCCGACGACCGCAGAACCGAAATTGTTGCCGCAGAAAACGAAATCGTCCTCGAGGACCTTATTGAACGTCATACCTGTGTCATTACGATGACGCAGTCCGGCTATATCAAGCGTCAGCCTGCCGATACTTATGTCGCACAGAAGCGCGGCGGTAAGGGTATCATCGGCATGACGACCAAGGAAGAAGACGTGGTGGATGATGTCCATATCGTTCCCAGCCACGCATTCCTGCTCATGTTCACCAACCGCGGACGTGTCTATGTCCGTAAGGCTTACCAGATTCCCGAAGCCGGCAGAACCGCTAAGGGTACCAGCGTCGTCAATGTCCTTGAACTTTCCGAGGGCGAACGTGTCACGGCGATCATCGATCTGCCCGCGTTCAACGATAATGAATATCTGATGATGGCAACAAGAAACGGTGTCATCAAACGTGTCGCTGTCAAGGAATTTGAATACCAGAGACGCGGCGGTAAGATTGCGGTCGATCTTGATGAAGGTGATTCCCTTGACTTTGTCGTCAAGACAGGCGGTGAGGATGAAGTCATTCTCGCATCCCACAACGGTCAGGCGATCCGCTTCAAAGAAGATCAGGCACGTGTCATGGGACGCGGCGCAAGAGGTGTTCGCGGTATGACGCTCGGCGACGGCGACTATATCACAGGTGCTGCTGTTGTCCGTGAGGATGCGATGCTGCTTTCCATTACCGAAAACGGCTACGGTAAGCTCACACCGTTTGAAGAATATTCCAGACATGGCAGAGGCGGTAAGGGTATCGTTTGTCATGCCATCACCGAAAAGACGGGACTGCTCTGCGGCATTGCGGCTGTTTCCATGGAAGATGATGTCATGATGATTACAAACGAAGGCACGATGATCCGTACACCTGTTTCTGATATTCGTGTTTGCGGCAGACCGTCGCAGGGAGTTATCGTCATGCGTTTGTCCGAGGATGCACACGTTGTCAACTTTGCGGCTGTTAAGGATGAAGAACAGGCGGCAAAGGATGCCGAAAAAGATGCAGAACTGATCGTTGACGAGACAGAATCAGCTGAAATCACCGAACTTTCTGAAAATGAAGAAGAAATTGAGCTTCTTGAGATCGAAGTCGATGAATCGGATGACGATATTTGATTTTCACAATATCGCCGAACAAAACATGAAAGAATTGTAAAAATAAAAGCAATTTCCGATTACCTCTTGCAAGATATAAAAAAATGCTGTATAATGGTGTCGCGGGAATAAATGTTCCTGTTATGATCATGATAAAGCAATCGATTTTCTGATAAGAAAGAGGAGAAAAATAAATGGCAACGAAAGCAAAAAAGCCCGAAACCGTCACTGCGATTGAAAATCCCGACGAAAAAAGAAAAGCACTTGATACTGCGATTTCCCAGATCAAAAAGGCAAAAGGTGCGGGAAGCATCATGCGCCTTGGCGACAATGTCAATATGAACGTCCAGGCGATCCCGACAGGTTCCCTTACACTTGACCTTGCCCTTGGTATCGGTGGTGTTCCGAGAGGACGTATTGTCGAAATCTACGGTCCGGAATCCTCCGGTAAAACGACCGTTGCTCTGCATATCATTGCCGAGACCCAGAAGATGGGCGGTGAAGCAGCATTCATCGACGCGGAACACGCGCTTGATCCGCTGTATGCAAAGGCACTCGGTGTCAACATCAACGATCTGCTCGTTTCCCAGCCCGACTGCGGCGAAGATGCGCTGGAAATTACCGATGCTCTCGTCCGCTCCGGTGCCATCGACGTTGTTGTCGTTGACTCTGTCGCAGCGCTCGTTCCGCAGCAGGAAATCGACGGCGATATGGGTGCATCCCATGTCGGTCTGCAGGCAAGACTGATGAGCCAGGCGCTCCGTAAGCTCGCAGGTGCGATCGCAAAGACGAACTGTGTCGTTGTCTTCATCAACCAGCTGCGTGAAAAGGTCGGCGTCATGTACGGCAACCCTGAGGTCACGACGGGCGGTAAGGCATTGAAGTTCTATGCATCCGTCCGCATGGATGTCAGAAAGACTGAAAACCTGAAGAACGGCGACGAAGCATACGGCAACCATGTCAAGGTCAAGATCGTTAAGAACAAGGTTGCGCCTCCCTTCCGTGTTGCGGAATTCGATATTCTGTACGGTAAAGGTATTTCCAAGTCTTCTGAAATCATTGAAATTGCAACGGCTCTGGAAGTCATCCAGAAGAGCGGCTCCTGGTTCTCTTATAACGGAGATCGCATCGGTCAGGGTAAGGAAAATGCACGCAAGTTCATTGAAGAGAATCCTGATATCATGCGTGAGATCGAAAATAAGATCAAGAGCATGAAGAATGAAGACCTGTTCCGTGAAGAAAACGACGCCGACGAGGATGAAGATGACGAACTCTTCGATGTCAACGGTGAAGAAGAAGACGAAGATGACGGCGACTTCTCTATCAAGCTGACCGACATCGACGGAGACTGATAACCCCTCTGTATGATACTGATTACGGTCACGGACGTACAGACGGCGGAAGGAAGCAAAGGGAAATTTCTGATCACAGTCAAGCTGTCAACAGGACAACATGAGGAGGTCAGAACATTCCCTGTATTCCGTTATTATCTCAAAAACGGAATATTCCATGGAGAACCACCGATGGTCGGTGATTTTCTTGGGGCTGATAAATTTGAGGCGCTCGAATTTGCAGAGGCTTGTTCCAATGCCGCCATCAAGGCAGTCTCCCTTCTTGCCTACGGCGATAACACCGCAAAGAAGCTGTCTGACAAGCTGCGGCAGAAAGGATTTTCCAAAGAAGCCGCGGCGGAAGCGGTGCGATTCTGTGTGGAAAAGCGGTATATCGACGAAGAAGATCAGCTGAAGCGTCTGATGGAGCAGCTGTGCGACAGAAAAAAATACGGTCTGCGGCGTATCCGACAGGAGGTCTGGCAAAAGGGATTTTCTGAGGAGATTGTCAAGGCGTATTTTGAAGAACATGCGGCAGCACTGGATTTTGATGCTGCAGTGTATGACCGTGTCAAACGGCTCGGTGCGGATGCGTTTTCCACCCCGGAAAAAAAGAAAAAACACGTTTCTTCCTTGCTACGCTACGGATTTTCCATGGATGAAATCAACGGCGCACTCAAACAATTGCATCTGGATACCGTCGATGATTATGATGACGGTATCGATGAATAATCAAAGAAACTGATTGGAATTACTATGAAAAAGAAATCGAAAATCGGATTTATTTCCCTCGGCTGCCCGAAGAATCAGGTAGATACCGAGGTCATGCTGGCAGACGTTGTCAAGGCGGGATACGAAGTCACGCCCGATGATACGGAAGCCGATATTGTTATCATCAATACCTGTGCGTTTATCGAAAGCGCAAAGCAGGAAGCCATCGACAACATTCTTGATGAAGCATGGCTGAAAAAGAATGCAAACCTCAAGGGCATTATCGTCACGGGATGCCTTGCGCAGAGATACAAAGAGCAGGTCTTTGAAGAACTGCCCGAGGTCGATGCGCTGATCGGTGTCGGTTCGCTTCATAAAATTGTTGAGGCAATCGAAGCGGTCGAACGCAAGCGTCAGTATTCCTCCTTTGAGGATATCGCAAAGATGGAGACTGCATGTGACCGCGTTGTCACCACACCCGAATATCTTGCTTACCTCAAGATTGCAGAAGGCTGTGACAACCGCTGTACCTATTGTGCAATTCCCGGTATCCGCGGCGGACTGCATTCCCGTCCGATGGAAGAATTGATCGCGGAAGCAAAGGATATGGAGAACATCGGTGCAAGAGAACTCGTTCTGATTGCGCAGGATACCACAGCTTACGGCCGCGATCTCTATGGCGAGGACAAGCTTGTAGAGCTGATTCAGAAGATCACAGCAGAGACCAATATTCCGTGGATTCGTATTCTCTACTGCTATCCCGATAAGATCTCCGATGCATTAGTTGAGGAATTCAAGAATAACAGCCGTCTTGTCAAGTATATCGACCTGCCGGTTCAGCATCTTTCCGATAAGATTCTGCGCCGCATGAACCGCAAGGGCAACAGAGAAACCATTGAAGATGCCGTTGCACGTCTGCGTACCGTTCCCGGCATGGTTATCCGTTCCACGTTCATTGTCGGATTTCCCGGTGAAACGGAAGAAGATTTCACCATCCTTTGCGAAGGCGCGAAGAAGCTCGACTTCGACCGTGTCGGCGTGTTTGCATACTCTCGTGAGGAAGATACGCCCGCATACGACTTTGAAGATCAGATTGATGAACAGGTCAAGCAGGATCGCCTTGACATTCTGATGCGCGAGCAGGCAGACAGAAGCCGCGCCAAGGCAGAAGCAATGGTCGGCAAGATCGTTACCGTAATGGTCGAAGGCTTTGACCCCGTTTCGGAAAATTACTTTGGCAGAACCTACGCCGATGCCTATGATATCGACGGCAAGGTGTTCTTCTCCAATGAGCTTGGCAAGACCCGCTTCAAGGAGGGACAATTTGTACTCGTGAAGATTTCCGACTGCTATGACGACTATGATCTGGTCGGCGCGGCTGTCAACGGAAACCGCTGATTTCGAAGGAATGTAAGGAGAATGGTTTATGAATTTACCGAATAAACTGACCATGCTGCGTGTCATCATGGCACCGATTGCGATGGTATTCATTCTGTATCCGATCGGCGGCGATACTGTTGCACGCATCATTGCCGCTGTCCTGTTTGTGCTGACGGCGCTGACCGATATGCTCGACGGCAAGATTGCCAGAAAGTACAATCTGATCACCAACTTTGGAAAGTTTATGGATCCGCTGGCCGATAAGTTTATGGTCATCGGAATGCTCGTTGTCATGTGTGCATCCGATATGTATGCATCTGTCCGTGCGGTGCTCGTCTGGGTGACGCTGATTGTCATACTACGTGAATTGGCAATCACTTCCCTGCGTCTGCTTGTGGCTTCGTCCGAGCAGAAGATCGTTGTTGCGGCAAGCTGGCTCGGCAAGGTCAAGACGGTCTCGCAGATCGTTGCAATCCTAGTTATGATTCTCGAACCGATCATCTGGAGCGGCAATATCGCCTCCTGGATTACGGTTTGCTTCATGGGTGTCATGACGCTGTGGAGCGGTATTGATTATCTCAAGAGCTACGCAGGATTTATTGATCCGAATGAATAACAAGGTTTGTCAAATTTATCAAAATCAAAAAAAATAGATCGAGGTGTTGCATGAATGTGCAGCACCTCGATTTTCTCTGTAGTTGAATTTCATATTTTGATTTTAGTATCTCCGCGCTCCAGTTTATCCACGATTTCGCAGAATACGGTCTCTCTGCGTTCCGCGGACTTGTAATTATGATACCACCGTGCCTCTGCAAGCTGTGTCGACGGCGGCAACGCGCAGAAGGCTTCCAGCGCCACAGGATGAGAAGTGAGCTTTTCTCGCAGCGTGTCAATCAGCGCCTGTTCACTCTCCTCGGAGCGTTCGTCCCATTTGCCGTTGGCGATAGAAGTGGCGATAATGCGCTCACCGCGTTCGGTCATCAATCCTTGTTCGCGTAAGGAGGCGACGATCTTTTTGTTCTTTACCGACCATACGCTTTTAGGGCGGCGCGGGGAAAAATATTTGCGGTATTTTGTGTCATCAATCGCTTCCATAATGCCGTCGATCCAGCCAAAGCACAGCGCTTCCTCAAGTGCTTCGGTCGCTTTGACTGTCTGGATGGATTTCTTTTTTCCGAAGATAAGATAAACGCCGTCGGAGGAATCTGCGTTTTCAGTCAGCCACGCACGGAAATCAGCACGGGTCGAGAAGATGAATTCTGGAATGTTATCACGCATGATGGCGATCTCCTTATACATGGTCACATCCGTCGATGTTTACCGCCAGCGGGAACCACTGGGACGCAACGGGATCGCAAGAGCGCATCGGTGCGGCAAGATCAAAGAAGAACGGAATCGCTTCCTTATACGGCAGAACCGTAATGGGGGCTGTTTCATCAATATCGGAGATCGTAACCTGACCGTTTTCCACAGCAATGCGGAAGGATTCGCTGACAGTCGTACCGCCGACACCGCGGATACCCTCGACCGTATACTG
Organism: Eubacteriales bacterium; assembly: GCA_045637265.1. Lineage (GTDB taxonomy): Bacteria > Bacillota > Clostridia > Oscillospirales > CAG-272 > RGIG3925. The sequence continues at coordinate 35,240 of JAZTZC010000355.1, read as the reverse complement.
ACGGACACCGTCCACCAGTCCTTCGGTTGCCGCTTTCAGCTTCAGATAAGCGGAGAGCATCCGACGGAAGCGGAAGACTGCGATTTTGACTGCGGAACTGATATGGCAGGAACCGCAGATGCGGTGTGCAAGTGCGATCAGCTCTGTTTCATAGGGAGGCAGAACCACGTCAACACCACCGTGCGCGGCGACATGTGCGCGAACCGTATCATAAAAGTCATCGGCAGAAACGAGCGTCAGACCAGACAGTCCGCCGCCGCAGAAACCACGGAAGCTGTCGGTTTTCTTGTCTAAAATAACATAGACCTCATGTCGCATAGTGTCATACAGATGTTCATACTTACGGCAGGTATGTACGATCTTCTGTTTGTACAGTGCAAAAACATCATCGAGCATCGGATCGCCTTCAAAGATCTGCTTGAAGTATACCTTCGGTTCATCGGCACCCGCAAAGCAATGGCGGATGGCGGTATCGCTGATGTGGAATACGCGGTTGCATCCGGCGTTGTCGTAGCCGAAATACTGGTAACGCTGACGCAGACCGCCGAGATCGGAGAAGTCCGCACCTGCCGCAACCATATCATCAAGCGCCATGTTCATCAGCTTTTTCATGTAGCCTTTGGAGCGGTGATACGGATGAACCGCGACGTTGCCGATGCCGTGGGACAGCAGAACCTCTCCCATAACCGAGAAGGTACGCGGATACACACCGATCGCAGCACGGAGTTTACCGTCTTCTGTCGCAACGAAATTGTTGTAGCACGGATCATATTCCGCTTTATAAAGGTTCGGATACATTTTCAGGAAATCAGGACTGACGCCGTTGAAGCCAAATACGAGGTTGATAAAATCGAGATAATCATCGCGCATGGATGCGTTTCCGCGTCCGAAATACATTTCACTCATGATTAAAAATCCTTTCTTTATGTAGAGGCATTCAATTTTTCAACAAATACCGGCAGTTCGGTCGGGTTTTCAAGAATAAAGGCATCGTCCAGCCCGTGCTCGCGCAGGAAATCGCGTCCGCGGAAGCCCCATGCGCATCCGATACACGGAATTCCGGCGTTTTTCGCTGTTTCGATGTCCACATCGGAATCACCGATATAAAGACATTCTTCTTTTTTGACACCAAGCTGCTCCATCGCTTCATACAGCGAATCGGGCGCGGGTTTCTTGTTTCTGCCTTCTCTGTCGCCGATGGCAACCGGGATATATTCTGCAAAAAAGTCGCGGTTCAGCTCCTTGACGGCAGAATCGATTTTGTTGGAAATGACAGCCATTTTATAACCTTTTTGAGATAAGAGTTTCAGTGTGACGAGGATTCCGTCATACGGAGCGGTCTTGATGCGGCTGTTTTGGCTGTAATAGTCGCGGAATACGTCGAGAACCTGTGCTGTTTTCTCGGGCGGTGTACCATCGGGAACAGCGCGGTCGATTAGGTTTTTAATGCCGTTTCCGACCATCATCCGTACCTCGTCGATCGATCTCTGCGGCATATCATATGTGTACAGTGCATGAAATACTGCGAGATGCAGATCAGTAAGGGTGTCAAGCAGTGTACCGTCTAAATCGAACAAAAGTGTTGTATATTTCATGGTAATATCAAAGGGTGTTCGCGCGGTCTTCGATGTTCTTACGGAAGTTGATGATGTCGTGCGTGTACTCGGAGTTCATGTATTCCGAGGTGATGATGAAGTCTGCCGTTGCGCGATTGTTCGCAATCGGAATATCATAGACCTGTGCAATACGGAGCAATGCCTTGACATCGGGGTCGTGCGGCTGTGCGGCAAGCGGATCGGAGAAGAAGATCACGAGATCGATCTTGCCGTCGACGATGCGCGCGCCGATCTGCTGGTCACCGCCAAGCGGACCGGAGTTGTAGCCGCGGACGGGAAGACCGGTTTCTTCTGCAACCATGCGCGCGGTCGTGCCTGTACCGCAGAGGAAGTGATGCTTTAAGATATTCTTGTTCTTGTTGCACCAGTCGATCATATCGTGCTTTTTGGAGTCGTGTGCGATGAGTGCGATGTTTTTCTGGCGCTCGATGGTCATGATGATTCTTTCGTTTTCAAACATAATCGGTGTTCCTTTCTTATGATAAATATCTATGAGATGAAGTATGGTTGATGGCGTTGTTCAGTTGGGATAACGGCGCTGTATCTGTTCTGTTTCTGTGATGCGCTTCTGCTCCGTATCATAGGTAAAGCATGCACCGCACAGTGTCAGAGGTCCGTCGGCGATTTCAAAACGTATCGGCATTTTGGTGGTCATTTTTTCGATGATAATTTCTGTTTTGACGCCGAGAACACTTTCCTCGGGACCGACCATGCCGAGATCGGTGATATATCCCGAACCGCCCGTCAGAATACGCAGGTCGGCGGTCGGAACATGGGTATGGGTACCGAAAATAATATTGACGCGTCCGTCAAAGTAATGACCGAGCGCGATTTTCTCGCTGGTTGCTTCCGCATGGATATCGAGAATCGCAAGGTCATATCTTCCGTGTTCCCGCTCTAAAATCCTGTCAACAACCGCAAACGGCGATTCCAGTGCTTCCATATAGACCGTTCCCATGACGTTGATGACCAGCACGCGCCAGCCCATACAGTCGCGGATTGTATACCCGGAACCGGGACAGGCGGGAGGGTAATTGGCGGGACGGATGATTTGTTCGCTGTCACAGAGAAAATCACGGATGTCTTTTTTCTGCCAGACGTGATTGCCGGTTGTGATGACATCGGTGCCGGAATACAACAGTGTTTTTGCAGACGGAATGTCAATCCCGTTGCCGGGTGCGGCATTTTCGCCGTTGACGATGACAAAGTCTGCTTTGTATTCGTTTTTGAGCGGGAACAGGACTTTTGACAGTGTATCGAGTGCTGCGGAACCGACGACATCGCCGATTGTTAAAATACGGATCTGACTCATGGGGATTCCTTTCATGCGGGGGAAAAAGTGAATAAAGGACTGCCGTCCGATGATGGTCATCGAACTTGACAGTCCTTTGTGTGCGTTTGGATGTTTTGTTTTGTGGCAGCAGCCACAATCAGGACTGCCGTATGGGGTTATTTTGCGTAGTCGATGGTGCGGCTTTCGCGGATCAGGCTGACCTTGATCTGGCCGGGATATTCCAGTTCCGATTCGATCTTCTTGACAATATCCTTTGCAACCAGCACCATACGCTCGTCGGAAACCTCCTCCGGCTTGACCATAATGCGGATTTCGCGACCTGCCTGAATGGCGAAGGTCTTGTCGACGCCCGGGAAGCTGCCTGCGATCTCTTCGAGCTTCTGCAGACGCTTGATGTAGTTTTCCAGATCCTCGCGGCGTGCACCGGGTCTTGCGGCGGACAGATCGTCTGCAGCATCGACAATGAGTGCGGTCAGCGTCTGCGGTTCTACATCACCGTGGTGCGCTTCAATGGCATGGATAACTTCCTTGTTTTCCTTGTACTTGCGGGCAATATCGACACCGAGCTGGACATGGGAGCCTTCGACTTCCTGCGTCAGCGCCTTACCGATATCATGCAGAAGACCTGCACGCTTTGCAAGGACAGGGTCAGCACCGAGCTCGTCGGCGATCATACCGGAAAGCAGGGCGACCTCGATGGAATGGTTGAGCACGTTCTGACCGTAGCTGGTACGCAACTTCAAACGGCCGAGCAGGCGTACAAGCTCTGCATTGATGCCGTGGATACCGACCTCAAAGACTGCGCGCTCTCCTGCCTGTTTGATGATGGCATCGACTTCACGGCGGGATTTTTCCACCATTTCCTCAATGCGGGCGGGATGAATACGACCGTCGGCAATGAGTTTTTCGAGTGCGAGACGAGCCACCTCACGGCGAATCGGATCAAAGCTGGACAGAGTGATCGCCTCCGGCATATCGTCGATGATCAGATCGACGCCGGTCAGCGTTTCAATGGTACGGATATTTCTGCCCTCACGACCGATGATGCGGCCCTTCATTTCGTCGTTGGGAAGATTCACAACGGAAACGGTTGCCTCGGACACCATATCGGCAGAAAGCCGCTGGATGGCGAGGGTGATGATGTTGGTAGCTTTTGCGTCTGCTTCTTCTCTTGACTGCTGTTCGATTTCGATGACACGCTTTGCCGCGTCGAGCTTTGCTTCTTCCTCAATCTTGGAAACAAGCTCGTTCTTGGCTTCCGCAACCGTCAGACCGGAAAGCTGTTCAAGCACGGTGATTTCCTGTGCTTTGAGACGTTCGATTTCCTCTGCGGCTTCGGTATTCTCTTTCATCTTCTTGTTCAAAGCTTCTTCCTTGCGGTCGATGGCTTCGTGCTTGCGATCAAGCGCTTCTTCCTTCTGGGCGTTCTTGCGCTCCAGACGGGAGATTTCCGCACGGCGTTCCTTCAGTTCCCGCTCGGTTTCGTTCTTGTTGCGGAGGATTTCTTCCTTCGCTTCAATCAGAGCTTCTTTTTTCTTTGTCTCACCGAGCTTTTCAGCTTCTTCGATGATCGACTGTGCTTTTGCTTCTGCGGAACCGATTGCAGCTTCGCCGATGCGCTTGCGTCCGATCCAGCCGCCGAGCACGCCGATGGCAAGACAAATGACAGCAACCAAGGGGTAAAATACATAATGCATCTGTATTTCCTCCTTGTTTGATTTTTGTTTCGATACGAATGAAAATGTTGTTACAGCACCATGCTTCCGCCATTCCTGGATACAGTTCTGCTTCTGCGGTACCATCTCGCAAAAAAAGTTTTCGTGCAAAAAGGAATTGGGCATTCGATGGGCATTCTATAACATATCTATTTTAATGTATTTTTGTGAACTTGTCAAGGGGCTTTTGGGATTTTCCTGATATTTATTTTCAAAATCGGGTCAAATGTATGGAATCGGGCGGAAAAGTGTTAATAATTATATAATATTTTGAAGAAAAAGTTGACAAACACATAATTTCGGAGTACAATATTATATATACCCAAAAATTAAACCGTTTGTTTCAAGGAGGCAGCCGATCACCCATGATCCGTTCAATGACCGCATACGGACGGGCGAAAGCACAGGTCGGCGGTAAAGATATTACCGTCGAGGTCAAGTCCGTCAATAACCGTTATTTTGACTGTTCCGTCAAGATTTCCAGACTGTATGGATTTTTAGAGGAACGCATCAAGTCCTATATCAAAGAACGCGGCATCAACCGCGGTAAGATCGACATCTACGTCAACATCGATCTGATCGATACGCAGGGCGTTACCGTTGCACTGGACGAGGCGTACACAAAAAGCTATATCGATGCACTGTACCGTCTGCGTGATATGTTTGATCTCAAGGATGACATTTCTGTTATGCGCGTCGCATCCAACCGTGATATCTTTGCGGTGACCAAGCCTGAAGAAGATACCGAGGGTGACTGGAACGATCTGTGTGTCGTGCTTTCCGAAGCTGTGGATGCATTCCTTGCAATGAGAGAAGCGGAAGGCGCGCGTCTTGCAGAAGATATCTGTGCAAAGAAGGCATCGCTTGAAGCATGCGTTCCGACCATCGAAGCGCTGTCCAAAAAAGATACCAACAATTATGCGGCCAAGCTTGAATCCCGTCTGCGTCAGGTGCTTGAGGATCATGAGCTGCACATCGAGGAATCCCGTATTCTGACCGAGTGTGCCATCTTTGCCGATAAGGTCGCAGTGGATGAAGAAACGGTTCGTCTGAGAAGCCACTTCAAGGCGTTTGACGAAATGCTTCTGTCCGAGGAACCCATCGGTCGTAAGCTCGATTTCCTGATTCAGGAAATGAACCGCGAAACCAATACCATCGGTTCCAAGGCAAACGATATGCGGATTGCAAAGATCGTCATCGAAATGAAGAATGAGATCGAAAAGATCCGTGAACAGATTCAGAATATCGAATAACTGAGCAAACTATGAGTAAGTTTATCAACATCGGACACGGAAATATGATCGCCGCTGCGCGCGTCGTTGCGGTGGTATCACCCGAATCCCAGCCCATCAAGCGTCTGGTACAGGATGCAAAGGAAGAAGGACGTGCCATTGACGTGACGGGCGGCAAAAAAACAAGAGCGGTTCTGGTTGCGGATACGGGGCATGTCATCCTCTGCCCTTTGCAGCCCGAAACCATCACCGCACGTCTCAACGGCTCCCCGGAAGCTGCTGCATCTTCTGACGACGATGAGACGGACAACGATGATTTGTGACATCATGAAAGGAATTATCTCATGAATCAAAAAAAATTACCCGGTATTCCCTTTGTCCTCTCCGGTCCGTCCGGCTGCGGAAAAGGTACCATTGTCAAGGAACTGCTGAAGAAATATCCCGATGCCTTTGCGCTGTCGGTTTCTGCGACAACCAGAGCGCCGCGCGTCGGTGAGGTGGACGGCGTTCACTACTATTTCATCACACGGGAAGAATTTGAACGTCGGATTGACGATCAGCATATTCTCGAATATACCTCCTACTGCGGCAACTATTACGGCACCCCGAAGAAGGAGCTTTACGAACGCACGGTTTCCGGCATCAACGTGATTCTGGAAATTGAGGTCGAGGGCGCAAGGAATGTCAGACGTCTTTGCCCCGAAGCGGTTCTCATTTATGTCCTTCCGCCGGATGCCGAGACGCTGGAAGCACGTCTGCGCGGACGCGGCACCAACACCGAGGAGGATATCGCAAACCGTCTTGAAACGGCGCGTGAGGAAATCCGCTGTCTGCCCGATTACGACTATATCGTCATCAACGAAGACGACGGTGCCGAAGCCGCTGCCGATGAAATTGTCAATATCATTGCATCCGAGCAGCATAAGGTCAGCCGCAATCTTGAAAACGCGATCCATTTTTTTGATAACTAACATAAAAAATAACAATCCATATACCGAAAAGGAGAACAAATACTATGATTTATCCGTCTATCGATGAAATTACCAAAGGTCAGTACAACCGTTATACCCTCTGCATCGCAACTGCGAAGTGCGCACGCATTGTTACCGATGAATATGTCGAACAGCGTGAAATCGCAGAAAAGATGCTCGCAAACAAGGAAACCGATAAGAGCCTTGCTTCCATGATCAAGCGCGAAATCCGCGATGAAAAGGCTGTCAAGACCGCAATCAAGCGTCTTTACAACGGTGATTTCGTCATCTGCGAAGGCAAGGAAGAACCTGCGGAAGATGCTCTGGAACAGACCAAGGAAGCTGTTGAAGCAGCAGCGGAAGCAGCTGTTTCCGTTTTCGATGACGAAGACGAGGAAGAAGAACTCGAAGAAACCGAAGAAGAAGCATAAAAAACGCGCGATTCTGTAAAAAGGGAGGGATATCATGGAAACGGAAAACAGTCGGGAGCTTTTGCGCCAGTATGCGGTTGTACGGATTCTGGATATCCCCTATCATGTTGATAAACCGTTTACTTACTATCTGACACCGGAACAATCCGGGATAGCGTCCGTCGGATGCTTTGTCATGGTGCCGTTCGGTGTCAGCAACCGAAAAGTGATGGGCATTGTGACAGAGCTTCAGTCACAGTCCGACCTTCCCGCGGAGTTTCCGTTTGATCGGTGCAAGCCGATTGCAAAAGTCGTTTCGGGGGAGTTTGTTCTGAATGAGGAACTGCTCGGACTTTGCCGCTATATGAAGGAAATGACATTCTGTTCCTTCGGTGATGCGGCGAAGGCTGTCATTCCTACGGGAGCGCTGCGCCGTATCCATGAGCTGTTTGCGTTTCCGACTGAACGTGAGCAAAAAGCAAAAGCCGAGGATTATTTGGCATCTCTTGCGGGGGCATCGTCGCTGGAAGGCGATATCCTGTCACTGCTCCTCAAAAAAAGCACTGTACGGCGGGAAAAGGTCGCGGAAAATTTCGGTGCCGATGCTGTAAAATGTGCTGACGCGATGGTGAAAAAAGGTCTGCTTGATCGCACATACCGTCTGTCCGATTCCGAAAACGCGGTTTATCAGATGTATATCTCCTCACCGATTCCGCCCGATGATATCCGCGGTATGCTTGCGGGAAATGAAGATTTGCGCGCAAAATACGGATATCGGCACAAAAGCGATGCATACAATGCTGTGATGCAGAGAATTGCATCGGCGGATGGCGGGGAGCTGCAGGTCAACACGCTGGATACACAGGATGTGATCGGCTCAACCGCACTGCGTGTGCTTGCCAAGGAAGGATTTTTAACGGTGCGCCGTGAGCAGGTTTTCCGCAATCCGTACGAATCCGCATATCAGGCAAAGCCGAAGGACGATAATATTTTAAGTGAGGAGCAGCAGGGGGCACTTGACCGGCTGTCCGCACTTTACCAAACCCATGAACCGAAGGCGGCGCTGCTGCATGGCGTTACCGGCTCCGGTAAGACCCGCGTCATCAAAGCGATGATGGACGAGGTGCTTGCTGACGGCAGACAGGTCATTATGCTCGTGCCGGAAATTTCTCTGACACCGCAGTCGGTATCGATTTTCTGCTCCTATTACGGAAACCGTGTTGCACTGCTTCACTCTGCACTGTCGGCAGGAGAACGGCTCGATGTCTGGCGGCGTGTCAAGCGCGGTGAGGTCGATATTGTCATCGGTACACGTTCGGCCGTGTTTGTACCGTTTGAACGCCTCGGCATGATTGTAATTGACGAGGAGCAGGAGCATACCTATAAATCCGACAGCAATCCCAAATATCATGCCCGCGATGCCGCACGCTTCCGTTGTGCGCACAGCAAAGCACTGCTGCTGCTTGCCTCTGCTACCCCGTCTTTGGAAAGCTATTATAAGGCAGAGCGCGGGATCTACTCGCTGATTACGTTGAAAAACCGATATGGCAATGCACGTCTTCCTGAAGTCATCATGGCGGATATGCACGGCGAGACATTGAACGGAAGCGGAGATACGCCGCTCGGCGGGATTCTATCTGCGGCACTTTCCGAAACCAAAGAAAAAAATGAGCAGGCGATTTTATTTATCAACCGACGTGGGTATCATAAGTATGTATCCTGTCTTTCCTGTAAAAACCCCGTGATGTGTCCGCATTGCTCGGTGCCGATGACGCTGCATAAAAAAAGCGGTTTAACCGCGACCGATACGGTGATCGATCTGTCCCAGGGGGACTTGCAGCCGCAGGGCGCAATCGGCGGAGTTCTCGTCTGCCATTACTGCGGAACCCATGTCAGAACACCGCAGGTGTGTCCCTCCTGTCAGGCACCGCATCTGCATGCATTCGGCTACGGTACCCAGCGGGCGGAGGATGATCTGGAAAAGCGTTTCCCTGACATCCGTACCCAGCGGATGGATATGGATACGACCAAGGAGAAGTTCTCCCACGATCTGATTCTGAAATCGTTCCGAAATAAGACCTTTGATGTGCTCCTCGGAACACAGATGGTTACAAAGGGACATGATTTTCCCGATGTCACGCTCGTCGGTATTCTGTCAGCCGATGCGATGCTCTACCAGGACGATTACCGTGCCTCGGAAAAGGCATTTTCTCTGATTACCCAGGTCATCGGACGTGCGGGACGCGGCGACAAACCGGGACGCGCCATCATTCAGACATACAGTCCCGACAATGAAATACTGAAATTAGCGGCGGCACAGGATTATGAAACCTTCTATCAGGGCGCAATTCGTATGCGGGAAGCGATGGTATTCCCGCCGTTCTGCGAAATTGTTCTGCTTTCTCTGTCATCAAGTGAGGAAGTGGAGGTTATGAACGCCGCGGCAAAAATCTCATCCCGACTGCGTGAATTGATCGCGCCGGGCGGAGAGTATCATGATGTGCAGATGGCGGTTTTCGGACCGTTTGAAGCACAGGTTTATAAAGTCAACGAAAAATTCCGTATGCGCATGATTCTGAAATGTCGGCTCAACCGTCGGACCCGTGCGCTGCTCGATCAGATCATGACGGATTCGTATACTGTCTGCGCAGGCAGAGTTGCCGTTTCCATCGATGTCAATCCGAGCAATCTGTAATATCATTTTAGGAGAAATACGATCATGGCAAAGCTGAAAATACTCAAGGATGGCGATACCGCACTGCGTCTGAAGAGCCGTCCCGTTACCGATATCAACAAACGGATACTGACCCTGCTTGATGACATGACGGAAACGATGCGTCATGCGGACGGTGTCGGTCTTGCGGCTCCGCAGATCGGTGTTCTGCGCCGCGTTGTCGTCATCGAATGTGAACCGGGTAATGTTCTGGAGCTGATCAATCCCGTTATCGTCGAAAAGAACGGAAAGCAGCATGAACTGGAAGGCTGTCTCTCTGTCCCTGGCAGACAGGGCTATACAGATCGACCGATGCACGTTAAGGTAGATGCACTCAACCGCAATGGCGAAAAGATCACGCTGGAAGGCGAAGGACTGCTTGCAAGAGCGTTCTGCCATGAGATTGACCATCTCGACGGAATTCTTTATATCGACCACGCAGAAATGGTTGTAGAAGAAGATTAAATTTTACGGAATAGGAAAAATCAAATGAGAATATTATTCATGGGCACACCCGAATTTGCCCGCGATCAGCTGACGGCACTTTGGGAGAACAAGGATGCAAACGGATGGGAAATCGTCGGTGTTCTGTCTCAGCCCGACAAACCCAAGGGGCGCGGCTATAAGCTGATACCCACCCCGGTAAAGGAATACGCCGAATCGATCGGTCTTACCGTGTATCAGCCGACCACTCTGCGCGACGAAGCATTTGCAGAGCTGCTTGCAGAGCTCGATCCCGAGCTGATTGTCGTTGCGGCTTACGGCAAAATTCTGCCGCGCAGCGTGCTTGACTATCCTAAGTACGGCTGCATCAATGTCCACGGCTCCCATCTTCCCGCGTATCGCGGTGCGGCACCGATTCAGCGTGCCATCATGGACGGTCTGACGGTCACCGGCAATACCATCCAGTTTATGGCAGACGGCATCGATACGGGCGATATGATTGCAAAAGATGAGGTCACTATCGGCGAAAACGAGGACTTTGGTTCGCTTTATGACCGTATGGGAAAATCCGGCGGCAAGCTGCTTGTTTCCGTCATCCCGATGATTGAGAATGGAACTGTCGTGCGTGAAGTACAGGATGATTCCAAGGCGACGTATGCCGCAAAGATTGAAAAAGCGGAATGTGCGCTTGATTTTTCGCTGTCCGCACAGACACTGCACAACAAAATCCGTGCATTGTCTCCCGCACCGCTCGGTGTTGCCGTTCTGAAAAATGAAAAAGAAACTAAGAATATCAAAATTGTTTCCACAGTCGTTGTGGAAAAAGATGGCGTTCACGGAGAAGTTGGTAAAATTCTGTCCGTCGATGCCAAAAAGGGACTGATCTGTGCTGCATGCGGAGAAGGAATTCTCGGTATCACTGTACTCGTTCCCGAAGGAAAGGGCAAAATGAACGCAGGAGACTTCATCCGCGGCAGAAAGATTGATGTGGGAGATGTTCTTCTGACACCCGAATTTGATAAGAAGTAAAAAGGAGAATTCCATTGCCTGTGATCTATTACGGAGGATATGATATTTCGTATATCTTGCTCCTCATTCCGGTTCTGATTTTCTCACTTTGGGCACAGACATCTGTGACAAGTACGTTCAACCGATATCAAAAGGTCTTGAACAAACGCCGCATGACGGGTTATGATGCCGCGCGCCTGATTCTCGACCGAAACGGTCTTTATCATGTACAGATTGAGCAGATAGCCGGCAATCTGACCGATCACTACGACCCGAAGGCAAACGTGATCCGTTTGTCGGATGCCGTGTACCATACGCCGTCGATTGCCGCTGTCGGTGTTGCCGCACATGAAGCGGGACACGCGGTGCAGTATGCGGAAAACTACGGACCGATCAGACTCCGCGCATCGATCGTTTCACTGACGCAGTTTGCGTCCCGATGGTCCATCTATATTTTGATGTTCGGGATTTTACTGTCGTTTGGGACACTTGCCTATGTCGGATTTTGGCTGTATGCCGTCGTTGCCTTTTTCCAGCTGGTTACACTGCCTGTCGAATTCAATGCATCCAGACGTGCAATCACCGCACTCGAGGACGGCGGATCCCTTGACCGAGAAGAATTGTCCGGCGCCAAAAAGGTTCTTTCCGCGGCGGCAATGACGTATGTGGCGGCGCTGCTCTCGGCATTGCTCCAACTTCTGCGCCTGTGGTCGATCGTGTCAAGCAATGACGAAAGAAGAAGACGCTGAAAATAATAGAAATCAAAAGGTAATTTATGACAGCAAGAGAAGCGGCGTTTGTATCGCTGCAGAAATACGAAAACAATAAAAAATTTGCCAATATTGAGGCAGACACCGCCATTCGCCGAAACGGTCTGGAAGGTGCCGACCGTGCGCTTTATACGTCGATCTTTTACGGTACGGTCGAGCGCAAGATTACGCTTGACTATATCATCGACTGTCTCTGCGACAAAAAGCGCTCAATCGATGCCAATGTCCGCATCATTCTGCGCCTATCGCTGTATCAGATGCGCTACCTCGACCGCGTTCCCGATTATGCCATCGTCAACGATGCGGCAGAGCTCTGCAAGCGTTTTGCCGCAAAGAGTGCCGTTTCGTTTGTCAACGCGGTGCTGCATGCGTATCGCCGTGAGGAAAAGCGACTGCGCTTCCCCGATGCAAAAGCAGATCCCGTCCGTTATCTCAGCGTGACATACGCCTATCCCGAATGGCTGTGCCAAATGTGGTCGGAGATGTACGGACTTGATAAGACGGAATCGATTTTCCGTGCGTTTGACGAAAATCCGCCGATCACCCTGCGCGCCAATCCGCTGAAAACGACTGCGGAAGCTCTTGGCGATGCGATGAAGCAGAAGAACATCGGATATCAGCCGACAAAGTATGTTCCGGGCGGCATCCGACTGCGTGGACACTGTCCGATTGAGGATATTCCCGGATTTTCGGACGGCGACTGTTTTGTGCAGGATGAGGCGTCGCAGATTGCTGCTTATGTCCTCGGTGCACAGCCGGGTGAGTTTATCATCGATGCCTGCTCGTGTCCCGGCGGCAAGAGCTTTTCCACAGCGCTGTGGATGAAGAATCAGGGAAAGGTTCTTTCCTGCGATCTTCATAAAAATAAACTGAAGCTCGTATCGGAAGGCGCGGAAAAGCTCGGAATTTCTATCATTGAAACGAGAGAACAGAACGGCTCTGTCTTTGTTCCTGAGTGGGAAGGGATGGCAGATCGCGTTTTATGTGATGTTCCCTGCTCTGGACTCGGTGTTTTATCCAAAAAGCCCGACATCCGCCACAAAACCGCGGATGAGATCGAGCGTCTTCCCGCCATCCAGTATGCCATTTTAGAAAACTGCAGCCGCTATGTCAAGCCGGGTGGAATTCTTGTGTATTCCACTTGTACGCTGAACCGTGCGGAAAATGAAGATAATGTCACGCGTTTCCTTGCATCCCATGCTGTATTTGAGCCCGTTCCTTTCACAGTCGGTGAACATGTCGTTGATGCGGGTATGCTTTCGCTGTTCCCCGATGAATTTGCGGGATGTGACGGCTTCTTCGTTGCAAAGATGAAAAGAATCAAGTAACATAGTATCAATAGAATGATGAGTGAAACTGTAACCAAAACCGATCTTCTGTCCATGAATGTCGCTGAACTGGAGGAATTCTGCCGCTCCATCGGTGAACCGAAGTTCCGCGCAGGACAGATTTTCAAATGGATGCATGCCGGTGTCGGGATTGACGGCATGTCAAATCTCTCCAAAGCCCTGCGCGAAAAACTGTGTGAGACAGCGGTACTCCTGTACCCCGAAATTGCCGAAAAGTATGTGTCTGCACAGGACGGCACCGTAAAATATCTGTGGGAGCTGTCTGACGGGCAGAACATTGAAAGTGTCTTTATGCGTTATCATCACGGCAATACGATCTGTATTTCCACACAGGCGGGATGCCGCATGGGATGTGCGTTCTGTGCATCCACGCTCGGCGGCAAGGTCCGTGATCTGACACCGTCTGAAATGCTCGGACAGGTCATTGCGGCCCAGCGCGATATGGGAGAGCGCATCTCCGGCATCGTGCTGATGGGCATCGGTGAGCCGCTGGACAACTACGATAACGTCATGAAATTCCTGCGTCTGGTCGGTGATGAGGCGGGACTCAATATCGGTTACCGCCACATTTCGCTGTCCACCTGCGGACTGGTCGACGGCATTGACCGACTGGCGGAGGAAGGGATGCCTGTCACGCTTTCCATTTCCCTGCATGCGCCGACGGATGCGCTCCGTTCAGAAATCATGCCCATTAACAAGAAGTGGAATATCGCGGAGCTGCTTTCGGCATCCGTTCGCTATTTTGAGAAAACAGGCCGCCGTATTTCGTTTGAATATACGTTGATTGCAGGAAAGAACGATACCGCAGAAGGTGCGGCACAGCTTGTTCAGACAATGAAAAAGTATGTCGGCAGAAAAATGCCGATTCATATCAATCTGATTCCCGTCAACCCGATCAAGGAACGCGATTTTGCGTCCTCTGATATGGGAAATGTCCGCCGCTTTGCCGCAATTCTTGAGAAAAACGGCATGACGGCGACGGTACGCAGAACGCTTGGTCCCGATATCAATGCCTCCTGCGGACAGCTGCGCAACCGCGAAAATCAGATTCAGAAGCATATTTTGACATAATCATCATGTTACATAACAATCGGGAGAAAGGGAGTGTGATCTGCAATGATCCTCAATGGGAAAACAGATATCGGAAAACGGCGTAAGAACAATCAGGACAGCTTTGTGATCCGCCTCTGGGAAGAGATTGACTGCGCACTCGGTGTCGTCTGTGACGGTATGGGCGGTGCCAACGGCGGCAATATTGCCTCTGCACTTGCCTGTGAGCATTTCGTCGCGGCGGTGGATGCGTTTATGAACTCGGATGCGGTACGCACGGGACTTGCGACAGAGGGGGACTATTCCTCCATGCTGGCGCACGCGGTGACGGATGCCAACCGATGCGTATTCACAAGTACCGAAAAGGACAAAAGTCTCAAAGGTATGGGAACCACGCTGGTTGCGGCACTCGTTGTCGGAGATGTGCTGTATGCTGTCAATGTCGGCGACTCCAGACTGTATCTTTACAACCACGGTCGTCTGACACAGATCACACGTGACCATTCTCTGGTACAGTATCTGCTCGATACCGGGAAGCTGACCAAGGAAGAGGCAAAGGACTATCCCAACCGCAACGTCATCACGCGCGCGGTCGGCATTGAACGCAGTATTGAATCGGATATCTTTTCGGTCGATCTTTCCAGACTGCACGACGATGCCTGCGCGATGCTGTGTTCCGACGGTCTGTCGGGATATGTGGAGGCAGAAGACATCCGTTCCATGCTTTCCGCAGGCATTGCGGAGAATGTGCCGTATGACGGAGATGCGATGGCACAGTCGCTTGTGGATGCTGCAAATGCGGCAGGCGGCGTTGATAATATCACGGTGGTTCTGATGCGTCTCGGAACACAAAAAAATGAAGAAGCGAAGGACAATAATGCATGAGCATGGAGCAATTTGAAAAATACGTCGGACAGGTCTTTGACCGGCGTTATAAGATCAACAAAATCATCGGCATCGGTGGTATGGCGGTCGTATTCGAAGCACATGACATGCTGATGAACCGGACGGTTGCAGTCAAGATGCTCAAGGAAGAGATCAACAATGACGCGCAGTCGGTCAAGCGCTTCATCAACGAGTCCCGTGCCGTTGCGATGCTCAATCATCCGAACATCGTCAATATTTACGACGTTTCGGTGAAGGATGATATCAAGTATATCGTCATGGAATACATCCATGGCATTACCCTGAAAAATTATATGAACCGCAAAGGTGTCATTGGCTGGAAGGAAGCGCTGTCCTATATGGAACAGATCCTCCGTGCGCTCGAGCATGCCCATGCCAAAGGCATCATTCACCGTGACATCAAGCCGCAGAATATCATGCTGCTCAAAAACGGTGTCATCAAGGTCACTGACTTCGGCATTGCCAAGCTGCCGAATACCGATACGGTGACCATGACCGACAAGGCGATCGGTACGGTGTATTATATCAGTCCCGAGCAGGCATCGGGCAAGCAGATCGATCCACGTTCTGACCTGTATTCCCTCGGTGCAATGCTGTATGAAATGGTTACGGGACAGCTGCCGTTCTATGCAGAGTCTTCGGTTTCCGTTGTTCTGATGCAGGTCAATGACAATCCTGTCCCGCCCGGAGAGCTGAATCCTTCCCTGCCGCAGGGTCTGGAGCAGCTGATTCTCTGCGCAATGGAAAAGGATCCCGAATACCGTTATCAGAATGCGTCGGACATGATGCGCTGTGTCATGCAGCTGCGTCAGCGTCCCGATACGATCTTCCCGACAAGAAAACCCGATCAGGAAGAGGAAGATGTATTCCGCGGCAAGAAAAAGGTTGCTCCGACAGACACACCTCGCAGAAAGCGCAGACGCGGCAGTTATTCGATGTTCCCCGTTATTCTCGGTGTTGCGCTGTCGTTTATGATCGTCATGGGCGTTGCGATCTTCTATGTCCTGCAGCAGCTGATCATTGCGGACAGCGACGAGGACTATCGGACCATCGAAATTGAGAATTTTGTCGGTATGCTGTATTCCGGCAATCTGCTCGATTCCATGGAGTTTGCAAAGTATTACAACATTGAGATTGATTCCGTATACGATGCCGATGCGCCGGAAAACACGATCATTGCGCAGGAACCGGTATCGGGAACCTCGCGGAAGGTCAGCGAAAAGCACGACCAGAAATGTACCGTGATGCTGACGGTTTCCCTCGGTGCACAGACCTTCAAGCTGGCAGACCTGACAGGACAGGAATACCGACAGGCAGAACTTCTGCTCTCGCGTATGGGACTTGCCTGCAAGGTTGTGGAAGAATACCACGATACGGCGCTTGACGGTTATGTGTATAAAATGGATCCGCTGGCAGGCGACACGGTGACCTCGGGTGATACGGTGACCTTATATGTCTCGCGCGGACAGAAGGTGGAATATGTTTCCGTGCCGAATTTCCTCGGACTTGTGCGGGATGAGGCAATGAAGATTCTCATCGAAAACGATCTGGCACTCGGTAAGGTCAATTATGTTGCATCCGACCAGCCGATCGGTACGATTCTGTCGCAGTCGAAGCCTGAATTTGCGTCGGTTCCGAAATCCGCAACCAAGATTGATTTCACTGTATCGGGCGGTCCCGATTATGAGCCGCCGAAGACAGAAAACGAAACGGAAACCGAGGCGATAGGAACGCCTGTGGAAGGTGAAAACGGTGGTGCTGAATGAAAGGCGAACATCGTGCAAACCGCGAATTTGACGGTTCCATCGTTCGCGGAGTTGGCGGTCTTTATACCGTCCGTGAGGAAAACGGATGTGAAACCGACTGCAGAGCCAAAGGAACCTTCCGCCATGACGGTCTGACACCGCTGGTCGGGGATCGCGTTCATGTGACTGTAGATGACGAAATGGAAAACAAGCAGTCAAGCGGTGCGCAGACCGGTGCTTTGATCTCTGAGATCTATCCGCGCCGCAATGCGCTGATCCGTCCCGCGATGGCAAATCTCGATGTGATGTTTGTTGTCGCCGCGGCAAAGGATCCCGATCCTTCTCTGCGTTTTCTTGATAAGCTTCTTTGTATCCTCGAATATCAGGAAATCGAGCCTGTGCTGATCGTCACGAAAGCCGATCTGGATGCGCACCGTGCCGAGCAGATGCGGACAAAGTATGAAAAATGCGGCTTTACCGTGTTTGTCACCGATGCCGAAACCGCATCAGAGGACGCACGGATTACCGCATATCTGGAATCGTTCGATCAGAATACCATTGCCGCGTTCTGCGGTGCTTCGGGCGTCGGAAAGTCGACACTCATGAACCGTCTGTTCCCGCATCTGGATCTCGAAACAGGAGAAATCAGCGAAAAGATCGCGCGCGGCAAGCATACGACCCGTGCTGTCCACCTTTTCTCTCTGGAGCATTGCTCCGATGGGCGATACCACGGCTATCTTGCGGACACACCCGGATTTTCGATGCTTGACTTTGTGCGGTTTGATTTCTTCTCGGTTGAAGAGCTTCCGTATACGTTCCGCGAATTTGTCCCTCTGATCGGACAGTGCCGTTATACCAAATGTACGCATACCAAGGAAGAGGGCTGTGCCATTCTTTCTGCCGTTGCACAAAAGTCCGTTCCGAAGTCCCGTCATACCAGTTATCTGGAGCTTTATGATGCGCTCAAGGACAAAAAAGAGTGGATGAAGGAATGAAAACAACATAAAAATCAACGGAGGCAGATGCCCAAAAAGCATTGCCTCCGATATTTTTATACAAATAAATGACATCCCGCTTCACGAAAATGCGCAATGAGCGTCCGACATTCCTCCTCGGTCATGTCAAACTTCTTTGCAAGACAGGAGAGGCAGAGAAATTCTGTCGCACCCCGATTGATGAGCTTTTTTGTCAGCCCGATTTCATCGCGTGTCACTTCCGCACCACAGGCTTTGCAATGCTCCATCAGAGTTTGACAACTTTTGCACGGAAGATCTTGCAGCCGTGAGACTCGATCGTGGGATTGTAGTAATCCTTGATCGGACCGACTTCCTCGCCCGTGATCAGATCGCGCATGACGAACGCACGTCCACAGCCTGCAACCAAGCCCGCATTGAACGTGTAGAACGGAACGACTGCGGTATGATCTGTGAAGTTGAAGAAGCCGATGGCATATTCGCCGTCAGACAGATGACGGAAGAAGACCTTGAGGTTCTGATCCCACGGATGGGTTGTGACATTGATGACGCCGCGGCATTCGGGATCCTGGTCAAGTGCAATCAGTTCACGGTTGGTGAGGATTGCCTTGGTGGCAGGTGTCATATTGCGAACGTCACAGCCGATCATCAGGGGAGAACCGAACAGGCACCACAGTGCAAACTGGGTCTGATATTCGACGTCAGTCTGCGCATTTTCGTTGCCGACGTTGCCCTTACCGTACATACCGACGGTCAGCATGTCCATGTCGTTGAAGCATCCGGGTGCAGAGTAGCAGTAGTTCTGTACCTGGGACATTGCGATGTCCTTTGCAGAATTGAAGTTGTCGAAGATATCGCCGGTGGAGCGATACATGTGTGCACCTGCGGAACGGATCCAGGTACCGACTTCGTCAGAGCCCCAGTTGCAGGCGGAGAACAGGATTTCACGACCGCAGGACTTGAGTGCCATGCCCATACGCTTATACAGCAGAGGACCGTTGACAGTTTCCGGCTTGAAGCAGAAGTCGTACTTCAAAAAGTCACAGCCGTATTCCGCGAAGGTTTCCGCATCCAGAAATTCATGATCGAAGGAACCCGGGTAGTCGGCACAGGTACGGACACCTGCACAGGAATACATACCGAACTTCAGACCCTTTGCATGAACGTAATCGGAAACGTCGTTCATGCCGAGCGGGAACTTGTTCTTGTCGGGAACGATCTTGTCGGTGATCGGATCGCGCTCGCGCTCGGACCAGCAGTCGTCGATGACAAGGTACTTGTAGCCTGCATCCAGCAGACCCTGATCGACCATTGCATCAGCGGTTTCCTTAATCAGCTGTGCATTGATGTTCGTACCGAAGGTGTTCCAGGTGTTATAACCCATGGGGGGAGTCATTGCTAACATAGTTGTATTCTCCTTTGGTTTTTAATAGGTTGTGTTCAGTATAGCACAAAGTATGCAAAAAAGCAAGCGGTTTTGGGAAATTTATTCGTTGATGTAGATGTACAGCCGGGACTGGAGAATTTTCTGGGTTTCCTCAAGGGTGCGGATGCCCAAGCGGTACGCAGAGAGTTCTTCTTCGAGAATTGCGTTCATGGTTGCATCCATATCGGATGAAGTCCCGGTTTCGTAAAACAGGCGGCGGAGAATAGCAAGATCATCTTCGTCATAGGACACACGAATGGCATCACGGTATAATCCGGAAATAATATCATCGTCATATACATCATCGAGACGATAAAGGCTTGTCGATTCGAATATGTATGCTTCATACTCCAACAGCTTCTCAATCGCAGATGCAGTCACCGGAAGCGATGTACCGGAGCTGTACAATTGCACTTCATCCGACAAAAGATATGCGAGGAACTGTGCCGCGCCAAGCTTGACATTCGATGCGGCGTTCAAATGGAAATCCAGCGAAGAATCGAAGCGAACCAATTCTTCATTCTTTGTAGGATATCCGTGCAGAACAAAATCGATATCTCCCCAATACAGTTTCAGATAAGCAAAATCAGCCATAGTATGGAAGGGATAGTTCAAAAAGACCGTTTCTCCTGCTTGCAGGGTATCCCGTATCGCCGCAGGATCGGGTTCCCTGACATGATTTCCGCAAGTCTCATAATACTGCATCTGTTCTTTGGATATTTGTATCATCAGATTTTCAAGAAACAGCAGAAGCTCTCCAAATTCCGCACTGTCATAATAACAGTCACCTGTTTCCTCGTCGGCAAATGATGGCAGTGCCGCAGATCGAATGGTTCCGGGCAGCTCGGATAATGTCAGATCACCACCCCAAAACAGTCGGGTTCCGCTGCTCTCTGCTTCCTCTGCAAGTGCATACATTCTGTCCAGTGTCAGACTTTCATCAGCACTGATATGTTCTTCACTGCAAACCAGCATGGAAAGTGTCATCTGCATCGGAATCGAATACAACGAGCCATACCGATCGGTATAAGCACTGTTCACACAAGGGAGAAGCACAGCTCCAAGCGCATCGCGCAGATCGACAAAAGCTTTTTTGTCTGTATACATGCGCATGGCATCACGGATATATTTGGATGTGACAATGATATCTGCCGCTTCACCTGCCAACATTGCTTCGGAAAAGGCATCGGGAATGACACCGTGCTTATCACTGCGTGTACCGTATTGAACAATTTCGATAAAGTATTGGCTATTGTGTGCATTGAACCTGTTAGCGGCGGTACGCAGGATGTCTGTCAAATAGGTCAATCCGATATTGATCGGTTCTTCAACGATTCCGACACGGATGGGAATCTTTTTCTGTGCGGCAGCATTTGGGTCACGGTACAGCCAGCCGATGGTTTCCATATCGGAAAACGGATCGTGAAAGGATATCAGAATTCTGTCGGCATCAAGCACACCAAGGATCGTCAGATTGCTGTAAACCTGACCGGAATTCTGCCAGCTGCATAACAGTTCGGCTTCGGCATCTCCGACATTGTACCCCCAAAAGCCGGTATCATTGCTGTAGTATACTTCATAAGCGCTTTCAACCGCAGAAAAATACATCAGCGGAATGCCTGTAACATTTTTGGGATGTTGATAACGGACTTCCGCACTGCTTGCATAGTTTTCCAAATCCAGACGGTAATAACTGCCCTCAAACTGTCCCTCTGCAATCAGTTCTCCGAGAGGTGTTATCTGAAGATTATTTTTTGCTCCGCTTTCAATCTGTCCAACCAGATTTAACTCTGCATCAAAGATACAGACCGATTCCCCGCCGATGACAACAATTCGACCGTCGTTCAGTTGTTTCAGACTGCTGTTTGTTCCATAGCCGGGAATGAGCGTTTCTCTTAATAGATTTCCTGCGGCATCACACAAAACAAGATACCCGGAATCTGCTTCATTGGCAACGCCGGGGGTATTATGCATGATGATGGTATAGCTGGAATACAGAAAGGTGTTCTCATCAAGCATTTTTCTGCCGCGGGATACTTCAAGGATGTCATCCCGTTCCGAATGTTTTATAATCGGCACGGAATACGGAACAGTTTTTACAATATTTCCGTTTGTATCAAGATAAGCAACACAGTTCTGCGGTGGTTGCTGTTGTTCGCTATCCTGCCTCATATGCATACAGAGCATCCCATCATGAAACTCGACTTTGTCAGTTTGGTATTCCCAACCGTCTTCCGGTTCGGACAGAGCTTGAAAAGCGTATGAATGAGATAAGATAAGGCGGTCTTCGTCCTCTATTTCGTCCGAAAATGCAGAAAGCACAGAAAGCATGGGATCTGTATTTCCATCCATAGCGGATCCGGCATCTGTATTCACGGATGTCACATCCACGGAATCCGGCTGATCGGACGGATGACATGAACAGAATAACAGACACAAAATCAGAAAATCCGTCAAAATTTTGAAAAATCGTGTGTGTTTCATACCGTACCTCCTGTTTCTGTTAAAATATAGTTGATGTCCCTATGACTATATTATAACGGATATGGAATTGTTTTGCAATACATTTGTGTTGTGAGTCTTTAATTTCTGCATTTTGCATAAGAATACCGATCGGCGTTTGTGCATCATGCACTCGTACCGATCGGCGGTGGTATTTATTTCTCTCTTATGAAATTGATATGGAACTTCTGCAAGATAACGGCGATTTCCTGTCTGGTCAACTCGGCATTGGGGTCAAACAGATTGCCGCCCTTGCCGGAAACGATACCTGCGGTCTTTGCCGTATAGACACCGTCCTGATACCAGGAGTCGATTTCCCGATCATCGTTGAATTTCGAGCCGTCCGGGTCGGGCAGTGCGATACCGGTGTTGTCGCAGAAGCGCACAAGCATGGTACAAATCTGCTCACGTGTGATGACCGTATTCGGCGAGAAGGTTGTGCCGTCGCCCGTACCCGAGGTAACGCCCGCTTCTTTTGCCCATGTGACATACGGCGCGTAATACTGCGATTCGCTGACATCGGTAAAGCCGGTGGGACCGTAATCGTCGGGGTTGATGCCGGCAACGCGTCCGAGCAGCGTAACAAAAGCGGCGCGGGTCACCTTGCGTTCGGGAACAAATTTGGAGGTCAGCATACCGTCAAAGAAGTTTTCCTGCATGCAGTAGGAGATATACGGATATGCCCAATGGTTCTGAGGAATGTCGGTGAGGTCCGGGGATTCACAGCGGATGATACCATCGGAGGAGACATACAGAATATAGTCCTCGGTTATATCAGTTTTTCCTGCGGTCATGTGAACCGACAGGGTATGACGGCCTTCGGGCAGCAGATTTTCACCGATGTGTGCGGTATAGGGAACTGTCGATGTGGTCTGTACCGATTTACCGTCCAGCAGGTATGTGACGGTGATTTCAGGATTGCCAGGATATGCAGCATACAGCGACAAGGTCAGATCGTCCCGTTCTTCATTCAGCGTAGACAGACGGGTATAGCCGGTCTGATGGTCGTGGAGCATTTCGGACATGACGAGGTTTTCCTTGACTGCCTGCAGATAAACATCGGCAAGCTTTGTATTGCCTTCATCACCGAATAGGCTGTAATCGTTGCCCTCAATGTTGTTGTTGAAATAAAGAATAGCCTTGACCTGCGGATACAGCATGTTGACGTAGGCGTAGAAATACTGCATGCGTTCACTTGCATATGATTCGCTCTGGTTGGACGAGGTAGAATGGTACATAAATCCGCACTCGGAAATCAGAATCGGAATATGGTCACCGTAGGTGTTTATGATATCGCGGAAGCGTGCCATCTGGTTGGTATATTTACCGCGCTTGTAATAGGCATCATTGAGACTGCCGAACTGACCTGTTGTATCTGCGGACTGATTGGCATATGCAGAAAATCCGACCCAGTCGACATATTCGTCGCCCGGATAAAAGTCTTCATGGGAGACATGCATGTTGGAAATGTCCACAGGAGAATAAACCATGGCGACATTCGGCGCGTATTCGACTGCCAGATCATGAATATGGCGGAATGCACGGATATAGATTTTCTTGAACTCATCCAGTCTGCCGTTATTGTAATAGACGGTGTTGACACCCCAGACATTGACCTCCGCACCGAAACGGAGCAGAACGCCGCAGTTCTCAAGCGATGCAAGATAGCGAAGATTTTTGATGATATAAGCATCGTGCTGACCATTTGCGATTGTGCTGAGATATTCGATGGCACCGTTTTCGGTATATTTGTCATCGATGTTCCACGCCAGCTCCAGAAGATGACAGCTGTCCTCATGCGGGATACGGTAGTCAAAGTCGGCAATGTCTTCCGTTTCAAACCGTACATATTGCAGATAGGCATTGCAGATTTCCTCGTTATAGTATCCGCACATACCGGTGTATGTACCTGTCTTCGGCTCATTTTTGGATCCGTAATACGGAACATCGGCGGGCTGGTTGGCATGGACATAGATTTCGGGATCCATATACGCATAGGCATCCAGCATAGCATCAGCATATCTTAACGCTTCCTCGACATTGTCATCGGTCAGACGGTCCAGAGCCTGATAACAGCGCTGATAATACTTGTAAAGACGCAGGGCATCGTCAAAGCGTCCCTGCTCTTCATAAATTTTTGCCGCGTTCAGAATCGGTGTGATCGAACGGTAGCAGGAAGTTGCATCCTCAAATTTCCCGTATAATCGGAGAATGTTTTCCGTTGCGGCGGTGATGGCGTTTTTGTTGCCGGACGAGACGGCTTCTGTGTATGCCGCCTGCAGAGGCCAATATTGATTGTGATCCACCGCGGCAGAAACACACGGCAAAAGTGTCGATGTCACAAACAGGAGCGATAACATCAGCGCGGACAATTTTGATACAAGATACTTCATGTCTGGATCCTTTCTGTATGAATGAATCATTCTTGTATTTCAGTATATCACATCAGGCGAATTTTTTCAAGAGATTCCCGAAATTTCTTGACACATCGGCAAATCCTTGATACAATAAAGATAAATCCATATCAAAGAAAGGACAGCTTCCATCTTGCAAGCTGTATATAGCACCATGAACCGTACGATCCCTTTTCTTCCCGGAGAACGCTGGTGGGGACTTGCTGTCGCCCACGGAACCCGTTTTCCGTTGACCGAACAATCTGAATATACCTATCATCCGACAACACAGTTCACAGGCAATCAGGAATCTCCTCTGATGGTTTCCTCGCACGGACGCTATCTGTGGAGCGATCAGCCGTATGACGTGGAGGTTCGCGGCGGCGTGATCTCAGTTGCAAATGCAAAGGACGATTTTGCGCTGTATGAGGGCTATGAAACCTTGCGCGGTGCGTACTGTGCGGCAGTCAAAGCACATTTCCCGCCAAACGGTGTCATTCCGCCTGAAAATTTCTTTGTGAAGCCGCAGTACAACACATGGGCAGAGCTGATCTACGATCAGAACCAGGAAAATATTCTCTCCTATGCACACGGCATCATCGACAACGGCTATCCCGCCGGTATTCTGATGATCGATGACGGCTGGATGCGCTATTACGGAAGCAGGGAATTCAATCTTGCACGGTTCCCCGATGCACATGCGATGATGGAGGAGCTGCATGCGCTGAATTTTGAGGTCATGCTGTGGATTTGTCCGTTCATTTCGCCCGATTCCGCGGAATTCCGTGAACTGGAATCGAAAAAGATGCTGGTGCGCAATGCCGACGGCTCTACCGCCATCCGCCGCTGGTGGAACGGTTACTCCGCAATTCTTGACATGTCCAATCCCGAAACGGCATCGTGGCTTGACGAACTGCTCACTTATCTGATGGAGCTTGGCGCAGACGGCTTCAAGTTCGATGCGGGTGATGCCAACTATTACCGCGATGATGACATGACCTGGGGTGGTGTCACCGCTCATGACCAGTGTATGCTGTGGGCAAAGCTCGGTGAAAAATACCGTTACAACGAATACCGTGCCTGCTACAAATCCGCAGGTCTGCCGCTGGTACAGCGTCTGTGCGACAAATCCCACCGCTGGGGTGAGGTTGCCAGACTGGTTCCCGATGCGCTGGCACAGGGAATTCTCGGATTTGCATACGGCTGTCCCGATATGATCGGAGGCGGTTCGTTTGTCGATTTCCTGCCCGGTGCGCCGTCGCTGGATCAGAATCTGTTTGTACGGTACGCGCAGACGGCAGCGCTCATGCCGATGATGCAGTATTCCGCTGCTCCCTGGCGGGTATTGGATGCGGAACATGCCGATCTGTGTCGTGCGGCGGGTGATGTGCACTTAAAATATGCAGATACCATCATTGCGCTTGCCAAAGAAGCCGCTGTGACAGGGGAACCGATTATGCGGTATATGGAATATGTTTTCCCGCATGAGGGATTTGCCGATGTGACCGATCAGTTTATGGTCGGCGATACCGTCCTCTGTGCACCCGTAACAGAAAAGGATGCCATGACGCGCGACGTTGTCCTGCCGCACGGAACATGGCGCTACTGTGATGGATGCACCTATGACGGTGGACAGACGGTTACGGTTTCCGCACCGCTTGATGTAATCCCGCATTTTGAGCGAATCGACTGAGCCTTGAGGACTTGACAATCCGCGTTGATTCTGATACAATATCCTTATCAATAAAACAGAAGGGAAATAACCAACATGGAACAGGTTTTTATCTACACAAAAGAAGTCGAAGTATGCGGCAAGCTCTCCGGCTATGTCACCACACCCAAGGATTTTGATCCTGCAAAGGAATCTCTGCCGATGATCGTCTTTCTGAACGGTGCGGGCGAGCGCGGTCCGAACATTGAAAATGTCGCAGTTCATGCCATTCCCAAGCTCTTCAAGCGTGATCCCGATTATAAGGGTCTGCGCGTCATCACCGTTTCTCCCCAGTGCCCTGCCGATATGACGTGGAATCATCTGACCTTCCCTGTCATGGAATGGATCAAATCCGTTGCAAAAGAACTGAATGCCGATGAAAACCGCATCTCCGTCACCGGACTTTCGATGGGCGGCTTCGGTACATGGGAGCTGCTCTGCACATTCCCGAACTTCTTCTCCTGCGGTGCTCCTGTCTGCGGCGGCGGTCTTTCTTGGCGTGCGGGTGCACTGCGCGGTCAGAAAATCCGTGTCTTCCACTCGGTTGATGACTCTGTCGTTCCGTTCTCCTACTCCGAGCAGATGGTTTCTGCGGCAAAGGCAAACGGTGCGGATGTCATGTTCTTCCCGACTGACCGACACGGTCATAACTGCTGGGATTATGCATATGAGCAGACCGATCTGATTGAGTGGCTCGTTTCCAACAGCAAATAAACAATATAAAAAATTTCGCCGGGAGTAACCGTTTTGGATTACTCCCGGCGGCTTTCTGTCTTATGCCAGCAAACATCGTGTTCTTGTGTTTTTGTTTGTTCAACCGTTGGTTGGAGCGGTTGAACATCGTTGATTTGTGTTCTATGAGGATTTCTGTTCGGAAATTCAATCTGCAATCATACCGGTGGCATAACCGATAAATTCATCACCGCCTCGGCGTCCGTTGTACCAGATGTGATAGGTGCCGTCTTCAGTTCGGATAACACCCGGCTTGTAGCAGGAATTTTCGTCCCAGGTACCGGGTGTCGGCGTTACCAACGGATTTTCCGGTACTCTGTGCCAGTCGGTAATACCGTCCTTGGAACGTGCAGCGCAGATACATGCCGTATCGATATCTCGGTATCCAATGTAAAACATCAGATAACCGTTTTCTTCCTTTAGAATCTGTACAGCACCGATGCGGTTCTGTTCATACTCATTTTCCGGTGCACAGCAGAACATGGGATTGTTTTTGTACTTCTCCCAGTGAATACCGTCATCCGATTCGGCATAGCAGATTGCGTTGGGTTCATAGGTTTCCCCGGCGGCATACCACATGCGGAATGTTCCGTTTTCATACATAACAAACGGATTCATCACGGATTCCTTTTCATAATCCTCTTCCGGCACCAGAACTGGGTTCTTGTAGAAACGCTCAAAGTGAATGCCGTCATCGGAGCGTGCAATGCCGATCCAGGATTTGCCGTGTGCACCCTCCCAATACTGGCTGGAATACCACATCAGATAGCCGTCGCCGTGTGGATCGGGGATGACACAGTTACGGTTGAGATTGTTCTCACCGGTGGAAGGATCACATTCCAGCGTGATCTGCGGTTCGTCCCAATGAATACCGTCATCGGAAAACGTGACAGCCAATGCTCTCTGCGGACGCCACGAGACATCCATACGGATTCTGCCGCGATCGTGCCACACATAGGCATCAAACATCGTCCCTGTTTCCTTGCTGCCAAAAACAGGACCGTCGCCGTACTTTTTGAAAGAGCCTGTTTTGTAAGTCATAATTGATCTCCTCATCAGGGGTGTTTGTTACAATTCGATTTCCAACAGGATGTCAGCACCTGCCGCACAGAAATACGTACGGCTGCCATCTACGCAGACCCGCAGACCTGTAGTTTTTTCCCATGTGATTGCAAGGCAGTGTCCGTGATACAGAACATCGCTGACGGAAAATGCATCAAGCGAAGTGCCCAGCGGATGGATCACCAGATGATTGCCCTCGGCAGGACAGATTCCGCAGATACCGGTCATGACAAGATCGATGAACGAGGAATGGTTATAATGCTGTCCGCGAGAGGGATCCTTGCCCGGACGGTTCCAGTTCCGCATGATCTCCCGTGCCAGCCAGATACCGGTATCGGGGTCCATGTTTTCGTCAAGACACGGGGTACCGTCGGTATCTCTGTGAGAGTATGCATAGGTCAGAAGCAGACTCATAAATTCTTCCGCTGAAATTTTCGGCTGTTTTTCCGTATGCAGATATGCAATGACCGCCGTCAGCGTCTGGGATGTTGCAAACGGCCAGACAGGTCCGTTCCACAGACATTCATGGTCAAACGGTTTGTTATAGTCCGGATGGGAAACATCCGCTGTCCGCAGACCGTATTTTGCAAGGAAGCAGTCGGGGTCCAGAAGATTGCGGAAGCAGTCGTCCTTGCCCTCGGTGGGAATACCGTAAATCCATGGAATATAGCCAATCTGTTCTCGGACGTTCTGATACTCGCCCGCATCGGAAATCACACCGAACATTCCAATGTCCCCGTTCCATAGCGTTTCATTGATTTGACGGGAAAGTGCATCCGCTTCTGCACGGTAAGCCTGTGCCTGTACGGAATCTCCTACTCTTTCGGCAAGACGCGACAACGCATATTTGTCCGCCGTCATGTAGGAGTTGATTGTCGGACGGATACCGTCGCCGGAAATGGAGAATTCCATACCGTCGTATCCGCACAACTGACGGTACATACCGCACTCTGTTTTATGATCATCCCATGCATCATGGATTTCTTTGAGCTTCAGATACAATGCTTCCGCTGTGGTATAATCTCCTGTGACATCGGAAAACCCTAAGAAACTGTTTGCAATCGGGAAGCTGTACAGTCTTGGATTGCCGGCTGTACACCAGAACTTGGCATAGTCTTCCAGGAGGAATGTTTCGTGCAGCCAGCGACCGTCGCGGAAATGATGGCTCGCGGCACAGCTGATCGTATTGTATTTACCGCCCCACGGAACATCCGGAAGAAATTCCGTGATGACATAACCGTCGGGTGTTTCTTTAACATGCCGTTGATACACTTCACAACGGTAATGATAGGTAATGTTCAGCTCCTTATCGGAAGATGTGAATTTCGGAAAATGAATCTGCATGATGATATCTCCTCATATTACTTTTCTCAAGAAGGATCATATTTTGTTATGATATGTCAGGCGGAGCATATTCCACGATGCCGCAGGAAGTCTGATACATTCATCCTCCATCACCGGCGCGACATCCACAGGAACGACATTGCAGGGGCAATCTTCTGTATTGATCGCTTTCATATCATCATGATGCAGAACGCTGTGACCGACGAGCGTCATATCTCCAAACGAACGGAGATCACACTTGAGAACGACATCATCTGTCAGACAGCGGTTGACTGCGAAAATAACGACATCGCCGTTTGCCTGTTGTACTGCCGCCGCATCCACCATCGGAACGTCGGTGTAATGTGCGGTATCGGCCTTTTCACAGGAAACGATCGGTGCAAGCGAAATACCGCGTCCCCACTTGCTTGCCTGCATCAGCGGATAGAAAATCGTCTGCGTCCATGCACCGCCGCCTTCCCGTGTCATGATCGGTGCGATAACATTGACAAGCTGTGCCATGCAGGCGATCCTGACGGTGTCGGCGTTCTTGAGAATCGTGATCAGCATCAGTCCTACCAGCAGCGCGTCTTCAAAATTATAGATATCCTCCAGCAGATGCAGAGCCGTTCCCCAAGGATTGTTTTTATAAATTTCCTGATCCTGTCCGCCCGAATGATACCAGACATTCCATTCATCCAGCGACAGATGTACATTGTGGCGGGATTGCTTTTTGCCCTTGATGCCGCGTGCGATTCCCGCAACGGTTTTGATGAAGTCATCCAGATCCATCGTGCTTGCGAGGAAGTCGGGCGTATCGTTATGCGGGTTGCCGTAGTAGCGGTGCAGGGACAGATAATCGACGTTGTTATAACATTCGTTCAGCACGGTATATTCCCAATCGCCGAAGGTCGGCATACCGGAGCCGGATGAGCCGCACGCAACCAGTTCGATGGAGGCATCGGTCCATTTCATCAGCTTGGCGGCTTCGTTGGCACAGCGAGCGTATTCATTTGCTGTTTTTGCACCCATCTGCCACGGACCGTCCATTTCGTTGCCGAGGCAGAACAGCTTGATGCCGAGCGGGTCTTCAGCACCGTTTTTTCGGCGCAGATCGGACAGTGCCGTACCGCCGGGATGGTTTGCGTATTCGACGACATCGCGCGCGGATGCCGGTGTTCCCGTACCGAGGTTGACGGCGTACATGACCGACGAATCCGCCTTCTTTGCCCAGGAGCAGAATTCATGCAGACCGAAGGTATTCGGCTCGGTCGTTTTCCATGCCAGATCCATGCGGCGCGGACGGTCTTCCTTGGGACCGATCGAATCACGCCAGTCAAAACCCGATACAAAGTTGCCGCCGGGATAGCGAACAACGGGAACATTCAGGCGCTTTACCAGATCAATGACATCTACGCGGAAGCCTTCTTCGTCTGCCGTCGGATGATCCGGTTCATATAGTCCGGTATACACCGCACGACCGAGATGTTCAATAAAGGAACCGTAGATGCGCGGATCGACCGCACCGATCTGATAGTCACGGTCTAAAATCAGTGTTGCCTGTTTCATAATGGAATACCTCCAATGAAATATTGTTTGACTGTATTGTATCATGAGATGGTGCAGATGTCAAGATTTTTATTATTCTGCAAAAAAATCCTCCGCCGTTTGATGGGCAGAGGATTTGGGGATTACTGCATCGTGCTGATAATTTCGGTTAAGACTGCTGTCGCTTCTTCATGATTGCCCGCGATGTTCATACGGTACAGAATCCCGTTGTGTGCAAAATATGCCGTAACCGAAGTTTCTGTGGTGACCAATTCGGCTTCGATGCCGTTATCAGCCGTAATGATCTGGGAGGAGAGCATGTCTGTATTTTTGGTTGCCCATACAGATTCCCCGCCGAGGTCAATCAGCGGAATGACGATGCTGACAGCACAGGTTTTACCGTGGTTTGTGACTGCATTTGCACCGGTCACATGGATTGTAATCGGATTTCCCGCGTTGTCATCTGTGCAGTAAAGTACATTGCCGCCATCCAGTATTGGACTTGTGAGCAGGATGCCGTCAAACCAGGCATCCAATGTGTCATAATCATCAAACGTTTTTCGGATATCGTTGATATTGACAGTCGCTCCTTCAAACCGCAGCGTGTACTGTGACAGCTCGTCCAGTTTCTGTGCATTGAGCTTGACTGGTGCGATGTCCTCCGATGCTGTGACGGCATATCCGTTGTCAATACGGTATGCATAATAGACAGCTCCGATTGCGGCGACCGGCACCATAATCAATACCAGAACAGCCGCAAGAATTGCGATTCCTCTGATCGGTCGTTTTACAAAAACCTGATTCTTTTTCATCTGATGTTCCCTCACGTTTCTTTCGACACGGCATGCGTCTGCCTGTGCCGTGATCTTATCAAATGCCTGTGTAATTTTTTGATCGTTCATGATATAGAGAGTCTCCTTTCCATGAGTTTCAGCGCTGCTCGGCATATTCTGTCTCCAACCGCTTGCGTGCGAGTGAATACCGTTTCCGCGCCCATGCTTCGTTTTTGCCGAAACGCACCGCAATCTCATCGTAACCGAATTCCTCGACCACGCGCAGATAGATGACCGATCGGTCAAGGGGCTTGAGCTTCATCAGCGCATTCTGCATCCGATCAGACAGACAGTCATTCTGCGGTGCAGGAGTTTCGATTTCACGGAAACGCCTGCGGGAGCGCAGAATATCGATGGATAATCGATACGCCGTGCGGTACAGAAATGCCGTTGCCGCGCGCTCATCGGTAATCCTGTACAGGTTGGCATACAGCCGGAGATACGCTTCCTGTGCCGCGTCTTCCGCATCCGCCGAGCCGACAATTGCCGCGCAGTAGGCAGTCAGCCGTCCGACCGTTGCACGCAGATACACATCGAAATCAAAGTCACCGTGCATGACTGAATCCTCCTTTTTCGGAATTTTGAAAACGTTTTCATACTATAAACGGAGCAGACAGGGGATTTTGTGAAGGGTTGGAAGAAAAACTGAAAAATTCATCTTCTATGTCATACAATCCGCTTTTCCCTTTGAACACAGCCCTGTGTAGAGGCGCACACAAATGCTATCCGATATTCATATTACCACATCTTTGCTGATAGGATAAAAATTCCGCCAGAGGAGTGAGCTCCTATTGATGCCTTGCTTTTATATCCATTATGCTTTTTTATGGCATCAATTCAGAGCGAGCGATAGTGCGCTCTTTGGACACTTTCTCTCGCACGGGAGAGAAAGTGTCATACGTCTCCGGCGTAGCAGGCGGCTTTGTTTCGCGCTTTCTCAAAGCGGGAAAATTTTAAGGCTGCTGTAAGCGCAAATCTTACACCAGCCTTTTCAAAAGCATTTGATTATCTGTTGTTAATATACTTGGTCAGCTCAACGGGATCGACAATCACGCCGTCCTTATAAACGCGCATGTTGCCGGAAGCGATTTCATCGATCAGAATGACTTCGTCGTTGTTGTAGCCGAATTCAAACTTGATGTCCCACAGGTCAAGACCAATGGACTTGAGGTCGTCTGCAACGATCTTGGTGA
This sequence comes from Eubacteriales bacterium, assembly GCA_045637265.1. GTDB lineage: Bacteria > Bacillota > Clostridia > Oscillospirales > CAG-272 > RGIG3925. The sequence goes on along the minus strand of JAZTZC010000355.1, from coordinate 2,320 downwards.
TCTTGAGGGTCTGTTCCTTCATGGATTCGAACATTGCGGGGGTCATAACGCCGAGTGCTGCCAGACCTTCGCCGGTAACCAGCGGATCGCCCTTTTCGTCATTCTTGAAGGTGCATTCGACATAACCGCCTTCGAGGGGCGTGCCGTCTGCAATATATTCGCCGTAACGGCGGATGAAGCTGCCGGTTGCAACGAGACGGCAGATAACTTCCAGACCGTGACCGAATACCTTACCGGGGAGAACTTCCATCGTAGCGTCATCGAGGTTTGCGCTGACATAGTGGGTCTTGATGCCTGCCTGCTTCAGAAGCTCAAAATAGTGGATGGAGGACTGGAGGTTTGCACGGCCGATACCTTCGATGGTCAGACCGACAGAGTTTTCACCGGGATCGAACACGCCGTCCTTGCCGGTGCAGTCGTCCTTGAACTTCAGCATGACATTGCCGTTGTCCAGTGCGTATACGTCTTTTGTTTTGCCTTCGTAAATCTTCTTCATGGTTGATACCATTCCTTTCCTAATTGAGCTTGGGATAACTATCAATTTCTTGGAATACATATAATATTGTACCATGAAATCGACATTTTGTACATACTTTTTTCAGAAAAATTTTGCGCAAATCTGAAAAAAATTTTGTTGTTTTTTATGGTATCTGCGCAAGTTTTATTCCGGAATGACGCTGACTTCTCTGACAAAGCGGGTAAATGCGGGAGCGGAAACATACTGCATCCGTCCGGGTGCAAATTCTCCTGCATGATCGTAATGCAGATGACCTGCAAAGATCGCCGCAACATGGCTTTCCTCAGACTTGACAAGTGCCAGAAATTCCTCGGTCGGCTCGTCTGTTCCGTGGTTGGTGCCGCCGATGGTGACATCACTGCCCCACCAGGATTTCTCAACGTACGGGGACAGGACATCGGAGCGGATGGGAAGATGCAGAACCATCAGAATCGGTTTTCCGAGCGCGATGACCGCCTTCAGCTTTTCCACCTGTTCCGCCGTGAAGCGGTAGGTTCCGTCACAGACGCCGACGATGACAAACGCACCGAAGTCACGTACCCAGAAATCAGGCGTTCCTTGCATCAGAGGAGACAGGGTTGCGCGCATATCTTCAAAGGTTGCATTTCCCGCGTATTCGTGATTGCCGGGAACATAGAGACATTCGGTCTTGCACGCAGAGAGCATTTCACCGAGGTATTTGACATTACTTTCCGTATAATAGTCAACAACGTCACCTGCCAGCAGAATGGCATCGGGCTTGGTTTCATCGGCATATTCGAGAACATTGGCAAATGCATCCACGGGGAAAATACCCGCCTGATTCCATGCATGCGCCTGTTTTTCCGCCAAAGCCTTGCCCGCATCGCTGTCGTTTTCATAGGCATGTGTGATGTGCGTGTCGGAAATGTGTAAAAAGGTATAAGGACGCTCCAGTCCCGGAATAACGACGGATACGCGTTCGGTAATGGTTACAGGTTCGGTCATAGTCTTATCTCCTTCTTATATGCGATAAATATAGTTTTCTTTTCTGGGACGTACTGCGGGCAGATCACCTGCGCGGTAGCCGAGGATCAGATTGCCGACACCGACATAGTCTCCCTCAATGCCGAGTTTTTTCAGCAGTGCCTTACCCTCGTCGGAATCAAATTCTTCCTTTGCGCGGTGAATCCAGCAGGAATCGACACCGACGGAAAATGCGGCGTTCATCATATTGCCGATGACAAGAGACGCATCCTCAACATGCGTCGTCACGGATCTGTCGGCAAGCACACAGACAACGGTCGGCGCACCGTAGAAGGGGTCTCCGTCATTGCCCATCACAGCGGCATTCAGCCGTCGGAGCGTTTCACGGACGGCCTGATCCTGTACACAGATGATGATCGGGGATTGGCGGTTCATGCCCGTTGCTGCATAGGTACCGGCTTCGAGGATCGCCTGCAGCGCATCCTCTTCCACCTGCCCGGGAAGATATTTCCGTACACTGCGGCGGGTCTTCAGGGTCTGGAGCGTTTGGTTTGTCATATAGATTCTCCTTTCAGAAAACGAATCAAAGAACAGGAGGGAACGTCGTCTCAGCCGTTCTCCTTTTCGTCAGTTTCATTTTTTCCATAAAGCTTCCGATAGAGCGGTACGGCAAGGATGAGTGCAAGGACGGCCGCGGTAAACTTACCGACGATCATCGCGGGGAGATATTCCGGCATATATGCCATGGTAAACGCCATGTGGTCGGTAAAGATAAAGCCCGCGGAGACAAGGAATGCCGCATTGAGAACGACACCGCGACGGTCCATCTTCTCCATCATGGCAAATGTGGTAACACTG
>JAZTZC010000354.1:0-6704 GCA_045637265.1 Eubacteriales bacterium | reverse complement strand
ATCCTTTTTGCTCGCAGCACTGATGGCCGTTCCGTCAATCGCATCCTGCGGCGGCGATACCGCAGGCACGACCGACACCACACCCGTCACCGAAGCACAGACCGAGGTTGAAACCATCGACCCCAATGACCGTTCCCTGACCAAGGACTCTCTGCCAGACGGACTTGACTTTAACGGCAGAACCTTCGGCGTTTACTGCGCTTCTACTGCCAGAAACGAAGAATTCTTCGCGGGCTTGGGTGAGGAAACCGGTGAAGTCGTCGAAGACGCTGTTTACCGCCGTAATCAGACCGTTCAGGAGCGTCTGAACTTCGTCTTCCAGTCCGACTCCTATGACTTTGGCTGGAACCAGATTGGCGGCGAAGTACAGAAGCTCGTCATGGCAGGCGACTCCACTTATGACCTGTTCCTTGGTGCACAGGCAGGTGTCACGCAGCTCGTCACCGAAAACGTATTTGTCAATGCCTATGACATTGAATATCTCGATTTCTCCCAGCCGTGGTGGAACAACAACTTCATGAACGAGCTTGCAGTCGGCTCCGACTACCGCTTCTATCTGACCGGTGACTTCTTCATGGATGCGCTGCACTGGACACGTGCACTCTTCTTCAACAAGAAGCTGTATGCCGACTACTACGACAACGCCGATGAACTGTATCAGGAAGTTCTCGCCGGCAAATGGACGCTGGACCGCATGACACAGATTGCAAAGGACGTTTACATCGACCTCAACAACAACGGTGTTTCCGATGCTGACGACCAGCTGGGTCTCGGTACTTATCTGACCATGTCCTCCACCGACGCATTCGTTTACGGTTCCGACGTTGTCTTCACAACCCGTGATGCAGACGGCTTCATCGAGCTGTCCATGATGAGTGACGATGCCATCACCCTCGCAGAAAAAGTTGTTGATCTCTTCTATCAGGCAGGTACCTATTTCAACTTCGACGGCGACGCTCCCAACCAGAAGGTATTCATCGAAGGTCGTATGATGTTCCTCGGCAACTCCAACCTCGGTGCAGCCAAGGCTCTGCGTGACATGAAGGACGACTTCGGTATCCTGCCGTATCCGAAGTTCGACGAAGAACAGGCAGAATACAAGAACCTGGTTCACGACTCCAACCTCCTCGGCGGTATCTCCGCAGCATCCCAGAACCTCGATATGGTCGGCGCTTGTCTGGAAGCACTTTCCGCCGAAACCTACCGTTACGTCACGCCCGCATGGTATGAGACCGCTCTGAAGGTTAAGTATTCCCGCGACGACCTGTCCTCCCAGATGATCGACCTCATCAAGGACTCCGCAACGACCAACTTCATCTATGCATATAACTACGCCATCAACGGTATGGGTCTGATCTACCGTGACCTCGTTACCAAGAACAACAAGGACTTCGCTTCCGCTGTCAAGAGCAAGGAAAAGGCGGGTCTGAAGCAGCTTGAAAAGGTCCTCGACGTCTTCCGCGGTATCGAAGGCTGATTTTCTGTAACCAAACATAACATTCTCGAAAGGTTTTCAAAATGAAACAGAATCTTCTCCGTACAGCAGCGTTTTTACTTGCCGCGCTGATGACAGTTCCGGTTATGAATTCCTGCGGCGGCAGCGCAGATACGCCCTCTGCCGACACTACCGGCATCGCTGAAACAGCAGCGGAAACCGTGGATCCCAACGACCGTTCCCAGATCAAGGATAATCTTCCCGATAATCTTGATTTTACCGGACGCACCTTTACAACACTGGTCGCTTCTCCGGGTGACCAGGGCGCGTTTATCGCAGGTGTCGAGGAATCGACCGGCGATATTGTCGAAGACGCTATCCTCGCGCGCAACCGTGCAGTGGAAGAACGTCTCGGTCTTGAACTCGTTTATGATGTCCGCACAGACATTGACGGGTCCAACATCGACGCTGAGGTTTCCAAGTTCCTTCTCGCAGGCGACAGCACACACGATCTGTATACCGGTCACCAGTGGGGTCTGACCAAACTGCTGGCAAACGGCGGTATTATCCCCGCAGAAGACCTTGACCACATCGAGCTTTCTCAGCCGTGGTGGTGGAAGGATTATATGGATGAGCTGTCTTTGGGCGGCGATACCCATTACTATTTTGTCGGCGACTTCTTCCTGCATGCACTCCGTTCCGCACGTGTTGTCATCTTCAATAAGGAACTGTATGCCAATTACTATGATGATGCAAACAAATTGTATGAAGTTGTTCTCGACGGAAAATGGACCATCGATCACTTCATTGAACTGGCGAAATCCGTATATATTGACATAAACAATGACGGTAAGACCGATGGCGGAGACCAGCTCGGCTTCTGCTCTTGGGCAACGATGGCTTCCACAGACCCGTTTGTCTACGGTACAGACGTTGAATTTGTCAAGCGTACCGAGAACGGCGGCATCGAATTCACGATGATCTCTGATGATGCGGTCACACTCTGCGACAAGCTCGTAGACTTCTTCTGGCAAGACGGTACCTTCACAGGAAATACCAGCGACGATGAACAGTATGCCATGTTCGAATCGGGCCGTGTGCTGTTTATGGGCAACGCTTCCCTTGTTTCCGTTGAAAAAATCCGCGACATGGAATGCGATTTCGGTATTCTTCCCTGTCCGAAATTCGATGAGGCACAGGAAAATTACCGTACGCTCGTTCATGACGGCGGATATCTAGGTGCTGTCAACGGCAATTCCGCAAACCTCGATCTCGTCGGTGCAACGCTGGAAGCACTGAATGCGGAAACCTATCGTTCCGTCACACCGGTCTATTATGAAACCGCGCTGAAGGTCAAATACACCCGTGACGATACCTCTGCGCAGATGATCGACATGATCCACGATACGCTGATGACCAATTTCATCTATGCGTACAACTACGCGCTGTCCGACATCGGTCTGCAGTACAGAAAGCTGATTACCAATAAATCCAAAGAGTACGTTTCGACGATCGAAAAAACTCTTAAGTCAGCTGAAAAGAAACTGGAAACCCTGTCTGGCGTATTTGCAGGAAACTGATCCTGATAAGGATTCCATCAAACAAAATAAACCCAATCAAGAAAGGACTTTACAATCATGAAAATCGGTGCAATGATCAACGGTTTCCGCCGTCCCACATTCGCAGAAAATCTCGAAGTTGCCGCTACCCTCGGCATTGACGGCGTTCAGTTCTACGTCTCTGACGACCTCCCCGATGACGTTGTCAAGGATCATCTGGATCGCATCAAGGACAAGGGCATGGTCTTCTCCGCACTCTGCGGTGATATCGGCGGCTACGACGACCCCGATGCAAACAAGGAAAAGGTCGATCGCTTCAAGAGAATCCTCGATCTGTCCAAGAAGCTCGAATGCAACATCGTTACCACGCACATCGGTAAGATTCCGGAAGACACCTCCGCTGTCAAGTACAACACCATGTTTGAAGCATGCAAGTCCATCGCTGACTATGCAGCTTCCATCGGCGCAACCTTCGCCATCGAAACCGGTCCCGAAAAGGCAATCTACTTGAAGGACTTCCTTGACAAGCTCGACTCCAAGGGCATCGGTGTCAACCTTGACCCGGCAAACCTCGTTATGTGCTCTCACGATGACGCTGCCTTTGCCGCAAATGTTCTTTCCAAGTATATCGTTCACACCCACGCAAAGGACGGTATCCCGGTCGGTCACAACGGTTATCTGGAAGTTCCGCTCGGACAGGGCGGTGTCCACTATGACACCTACATTCCCGCTCTGCACTATGCAGGCTTCGATGGCTTCCTTACCATCGAACGCGAATGCGGCGATACCCCCGAAAAGGATATCGGCATGGCTGTCGACTTCCTGCGCTCCATGACAACCAGATACGGTTACTATCACAAGTAATCCAACAGAGCTATTATTTCTACAGACAATATGGGCTGCCTTCGCGGCGGCCCTGTTTGTCTTTTTCAAAATGCTGACTGCAAGAGGAACCGCACATGAATCCACTCGCTGACCGTCTCCGCCCGACGACCTTTGACGATATGGTCGGTCAGGCACATCTTCTCGGCAGAAACGGCGCCTTACGGAAAATCGTTTCCGCAGGGTTTCTGCCGAACATGATCTTCTTCGGACCTCCCGGTACGGGAAAGACGACCGCCGCAAACATCATCGCCGCCGCATCCGACAAAACGCTGTGCCGTCTCAACGCGACAACAGCTTCCCTGTCCGACATCCGCGAGGTCACACAGCAGACAACGGGACTGTTCGGCTCGGGCGGAATTCTTCTGTATCTTGATGAGATCCAGTATTTCAACAAAAAACAACAGCAGTCGCTTCTGGAATTTTTAGAGGACGGACGCATCACGCTGATTGCATCCACGACGGAAAATCCATATTTCTATGTCTACAACGCACTGCTGTCCAGAAGCTCGGTCTTTGAGTTCCGCGCGGTGACACCAAAAGAAATCGTACCTGCGCTCAACCGCGGACTTTCGCTTCTTAATTCCGAAAACGGAACACAGACGACTGCCGACGATACGGTCATGCTTGCGATTGCACAGGCCGGTGCGGGTGATGTCCGCCGTGCGCTGGGACTGCTCGAAAACGCCTACTATACGGCGGAGAACGGTACCATCGACCGTACCCTTCTGGAAACGCTGATGCCGTCGTCCATGGCGGTTTTCGACCGAGACGGTGATGCACATTACGATACATTATCGGCACTGCAGAAATCCATCCGCGGCTCTGACCCCGATGCCGCAATTTTCTATCTTGCAAAGCTGCTTGAGGGAGGAGATTTGTTCTCCGCCTGCAGACGGCTGCTTGTCATCGCAAGTGAGGACATTGGTCAGGCATACCCGATGGCGGCGGCAATCACACAGGCATGCGTGACATCCGCCAGAGAGCTTGGTCTTCCCGAAGCAAAAATCCCCCTCTCCAACGCGACAATTCTGCTTGCAACCGCGCCGAAGTCCAACTCGGCAAACGAAGCCTACGGACGCGCCGCGGCAGATGTACAGGCAGGACGCGGACAGAAGATTCCCGATCATCTGCGGGATGCCCATTATGAGGGCTCACAGAAGCTCGGACACGGTATCGGATACCAGTATCCGCATGCATTCCCCGATCATTATGTGAAACAGCAGTACCTGCCGGACGATCTGCGGGATGCTTCCTACTATGAATTCGGCGAAAACAAAACCGAACAGGCGGCAAGACAGTACGCTGAAAAAATCGGAAGTCTCAAAAACAGGAAGAAACCGTAAAAATTATTAAATTCCCGCAAAAAATATTGAAAATTTCCGAGAAATTTTCGTAAAACTCTTGACAAACAGCCCTAAAAAAGTGTATAATATATAGTGTCGTATGATGTAAATCCATCGGGATACGGCAATCTGCTTCAAGAAAACAAAATTACAACAGATAGAAATAAATGCCTATCTTTGAGGGAGGTGCAACCGCATGAAGAGAACATACCAGCCGAAGAAGCGCCAGAGAAAGGTCGAACACGGCTTCAGAAAGAGAATGGCTACTGCCAACGGCAGAAAGGTCCTGAAGAGAAGACGTGCTAAGGGCAGAGCAAGACTGACCTACTAATTCATGCTGTCCCCGCTCGTGCGCCGAAACCGCAATGCAAAAGCCTGTGCCGCAAGTCATAGGCTTTCCTTTTTGTCATTGGAGATTTTGGTGTATCGGCAAGACAGTCAGAGGAGCGTTCAAACATTCCAACATTCGGGTATGTGTTCCGCCAAAGGAAAAACGAAGCAGCCAAGGCACGGAACCGTACCACACACACAAACGGTATGAAGTATAGATCCATCGGTGAAAATCACCTGTATCAGAAGACCTACGCACGCGGAATGAAGGCAGTCACCAAAACTGTCGTCGTTTACTGTCTGCGCGATTATGCCGCGGCAAAGCTGCAGAAGGCACATCCGCAGAACAAGCGTGTCAACCGTGTCGGTCTGACAGTTACCAAAAAAATCGGAGGAGCAGTTACCCGCAGCCGCGTCAAACGGATTCTGCGTGAAGGCTTCCGCCGATTCGATACGGAAAGCCCGTTGAAAACGGGATTTCTTGTTGTGCTCGTCGCGCGCGATGCCGCCGTCCATGCAAAGTCACAGGACATCTATGCAGATTTGAAGTATGCCTTCCGAAAACTCGGCATGGTGGAAGGAATGCCTTTTCCGCCCAAGGAAGCGAAAAATGCGCCGAAGCCGAAAAAGAATCCTGCATCCAAATAATGTATGCGTGATCTTGCAATCCTGCTCATCACTTTTTACCGAAAATTTCTGTCACCGCTGAAAGGGAAACCCACCTGCATCTTTTATCCGAGCTGCTCTCTGTATGCAATCAAGGCACTCAGAGAATGGGGGTTTATCAGAGGAGGAGGCTATACCGTATGGCGGCTGCTCCGCTGTCATCCGTATTCACACGGAGGATACGATTTCGTGCCGCCGCGTAAAACCCGCCCCGACAGAATCCGTAAAAGTAAACTTACAATTACCGATCCCCTGCCGTTTCTGCCGACGGAACACCCCTCCGTCATCCCCGATGAAGGCAGATAACATACGGGATCACTCACCCGCCCCATCTCTTTTTCCGAGTCAAGAAAGGAAAGAAAGCCCGACATGCAAGGCTTATTTGATCTTATCAACATTCCGTTCAGCTGGGTCATCCGATTCTTCTATGGGCTGACGGATAATTACATGGTCGCCCTGCTCTTCTTCGCGATCGTGGTCAAGCTG
>JAZTZC010000353.1:0-2557 GCA_045637265.1 Eubacteriales bacterium | reverse complement strand
AAAGGAAAGACTTCTCTGGGCATTCGGTACTGATGCTGCATTTGCAAGCCATTCACGATGTTCCAATGTACTCATCAGAACCGGATCCGCTTCCTCCATATCCTGTTGGTTGCAATAGTTGAAATGGAGATCAGCTGTATGTCCGATACAAATCTCCGCTCCAATTCCCGCATGAATACAGACATCCCATAAGTGCAAACCGTTATCAATCACACCTATACTCGGGATTTTTCCGGTAGGATCACTATATACAGTTTTTTTCATATGATATTCGTTCATAATATGTCTCCAACTTCATTTTTCATAATTTTTTACTGCATCATATGTACTTACTATGATATGGTTTTCTGCCATGATCTTTTCATAAAATGCGCGGTAATCATGATTGCTGCATTTCCCGCGGAATGCAATATCCTGTCCCGGCTCGATCAAGAAGGTATTGTCACAAACATGATAACCATCTGGAAGATGATCGGGACCTTCCGGCTTGAAGATTGGTGTTACTCTGGCATGATAAAAGGTATTATTCCGAATCTGGATATCGCACAGCGGACATTCTAAACTGTATATGAGCAGATGACAGGAATTCGCTTTATCGGGACGGACATCATATCCCCAACAATATCCGGAGTCAATGCAGACATTATTTTCAAAAACGCAATTCCGGAATCCGGTACCAGGGAGATTCCCCTCTGACCATATTTCAAAACTTTGCTGGCAATTCCAAATTACATTATTTCGGAAAGTCATATTTTCCCATCCGGAAATCACTCCATCGCCTTGCATTGTGATCGCAACATCGTATATTCCGGAAAAACGACAGTTTTCCACAAGTATATCAGAGGAATTCGACCAGCATTCCACGCCGTTACCATAACGGGTGTGCGCTGTCGAATATCCGATCAGTTCAGCTCCGCCGAGATCATGAAATTCACAGTTTCTGACCGTCGCATGATGTCCCGTTCCATACATTCCAAATCCGCCGCTTCCACAAAAAATAATATTTTCCACAACAAGATTATCCGTAAACGGCATGCAATGAATGTTGCATGCAATGCGGATATCATCAGACAAAGCTGCTGGATAATCGGAGGCTTTGATGTACACATATCTGTCATCGCACCAGAAATCCCATTCCTGTTCAAGAGCTTCTGCTTCAAAACGATTGCGAGGGTATATTTTCCCTGATACCAAAAGAAAACCAACGTTGGAGCTTAATTCAGTCGTATTGCCGATATAATTGGAAGGATTCTTTAAATCCAATCTCCATATACCTTCTCCCACATTTTCCCAAGCATGAGGCTGCGCGATTTTATACTGACTGATGATCGGTTTTGGACCATCTCCGTATGTCGTGTAGATTGTCGGATTCAATAAGTCATCCTGCTTGGGCGGCAAAATCTGTCCGTAGAAGGTTTCACCACGGCAGAAGCAAACTGTATCCCCACCAGAAATGCAGGCATTTACTCTTCCAATCGTTCGCCAAGGTGTCAGCGATGATAAACCATCATTATCATCGTTTCCACATGTTGAAATATAATAAGTTGCCATATAAGTTCTCCTATTTGTCTCTATATTGTTCATGAAAAATATAACTCATACCAATCCAGTGTACATGAATATATGATTGGACAATTCTTTGATGCGAATTGTGTCAATGATCTTCTCCCTGTCCTGGTTTCTGAAAATGAAAGTCATGGTACGGCTTTATGTCGGACGGATATTTCATATCATAATTGATATCTTGATTTCTTGTCAAACCACTTTGTTGATATGCAAATTCTTCAGAACCATAGAAATGAAAGGTATAGACCACATTAGGATCATCAAACACGTCCAGGTCCTCGAGTTAGTCACAACACTGTTCCAGAATGCGGAACCAATCATAACCAGACGCGTCGTATTTATTTCACAGATACATACAATCGTTTACTTGTACAGTGAAATTCACTTTCTTCGTCCACACTTGTGATCTCGTTCATCAGCCCATATTATGATAGTGCTTTTCAAACCGTACCGACAGTTCGATAGAAACGTTCACAGTATTCCTCGATTTCAAGAAGAGCCTTGTCCATGTCGTAGTCACATTTCAATTCAATTTATTCAGTCAGTTCTCTCTTTTTGACTTCTTATACTCACCGTCACGGATACCCGGATACTTTTCGTCGAGATACTGCTCGCGGTACGGATTGACACCGTCCGAGACGGTTTCGGGCTTGTTCGGAAGCAGCCAGCTTTCCTTTTTATAGAACGGGTTGTGGAACTTGTTTTCAATGCGGCCGGCCTTTTCCAGCGTATTCATGCAGGCACGGATACAGCCGCGCGCACCGCAGACTGCAAAGTAACCGGTATGCTTGATGATGTAATCATAGTAACCCATGACAGCTGTGTTTTCGGGCTTCCGTCCCCATTTTGCCGATGCCAGGGAATAGCAGAGGATGTATGCCTCCTCCTCCGCCATCTCGGAGTTCCGGACGTCAAACGCCATGTTCGGGAATTCCTTTTTGTGGAACGGCGAGCATTCGTTGTTGAAGCCGTGGTGCGACAAGGTACAGCG
>JAZTZC010000352.1:0-8327 GCA_045637265.1 Eubacteriales bacterium | reverse complement strand
TGTTTATATTCTCTTGGCATATAAATTCCCTCCTATGGCTTCTTTTATTATACCATAGGAGGGTTCTTTTGTCTATTGTCCGTTTTTACTGGTTCGGTTCATGTGACAGGGAGTTCTTTTTTTATGAATGGATTAAATCACGATGCTTTTGCAAAATATCGCTTGATATACAGAACGACACCGATTCCGATCAGTGGGAAAACCGCCGCAGCAATCATACCGACCTTCATACCGATCTCGTCGGGCGTAAGAGACAGGTTAGCGGAAAGCTGAGCCGCCCAATTGCTTGCAGCGACATTGTCGGTGATGATTCCAAGCATCTGCGGCGCGACAGAAGCACCGAAGTCACCGCCGGCAGCCATCAGCGCATATGCGGTCACACCGGGATTCGGAATCTTTTCTTCCATCAGAATCAGCGTGCCCGGCCAGAGCATCGATGTGACAAAGCCGGTCAGCATACAGGCGATCATTGACAGCACAACAAACGGCGAGAGTGCCGCTGCAAGATAACAGATGACCGCACCGATCATGCTGTACAGCAGAACCGCGGTGATGTTTTTACCGTATTTTGCATAGAGGGTTCTTGCCAGAACCAGCAGCATCGCAAATGCCGCCATGCCGAGGATGTCACCGACCACCTTGGGCAGATGAAGTGCCGTTTCCATGTAGCCGGAGATCCAGTTCGTCATCGCATTTTCTGCGGCTGAACCGAGAAAGATACAGGCGACGCAAAGTGCCAGACCGAAGTTTTTCTTCTTTGCGGCTTCGGCACTTTCGCTCTGCGATGTCAGATCCATATCCGGCAGTTTTGATGTACAGAACAGTACACAGGAAACGATCGGAAGCATTGCCCAGAACAGCGTCAGAATCATCCAGTATTCCGTGCCGAAGATACGCAGGAAAAGGGTACTGATGACGATAACTGTCAGCACGCCCCATCCGTAAAGGGAATGGAGCATCGACATATCGCGGTCGGGATTGTCGGACGGAAGTGCCGCAACGGTCGGAGACAGCATAACCTCACAAAGACCCGCGGCAATCGAGAAGATCACGGTTCCCACGACAAATCCGACGTAGGCGATCTGCGGGAAAAAGGTCGGGATCAGCGCATACACCAGAAGTCCCAGCGTGGTCAGACATGGCATGATACGCACCGTTTTGTGTGGATTGAAATATTTTGTGAAAAAGGTGAAAATCAGGTCCACCGTCAGCTGGGTACAGAAATTGATCAGCACCAGTGTTCCGAGCAGGGTATAAGAAATCCCGTACATGGCACGGAAGGTGTTGAACAGCAGCGGCGGCAGACTGAAAATCGAGGACATGGCGAGATAGGCAAAATAGCAGGCGTGTTTGGTGTGTTTTGCCTGATTGGCAGTCAGTTCCATGATGGTAATATGGGGTTGCTCCAAGTGCAGCAACCCCTTCCTTTCGATGATATGGATTTATTGAACTTCTGTGATCAGCGATGCACGGTATTCGACATAGCGGTTCAGGAATGCGGCTGCTTCCGCGCGTGTTGCAGACTTCTGCGGCTGCAGCGTGGTTTCTGTAGGTGCACAGTATACACCTTTCATAACCATGTAACAGACTGCCTCATATGCCCACTCGGAGATATCGGCGATATCGTCATAGTTCAGACGGAACATCCACATACCGGTAAATCCGCCGCCCTTGTACTGTTCGTAGCGGTACAGAATGAGTGCCATCTGCTCGAGCGTAATCGGGTTGTTGACGCCGAACGTACCGTCGTCATAGCCGAGGACAAGTCCTTCCGCAGCTGCCCAGCGAATTGCTTCTGCGTACCAGTCTTCCTCTGCGACATCGGAGAACTGCATTGCGTAATTGACAACCGGCTGACCTTCCATACGCCACAGCATTGTGACAAGCATCGCACGGGAAAGCGTGGTATCGGGAGAGAAGACATTCGGCTCGGTACCGTTCATCAGTCCCTTCTGGTAGACACCTGCGATATCAGCATAGTAGGGATGATCTTCGGTGATGTCGGTGAAGGGGTGGTCGGGCTGGATGTCGATATAGTAAGTCTTTGTCTGATCGCCCAAAGAAACCGCAAGTCTGTACGAACCTGCTTGGTTCAGCGCGGATACTTCTGTTCCGTCAAGGGTTAATGCATCGGTTACACCGTCAAAGGTCACATCCTTGCCGCCGAAGGTCAATGTATAAGTCATGGTATGTTCTTTGCCGTCATAGAAACGGGACGGAGCCATCGGATCAATCTTGGTGCCGTCAATAAAGACGTTCAGATCGGTCTGTGTCAGCGCAATCGGCGAGATGATACCTGTATTTTCATAGACAATACGGCCGGAGAACGATTCGTCAAACGCATTTGCGCCGCCGACTGCGGTGATCTCGCCGCTGTTGTAAAGAACTTCGTAGGAGGAATCGCCGCGGGACATGACAGTAGGATAATCCTCCATGATGATACCCTCGGAGTCGGCAGAAAGCTTGCCGGTCGTGATCGTGCCGCGGTTTTCGAGGATAACGGCGTATACCGTAATATCATCGCTGTAGTCGTATTCTGCTGCATTCAGCGTCTGCCAGCCGATAACAGCAGAGGAACCGATGACTTGTCCTTCCTTGGCAGTAGAATGGGCGTCGCCGGAACGGATGGTACCGGTATTGAGACCAACAGCACCATAGACACCGGGGCCGGGAGTAACATTGGAGCTGTTCGCTGTGACGGAACCGCCGATGATGGAGCCGGTGTTTTCTTTCACAATTCCGTATACGGCAGGACCGCTCATGATCTGATCATCCGTCGGCGCGGTGACCGTGACATTGCCGGAACGGATGATACCGGTATTCAGCGTGACGCCTGGAAGACCGTCGACACCGCATCCGCCGTCGAACGTATAAGCAGGATTGTTTGCAAATCCGTCACCGCCGCGGATGGTACCGTGGTTATAGACCTCACCGCCGTCATTCTGGACTGCGGTTGCTGACGTACCGCCGAGAATCGTGCCGTGGTTGACCAGAGCACCATTGATTACGCGCATGGGAATGGTACCGATGGATGCCATGAGGACATCATCCGCGCCTTCTGCATGAATCACGGTATTGCGGTCTGCGCCGTTGACCGTAACATCCTTTTCCAGAATGACCGTCAGCTGCGGGTGGCTGATATTGATACCGAACAGATCGGAGGAGTGAGGTCCGGCTGTTGTAACAGTACCGTTTTTGATCGTCAGCGTACTCTGACCGCTGATACTGAAATGCTTGATATAATGGTGGAGGCCGCCGAGATCGATGGTGATGGGACTGGTGAAATAGGAAAGTCCGCATTCAAAGGTGTAGCCTTTCTGCGGTACAAGCATCGTTACCGTGACGGTCTTGTCATGGGACTGTGCTTCCTGTTCCGCCGCATAAAATGCAGCTTCGGCAATTTCATACAGCGTTTCGATGGTTTCGCCTGTTTTGACAGAGGTTACCGTCAGCTTTGCCGTCGGATTCTGTACAGTTTCGGCTTCCTCCGCCGACACACAAACCAGCATTGCTGTAAGGGTCAGAACCAGCATGATCGGAATGAGGATTCGTTTGATACTTGATTGTTTCATGGTCAGTACCTCGGGTCATAAAATGGTGTTCCCGTGACGGATTTCATCGGGTGTTATATACAGTATAAACGACAAATGTGTCAGAAGTATGAACATTTGTGAGAAAAAGAAATCCTCTCCCGAAAAATCGGGAGAGGATAAAAATTCTTGAAAAGAATTACTTCTTTGCAGCGATTGCAGCCTGAGCGGCGGCTACAGTTAGGACGGTAATCATGAATACATCTATTCCGCGTGCCGATAGACATTCACAATTAGCCGTCAATTTGTTATCTTACTATATATTGTATCATACTTTTGATATTTTGTCAATATATAAGATCACTATTTTGATTTGCTGTGTAAAGCTATTCCATCATCATAACTCTATGCCCTCAGTCTTAATCTCAGCATCTGTAAATCCGATGGCATGGAGGGTGTTTCGTAAATCGTCGCCGCTTACTAATTCTGTGATGTGATTGAGCAGGTTTTCGTACAGTTCCTTATACCTTTTCACCGTGATCTCATCGTGATTGTGATGGCATGTGTCGGTATGAGAATTGTAGTCACAGCTGCATCCCTCATCACTATTCAAGCACTCGTCACAGAGCATCAACCGGTTGCCGCACACCGGACAGTATGCTTTATAACCGTGCTTTGTTACGTCCCACTTCATTTCAATCTCTGCTTCACAATGCGGACAGAGTTCAATAATCATTTCACTCATCTGTTTCTCCTTTACATCATTTTTCCATTGACACACTATTTTCTCTTCCTAATGTTATATTATAATGCAACGCAGATCATTATAATTGGACATGATACCGCAAAGGAGTGTTTTTGTCAACGAACGAAGAGTGAACTTTTTCTTTAGGTAATCTTTGAATATCAAGCAACAAGTCACCTCAAAATCAAGGTAATCTTGACTTTGAGGTGACTTTATTATTTTTGATGTTTTTTCATCAGTCTCATAGCAGCCATAGCTTGATTCGTAACTGTGGCAGTGTTAAGACAAGTTTTGTGCGTGTGTACATGACTGACTTATATTTACGGCGCGACAATATAGAACATTTGTGCGATAGAGTTGTTGGATTCGTACGTGATTACCTCGGCATTATTCTGGCTACTCGCATTCTTAACGTCGAGACAGAAAGAGGTGGCGTCATTTATAAACATAAGGCTATTGTCTGCGCGGACATGAAGCCACCAGATCTGTGCTCCTATGTCAAGAGTGTCCCACAAGTGCAGTGCCTCTTGTTGGGTACTGTCACAATCAAGACTGAATTTTGAATTTAACACAGGTGTAATTCTATATGCAATATCACCAGTTGCGTTATTGTAATAGACAGGCTGGAAGTTCCACTGCTGAAGAGCCTCCAGATCGGTACCTTTCAGCTCATCGTACATAACAATGTTAACATCGTTGGCAGGATTTGTAACATATGACAGAAATTTACCGTTTTCGTTTTGGATTCTATACGTGCCAGACACTAGGTACTCGTTATTTGAGGTAATATGCAAGTAGGAACCGCACACCCATCCACCTGTCAGTAACCGTCTCCATACCAGACCGGAATTGTCCGTGATAGGGTAACCAGTAACTTGCACGGTTGCACCAGACTTAAGCGAACCTATTTTTGCAGAACTAACACCGGGATTTTCCCTCACGATCAGCGTCGTTTTTGCCGTAACAACAGCAGTTTGGACAAGGCTAATACGATTAGCCGCGTTGCTCACGAGTTCGACAGGGGCATGTGTTGCGTAAACAAATACAGACTTCAAAGAAGATTTGGAGATCGTTTGATTCTGACGGATAATGCAACCACCACCAGTTCCGTTACAATCCATGTAAGTTATTGTATCACCATCTACTTTTGTCACGAAAATGCTGTGCTTTACTCCTCCAATGTAATAACGGATCACGTCGCCGGGCTTCAGTCTCACCATCGCATCGGTGTAGTCCCAGTTCTCACTAGCTGAGTACCCGTCAAATCCGTCCATAGTAAGGTACTGACAAGCATAGGCAAAGCCCATACACTGAATACACTTGCCGTTGAAGCTATTACAACCGCAGGATCCGCTATACTTGCAGTTGCCGTGTTTATGTACAGAAGTACACGGGGTAGATGTCGTTGTTTTTAAATCCCACGTATCCAAGCCGATGTGGTTCCAATACTTGCCGTCTTCGAAAATGGTCTGAAGTTCTTCAAGAGTCATGGTACAGGTGTAATTTGCAGCCGATACAGTGGTAGGGGTAACGCAGACGATAGAGCAGATCATGACGAATGCCATGAGGAACGAGATGAGCTTGCGAGTTTTCATTTTTTCATTCTCCTTGGTTTTATGATATATTTCATTGGGGTGTTCCCCTTTGATGTCTATATTATATCATACTTTCCAAATGGCGTCAATGACAACTCAACAAAATCAACACAATATCAAGCTCGTAGAAATTAAGTTAACAGTTCTATAATTGAATCAATTTGCTTAGATAATTTTTGAAATTGTCATACGGTAACAACACTGCTTTTTCTTTACCAATGAGTATATCTTTATAGTTATAAATAATTTCTTCTAATGTAAGAAGTTTACCATCATTTCCGTTATTGTAATCTTTGCAATAAAAGTCAGTACACATTAACATACGACTCATCAACATTGCAAACCGGATGTTACCATCTTTGAGTTCTCTGTTTAACCAGCTATAATATTGTCTTGCTACATCACTTTTCAGTTCTACTATATTTTCCTGCCGTATTATTTTTTCAAGTTCAAATTGGCATACACAACGATATACTCCGCAAATGAGGTGAAGATTTTTGTAATTAGGAGCGAGTTTGTTATATTCCTCGTTAGTTATTCGAATAATATAATCTGCTCTAATTAAATTGTTGATGATGCTAGCTATTGATATATTGAGGCTATCAGTTGATATTACAAAATCATCTATTACTATGCTGGAATCATATTTTCCCACATTACTCATCGCATAGGCGACCATGTGCCATGCAAGTGCCGTTTCCACGTTTTTCTCAGTTACTTCAAAAGAAGTCAAATGGGGAATTTCTTTCAATATTGACTTAACATCATTCACTCCTTTTATTTTCCCAAAAGTATCAAATGCAAGAGCGGAAGCCTTCTGCCAAATATTATGATTCCTTTCATCTCCAATCTTTCCGCAAATGAAATTATACATTGGCTGCGCGGCAGAATACTTTACTTTACCATATTTTTCCAGATGCATGGTTTGTTTCATATATCTATGAATCTCTTTCTCATAGAAAACTGATGTATTCTTTATATAATCCCATTGTGTAATTTGATATGAATATAATGTTTTCCCAAAACTGCACTCGAAAATTTTCTTCCGCAGCTCAGATGATATTTCAATGTCATTTGTACAAAGTACATTTACCAGAATATATATGTATAACTCTTGTTTAGAACGATTGGGAATAGAAAAATCTGATGCTTCTCCCATACATATAGAATTAAGAAGTAACTCTCTGTGATGAAAATCTAGATTTGCAATAACAGCTACACTGTAAAAAGCAGCAGCATCAGCATTTTTGAAAAAATCCTCTCCAAGTACAACAAGATCATTTCCGTCAGCATCCTGTAAATACCTCGTTAAATATGGAGACAGAAACTCATCTGCTTTTTTCTTAAATGTAAATACACCCTCCTCATCTTGAATGGACACATTGTTCAAACAACATGAAGCATAATATGCAGCACACACAAGTCGATAACTACGTACCTTAAATTTGCCGTTTTCAACCAAGAAATTCTGTTGCATTAATGTTTCAGATACTTCTTGACGAATAGACGTATCCTGACAAATCGCATCATCAGTACAAGGTATTAATTCTTGAATACTTGCGTTGATCATATAGTCTGGATGTTTTGCGGTTCTATGAGCAATCCAACCAGTCAAATACAGAAAGTCATGCAGAGTATATTCATGTTCTTTGCATAACAGCTGAGCAGATTCTTTTACATATCGAACAGTACCAGTTATGGGCGGAATGATATGCACATGATCCAAATGGTCGAAAGACACGCATCTTTTCAACAACTCACGTACCTCATATATGTGGGTAAGCGGAGTTATCGTTTTGTCAGATAAATGAATAGTTTCCGCACCAAAATAATACCTGAATAAAGGATGTACCAATGCTGCTTTTAGTATCGGAATAGCAAATTTCTTGGAAAATTCCGTAATATTTGCAGGAATACCAAAGGGAATTCCTTTCCACTCTCGATGTAATCTATCCATACACTCGGTAATGAAAAAATCTTCCATTTCCATATCAAATAAGTAGAGACAGAGTTTCGCATGATTCAATTCAGGGGAGTCAGGACATATATCATTCCATTTGATATCTGCTAATTTATTTTTTACATCTCTATCCTTATCTGACTCCAAAAGCACATCGTACAGTTTTTTTGCAGAATCAATTGTACTCCCTTTGTATGGTGGTAACATAATCTCCGTGTTTTGGATGTATCTAAATAAGTAATGTGCAAAAATCTTAAAAAACTTAGTATACTTCCTTGTATTTAATAAACCTTTATAGTCATATACAAGTTCAAAAAATTCTGCTGTATATCCTTCAATGGTACCTACTGTAGTTTTGATTTCCTCATCTAATATTTTTAGATAAATTTTGTTATCATTCCAATCGGAATGCTTATTATGTAAATTCTTTAAGGTACATTTTCTACCTTCTTTTGAATTTGCCTTATTCAATTGTTTAACAGCATCCATATCAATTT
>JAZTZC010000351.1:0-8738 GCA_045637265.1 Eubacteriales bacterium | reverse complement strand
TGGCGGATGAGCCGACCGGTAATCTTGATAAGAACTCCGCAAAAGAGCTGATGGAACTTCTGCTCAAAACGAAAGCGGTTCAGCATCAGACCCTGATTATGGTTACGCATGATGACAACATTGCCGCGATGGCAGATAAGGTCTACCGCATGGATGACGGTGTTCTGTCACAGGATACAAAGATCAAACGCTATACCACATAATAAAAATCGGGACTGTACAGGTGATATCCTGTGACAGTCCCGGATTGATTTTCAGGGAAGATTATTTGTGGAGAACTTTTGCGTGATCCAGTGCGACGCAAACAGCCGTACCGATCAGCAGGGTGACAAGCAGCTCAACCATCGCATTGGCAAAAACAAGTCCGAAGACAAAGACAAAGAACGGAACCGCACCGGTCAGAGCGAATGCATCGAGAACAACCTGTTCCTTGCCGAAGAAGATGTACATCGCGGACATGAACAGAACGGTGTTGAGCAGAGGACCTGCGGCAGATGCAATTGCATATGTGACAGGCTTGGTTTTGTCGGATTTCGGCAGCTTTTCAAACATCGAACGCATACCGCGGAACACAAGTGCGGTGAGATATCCTACCAGCGTGCGGGTGACAACGGTCATCACGAAGGTATAGAACAGATTGATCGTCATCAGCGCTGTGCCCATCGGATCAATGCCGAAGCACTGTGCAAACGAGGTCAGACCGAAGACCAGACCGAGAAATGCGCCGCCGCCCGGACCGAGCAGAATTGCCCCGATGACAACGGGAACAGGCATAAAGGTGACGGAAAACGGACCGAGACGCAGATAGCCGATCGGCGTAAATGCGAGAACGAGAAGAAGTGCTGTCAGTATGGCCAATTGTACCATCTGACGGATTTTGGGATTGCGGGTTGTATTCATGGGAAACTCCTTTGGCCGCTGCCGTTCTGCGTGATCGCGGATACAGTGCGGTACTTGATGTATTTCAAACGCGGCAGATACCGCGATTTGATCGTTTTGGATGGGTCAGCGATTCTTTTCGTGGATGGTGTAAAGTCCTTCAAACAGCAGATGCGGCATCTCGGTAAAAGGGGAGATGCAGTGGGGTGTGACACGTCCCGCGTAACGCCCGCAGGAGAGCAGGGTCAGGTCAGATACGGAAACATGTAGTTCTGCGGCGATTCTGGACACCATACCGTCAATCTGTGCAGCACAGCCGAGCATGAGCCCCGACTTCATTGCATCAACCGTGTTTTTCCCGATGACATGGCGCGGAACCTCCAGCGGAATATCGGTCAAAAGTGCGGTGTCGCGGTCGAGTGCCTGTGCGGCGGACTGAAGTCCTGGCATGATGACAACGCCGGCAAGCTCACCGGGCGCGGACAAAACCGTAAGAGTGGTCGCGGAATCAAAGGATGCAATTACCGCAGGACCCGAACAGTATGCCGAAGCACCGACGGCAAGGGCGCAGAGATCGGCACCCAGCTGGGACGGATTGTCGATTTTGATGCGCAGTCCCGTTTTGATGCCGGAGGACACAACCAGCGGGCGAACAGGGAAAAACTGTGCCGCGGCGGCGTTGATGATCTCGGTCAAGGATGGAACAACAGAGGACAGAATCACGTCTGTGACGGATGCGGGAGGACAGCCGCGCAGGGAAAAAATCTGCCCGAGCAGTACCGCATATTCATCGGCGGAACGGATTGGCTTTGCCGCGATCTCCGCACAAAAGCGAAGGCGTTCCGATGCAGACTGCGTCTGATTGTCTGTGTTGTACACAGCAAAGGAAATCGCATGATTGCCGATATGAATGGCGAGCAGCACAGAACGTCACCTCTTTCTTTTGTTCCTCTATTTTGTATATCCAACAAAAATATTATACCACAAGATTATGAATCTGTCAAGAAAATTCTTCAAAAAAACACAAAATATTGTGGTGAACTGGGAGATATCAGTCAGCGATGATCGTGGCTACCGCATGTGCGGCGATTCCCTCACCCGAACCTGTGAAGCCGAGCTTTTCCTCGGTGGTTGCCTTGACGTTGACGGCATCCGGCTCGACACCGAACACGCGCGCCAAATTGTCACACATGGTTTCAATGTACGGCGCAAGCTTGGGTCGCTGTGCAATGACGGTGGCATCGATGTTGTTGACCCGGTATCCGCGGGCGGAAAGCAGGTCACGGACATGTGCGGCAAGGACAATACTGTCGGCACCGCGATACGCCTCGTCAGTGTCGGGGAAATGACGTCCGATGTCACCGAGCGCCGCCGCACCGAGCAGCGCATCCATTACGGCATGGGTCAGGACATCGGCATCGGAGTGACCGAGCAGACCACGCTCATACGGGACGGTGACGCCGCCCAAAATCAGCTTTCTGTTTTCCACCAGACGGTGGACATCATAGCCGTGTCCGATTCTGAAAGTTTGCATGGGAAACCCTCTTTTCTGCATGAAATATGTGTTGTTATCTAAAGTATATCATACTTTTTCCATTTTCTCAATTCTGTTCACAGAAGTTTTACGATTTTGAGCAAAAAAAATTGAGGAATTTACGTAAAAGGATTTGAAAAAATCAGAGATCTGTGATACAATATTATAATAAAGTATAAATTCCGATTTGAGCGTCCGTTTTGCGCTGTAACGCAACACGGCTTCCATAGAAAGACTCCCGCAGAAAGGAAATGGTAATCGCGCAGGCGATTGCATGGGCACCCGACATGAGCGACTGGCTGAAAGAAAATATGACGTTTGTTTGGCAGCAGCTGATGGATATCCGATTGATTGATATTCTGGATATCGGTCTTGTTTCCGTTATGTTGTTTTTTGCGTTCCGTTTTATCCGCGAACGCCGTGCCGGAAAACTGGCACTCGGTATTGTATTGCTGTTTTTGATTATGATCATCAGTGAAGCACTGGAAATGTATGTGACTCGCTTCTTCTTGCAGAACATTTTCCAGGTCGGTATTCTGGTCGTCATCGTGCTGTTCCAGCCGGAAATCCGTTCCGCACTGGAAAAGATCGGCGGAGAACCGATCAAGTCCATCAAGGGCATCGGTGAGCAGAAGGATACAACGGAAACGCTTGCGGTCATCCGTGAGATCAGCGAAACAATGGCGGATCTGGCGGCAGAAAAAACGGGTGCGCTGCTGGTGCTTGAAAGAACAACGAAGCTTGGTGATATCGTCAAAACCGGTACGGTGCTCAATGCGGATGTCTCCTCGTTTCTGCTAAAGAATATTTTCTTCAACAAAGCGCCGATGCATGACGGTGCTACGATCATTTCCGGCAACCGCATCCATTCCGCCGGCTGTTTCTTGCCGCTTTCCCTCAATGACAGCATCATCAAGGATCTCGGTACCCGTCATCGCGCAGGTATCGGTATGAGTGAAAACTCGGATGCCGTGGTTATCATTGTTTCTGAGGAAACAGGCATGATTTCTGTCGCGGTGGACGGAAAACTCAAGCGCGGCTATGATGCCGATACACTGGCGGCAGAGCTGGAAGGACTGCTTCTGTCGGACAACATTTACAAGAAGATCAAAAACCGCAAAGGCACAAAGAAGTGATGTGCAATTTTCCCGGGAAAGGATGATACTACGTGCAGAATTCCAATTTTGACGATACCCGCAGCACGGTGGAAGAAACCGTGTTCGGCAAAAACAGCAATAAACATTCGCAGAAGGAAAACGGCATTACCATGGTGCTGTGCATCATTGCCGCGATCTGTATCTGGTTCTACGTTATGAGTATCGACTCGCCGACCGCGACGGAAATCTTTTCCTCGGTCAGCGTTACAGTTGTCAATGACCGTGACCTTTCGGTTGAGATGCCGCTTGCGCCGATTTCCGGCACCGGCAACGTCATTGAAGTCAAGCTCAAGGGACGCAAAACCCTGCTCAATGATCTGCGTGAAAGCGATATCGAAGCTTATGTCGATGTCAGCGAGGTCATGACGACAGGCAAAGGCATCTATACGGTTATGGTAGAAGCGCCGGAGGGTACTGTCATTGAAGACTATTACCCGAAGGAAATCACGGTGTACATGGATAAGCGTTCCAGCGTAACCGTTCCCGTGCAGGCGCATCTGGAGCAGTACAGTTTGGTTTCGGGCTATACCGTCAACCTGTCGTCGCCGACGCTGTCGCTGGAATCGATTCAGGTCTCCGGTCCCGAATCGGAGCTTTCCAAGATCGATCATGCGCGTCTGACGGTGTCGTTCCCCGGTACCATTACCCGTTCGTTTTCCAGTGCGGGTCTGCTGACGCTTGTGGATGAGAGCGGCAATGAAATCAACACAAAATACCTGACGATGTCGGAAACGGAGGCAACCGCGCGTTACCACGTTTACACAACAAAGACCGTAGACCTTGCGGTTGCATACAAGTATGGCTATTTCGCGGAAAACGGCACCGAGGTCACGATTCAGCCGAAGTCGGTTAAGGTCAAGGGCACGGTGGAGGTGCTGGAGCTTCTGGAATCCCATACGGTAGCGACCATCGATGAGACGATGATTGCAGAGGATGGCGACCATGCATACCCGCTGAAGCTGCCGGAAGGTGTGGAATTTGCGGATGCGAATCAGAGTGATAACGTCTCGATCAAAATCCGCTTCACCAAGGCAAAGCTGAATAAGGTGCGGATCACGACTGCCAATGCGGAGATCATCAATGTGCCGGAAGGAAAAAAGGTCGAAATTTTAGACGAGGCAATGACTGTCAATGTCCGCGGTACCACGGGTGCGCTGATGTTTATGACGGCAAAAGATTTTTCTGTGATTGTTGATGCGACACCTGCCGGCACCAACGGAGATCAGTACCTAACGGCATCCGTTGCAGTGAAGGACGGAAACAGCGCCGATCTTTATGTTGTCGGAGATTATTCTCTGCAGATCCGTATCAGCGACGCAGAAGAATAACAGCGAAACCGACAAGAAATCCATTGGAAAGCAAACTTATGAAACATACAGAAGTACGGCAGTTTCTGGTGCGCGATATTCGGATTCCGTATACCGCGCATCCTCGGGAAGCCATTGAAAAAGCAAAAAAGCAGTTCAGACATGCGCTCGGACGCGGCAGGAGTGCCGATATCCGGGATGCAGTTCTTTATAAAAACTCCATTGACGCGCGGAAGAAACCCGAAATTCTGCGCGTCTGCACCGTTTTGGTGACCGCGGAAATTTCGGCGGGTACGGCAGAGGGAATCTGCTTGCATGACCGTACCATCGGGGTATTTGAAAAAGAATCGTTTTCTCTGCCCGTGGGCACAGACGAAATGCACGGCAGACCCGTCATCGTCGGATTCGGACCGGCAGGCATGTTCTGTGCGCTTCTCTTATGTGAGGCTGGCTTTGCACCGATCATCGTGGAACGCGGGGATGACGTCGAAGAACGTGCCGCGGCAGTCGAGCGGTTTTACAGAACCCGTGTCCTTGATACGGATTCCAATATCCAGTTCGGTGCAGGCGGCGCGGGAACCTTTTCCGACGGCAAGCTCGTGACGCGCATCGGAGATCCGAAATGTACCTGGGTGCTTGAAAAATTAGCCGAGTACGGTGCACCCGAAGAAATTTTAACGAAAGCTAAGCCGCATATCGGTACCGATATCCTGCTTCGTGTGGTCGCCAATATCCGTGACGATCTGATTGCACGGGGGTGCGAATTCCGCTTCCGTACCACAATGCAGGAGATCATCTCAACGGAAACGACAGGCGGTACGCACGCAAATGCGATCAGAACGCGGGACGGTGACATCCCTTGCGGTGCGCTGGTGCTGGCGCTCGGTCACAGTGCGCGCGATACGTACAAAATGCTGTACGAGCGCGGATTTTTGCTGCAGCCCAAGCCCTTTTCCGTCGGTGTCCGCATCGAGCATCTGCAGTCCGCACTCAATGAAGCCGCTTATGGGACAGCCGCACGCGATACACTTGCCTGCGGTGCGCAGTGCGAAACGCACGGAAAGCAGATTCTTCTGCCGCCTGCGGAATATACCGTATCTCACAGACCGAAGCCGACCGCCGATGATCCCGATCCGCGCGGCGTGTATTCGTTCTGCATGTGTCCCGGCGGTGAGGTCATGGCGGCGGCAAGTGAAGCTGGCGGTGTCGTCGTCAACGGTATGAGCCGCTTTGCACGTGACGGCAGAAATGCCAATGCCGCGCTTGCGGTGTCTGTCCGTACCTCCGATTACGGCGACCATCCGATGAAAGCCATCGAATACCAGCGGACATTGGAACAGAAAGCATTTTTGGCAGGCGGCGGCGATTACAGCGCTCCGTGCCAGACCGTCGGCGATTTTCTGAGGGGAACATACGGCACAGAACCGACAACGGTCAAGCCCTCTTATATGAACGGCGGTGTCCGTATGTGTGATCTGCATACGATCCTGCCGACCTTTGTTACCGATCTTCTTGCCGACGGTATCCGACGCTTTGACCGTCAGTATCCCGGCTTTTCCTCTGACAGCGCACTCTTAACAGGTGTTGAGACACGAACCTCTGCCCCGGTACGGATTCCGCGTACAGAAAATTATACCGCCGACGGATGTGACAATATTTATCCGATCGGCGAGGGTGCGGGATATGCCGGCGGTATTACGAGTGCCGCGGTGGATGGCGTCAATGCCGCACTGGCACTGCTTGCAAGATACCGCCGCTGATACAAAATAAACTGCTGTACCTTGGATGTACAGCGAAGATAAGGAATCATTATGCGCCAGATTGGCATTGTAACTGAAAGTATGAACCGCACGGCGACCGTTGAGGTCAAGCGGATGTCCGCATGCTCCGGCTGTCACCGTGCAAATCCCGGCATGGAATCCGCACAGGGCGAGGCTCTGTCCGATCTGTCCCATTGCCATGAATGTTCCATGTTTCCCGTGGACACCGAAATGACCGTTTCGGCGGTCAATGAGATCGGTGCCGCTGTCGGGGAACGTGTTGTCATAGAGTCCGCAACCGAGCTCATTCTCGGTTATGCGGCAGCCGTATTTCTGCTCCCGATCGGACTGGCATTTTTGTGCGGCTGCATCTTCGCACTTGTCATTCCCGCCGTTTGGAGTCCGTATCTCGGTGCGGTGGTCGGTTTTATCGGTGCATTTGCCGCGGTTAAACTTCTGTTTGACCGTCGGGCGAAGGAAAAGACAGTCTATACGATCATCAAACGTCTGACGAAAGGACCCGGTATCCCCGATGAACCAGAAAGTATGGAAAATTGAAGAACAGGTAGAGTCGGTGATTACGCAGCTGTGTAATACACTGGAGATTTCTCCGATTGTTGCGCGTCTGCTTTACAACCGCGGATTTTATGAGCCGATTGCCGCAGGACGCTTTCTGCGCAAGGAGACAGGCGTGTTTCACGATCCGTTTTTGCTGCGCGATATGGATCGTGCTGTGGCGCGTATCCGAGCTGCTGTGGATGCAGGTGAGCGTATTACCGTGTACGGTGACTACGACGCGGACGGCGTGACAGCAACGTCGGTGTTGTTTCTCTATCTTGCGTCCATTGGCGCAGATGTCCATTTTTATATCCCGGGGCGATTTGATGAAGGTTATGGACTGAACACCGATGCGGTGAAAAAGCTTGCCGCAGACGGAACGTCTCTGATTGTCACTGTTGATACCGGCGTGACTGCGGTGGATGAGGTCGCATTTGCCAACGCATGCGGCATGGATGTCGTCATTACCGACCATCATACCTGCCGTCCGATTCTGCCCGATGCGGTTGCTGTCGTCAATCCGCACCGCGCTGACGATACCTACCCGTTCAAGGAGCTTGCCGGTGTTGGTGTTGCGTTTAAGCTTATCTGTGCCATTGAGTGTGCCGATATGACGGAAACCACGCAGAAAAAAGAAGCGACCCGCAGACTCTGCATGGAATACGCCGAATATACTGCCATCGGTACGATTGCCGATGTTATGCCGCTGCGGGATGAAAACCGTCTGATTGTCAACATCGGACTTGCGCTGCTGCAGCAGACCCGCAAACCCGGTCTGCTTGCTTTGATGGATGTTGCCGCAGGGCAGAGCTGCACCGCATCCGCAGATTCGCAAAGTGCGCAGTCCCGTTCGGAACGCCCCAAATATATGAAAAAACGTAAGGTCACATCTTCCTTTATCAGTTTTACGATTGCACCGCGCATCAATGCCATCGGACGCATTTCCAGCGCCGTCCGTGCTGTCGAGCTGTTTCTGACCGATTCTTTGGAATACGCAAACCGTCTGGCAAATGAGCTGTGTGACGCAAACCGCGAACGGCAGGAAACGGAAAACCGCATTGCCGCGGAAGCGTTTGCGCAGGTGGAGAGCGAACACGATATCGGACGGGAGCACATTCTGGTACTTGCGGGAGAGGGATGGCATCACGGCGTTATCGGCATTGTGGCATCCCGTGTTATAGAGAAATATCATCTGCCGTGCATCCTGTTTTCGTTTTCCTCTGAGGAAAATGAGGGAGGGCTGCCGGGTCCGACCGATGAAGGCAAGGGCTCGGGACGCTCAATCGATGGCTTCTGTATGATCGATGCGCTCGTGGATACCCAGGATTTGATCGTGCGCTTCGGCGGACATGCGATGGCGGCGGGTGTAACCGTGACCCGTGAAAATCTGCCGCTGTTCCGTGAACGGATGGAGGCTGCCGCCGCGAATGCTTTTGCAGGTGGTGTTCCCGCACCGTGTCTGCGCGTCGACTGTGAAACCCGCTTTTCCGATATCAACCTGCGTACAGCAGAGGAAATCTTTGCACTCGAACCTTACGGGTGT
>JAZTZC010000350.1:0-15858 GCA_045637265.1 Eubacteriales bacterium | reverse complement strand
GAGAGGCCTTCTCCGAGGCGGCAATTCTGACCACTGTTCTCTCGCCTACCATCTTGATGATCGCGATTGCAGACGTTGTACGTGCGCAGTACATCATCCCGCACAAGCGCGACCGCATCTTTGTCATCTCCGTCATTGTCGGTGCGGCACTCAATCTGATCTGCAATGCTGTCTGTATTCCATGGTTTGCGGATATTCATGAAACACTCGGTATGACCGCAGATGCCGCCGCAGCACTTGGCTCTCTGCCCGGAACACTGGCGGCGGAACTGTCCGTCATTGTTGTACAGTACCTCTATCTGCGGCGCGAGCTGCCGTACAAAACCTATTTCCGTATGTGCGCCATCTTCCCGATCGCCGGACTTCTGATGTTTTTCTCTGCGCGCGGCGTGAAGCTGTTTTGTACGGAACTGCTGTCCATCTCCTCACCGCTGCTCCTGCTTGCGGCAGAGGTTGCCGTCGGTGCGGTCGTGTACCTCGGTATCACGGGCGGATGGTATTACCGATTCCGGCGGGAGACCTTGAAAAAACTGATACGAAAATGAAAAGAAAGCAGAGACGACACACACGCCGTCTCTGCTTTTTTATGTTATATAAAATTACTTTTGGTTACATTTTGGATCATGTAGATCCTCTTTCATTGTACATTGGCTTAACCCTCCGCTTATTCTTCTCTTGTTTTGATCGTTTGGAGTAAGACTTTCATGGTCGTTTACCTCCTCATCGGTCGGTACTTGAAGGAGATCAAGTACGTTCAAGCGGCGCGCGGATGATCTTCATTGTGCATTGGCGGAATCCTCCAGTTAAACTTCTTTGATGCGGATGTTCGATTTGTGCATGAATTTCATGCTTCATCAATCCTTTCCTTTATGGAGTTCTGTTTGGAGTTTTGTGATTCGGTCAATTTAGTACATTGGCTTAATCCTCAATACATCGTGGTTTGTTTGTCTTATGATAGAAGGAAGAGGTGTCGTTGTCTCGTCGATCTATGGGATGAAACGGACATTGCATCCGTGTTTTTGAAGAAGAAAACTTAAGTGTTCTTTGGCGTAATCCTCCGTGGTCTTTGGGTGGAGTTGACGTACTTTTCGAAATTCAAACTACAGTTTCCTTTGGCGTAATCCTCCGTGTTGTGAAGTTCTGACGAATCCTTGATTCGTTTGGAACCCCATGGATGGAATGGCGTACTTTTTCCGAAGTTCAAACAAAAGTGTTCTTTGGCTTACCCTCCATAGACAGGAAACACAAGGTTTCCGGGTTTTCTATACTTCTTATTCGATTGTCAGACAAATCAGCCCATTGGCGTATTCCTCATGGTTTGTTTTTTTTTAGGATGACTTTGGGATGATGTTCAACAGCCCATTGGCGTGTCCTCCATGCGGTTTGAGGTGGATGTTCGGATGAGAATTTTGGGAAGTTTTTCAACGGCCCATTGGCTTAATCCTCCGTACACTGCGGTTCCGGGAGAGAACCTGCATTTTGGTTTTCAAGAGGTCACCGTTCCGTGGAATCCGGGATTCCGGGTATCAGGATATCGCCTGACCCTGTGCCTCTCGTAGAAGCTCTTGTTCTTCTGTGATTACAGTATAACAGATATCACACAAAAAGTCAATAGCTTTTTTGAAATAATTCATAGAATCGTGATTTTGTACGAAACAAAAGAACAACCATTGTGCATAATACACAATGGTTGTTGGAATTTTATCGTTAATCGAGCTCGTTGTATTTGTCAATGATCTGCGCAAGCAATTTGTTGGTCGATTTTTCCCTTGAATGGATGGAGGACATTCCCTTATCGATGTTTGAGGTCTTGATGAGCATCTCACGGAACAGAGCCGTGTTGGAGCTGATGTGCTGATTGAACAAATAACCAAAGTCGAGCACAATGCTCTGCGTTGCGATATCGAGCATGGCTGCTGCTTCCTCATCGCGTGCATACTTGACTTTGAGTGCAACGTCATAGTATGCCGGGGTGACAGAACGGTAGGATTCGGCGCACATTGCTTCCAGGAACGGAGCAACGGAGTCTGCAATCTGACAGGTCGTCGGAATTGCAAAGACGGTAAAGCCGTTGTGAACGAATGTCGTGTAGTTCTCCTGTGTTTCATCGAGCTTGGGCATCGGAACGATACCGTAGTCCGACTTCATATCACGCAGCTGATCGGTACCGGAAAGCATGTGCGGCATGAACAGCGCGGTATCGTCGACCATTTTATACATCAGGTCAACCGAGAAGGAGTGCTCTGCTTCCTTGGTGAACCAGACGTTATTGTTTTCATGCATGAGTGCTTTCATCTTGGAAAGGAAGTTGGATGTTCTTTCGTTTTCGAGTGTCCAGTAATAATAGCCGTCTCCCTCATTATAGGTGGTAAACGCGATATTGGCACCGCCTGCAAACGCATCACCCTGAATCTGCTTCTCAAGATAGACAAAGCCGAAGCGGTCTTCTTCATCGACCGAACCGTTACCGTTGAGGTCTCGATACATTTCGTCGCAGTACTGCTTCATCTTGTCCAGCGTCCAGTCGCCGTTCATGACGATTTCGTAAAGATTGTCATCGCCGAAGTTTTCTGCCCACAGCTTCTTGTTGAAGAACGTGACATAAGTACCGGAGATCATCGTCTGTGCAAGCTCGCCTGCACACATGTACTGCTTGTCGTCAAGCGTAATGAGGTTGTTATAGGACTGATTCCACCACGGCTGGTCCCAATCGAGATATTCCAGCTCCTGCATATCGAGGAACATGCCCTTGAGAATATACGGCGTGATCTGGCTCATGTGGTTGCCGACAAGGTCAAACGCATCATCGCCGGCGAGAACGGCTGTGTCCAGAACGCCATTCAAGACGGCACCGTCATGACGGGTTGCACCGGTTCCTGCCTCAATGACGGTCATTTTGACGTTCAGGCGTTCCATGACCTTCAGATTACGGTTATAAACAGCATCTTCAACAACATCACCGGTTTCCGATTCTGCCATAAATTCAATTTTGGTGTCGCGGTCATCGGTACGGGACAGGATGCGGATTTCCTTACCGCCGAGATCCAGCGTGTCAGGAAGGTTGTCTTTGACTGCCGCACGTCCGGTCAGTTCTTCTGTTTCGACCGATGCGGCGGTCGTGGTTTCGGTTTTCTGCACAGTATCCACAGTTGTTCCGTTATCGGAGGAACCGCAGGAAACTGCAGCCGGAAGTGTACACAGCAGTGCAAGCAGAGCTGCAGCTGTGCGGATTTTTGCGTTATGGTACATGATGGATAGCCTCTTTCTTGTAATTATGGTGGTAAAAACTGATATAATATAACATTATATCACATCTTGACCGCAAAATCAAGAGAATCGCGAAAAAAAGAGAGTTCCATTTGGAACTCTCTTTCATTACAAAGTGCGGACTTTGTATGTGTTTACTTGTTTTGAATTAGTGCTTCTTGGAGAGAACAACACCTGCAGCGATTGCCATAACAGCAGCAGCAGCTACGATACCAGCGTCAGCGGTGGTCGGAGCGGTAGCAGCAGGAGCGTCTTCAGCGGGAACGTCTTCAGCGGGTTCTTCCGGAACTTCCAGAGCGCCGCCGAGAACGACGTAGTCGTACAGGTCAGCATCCCAAGAGCCTGCGCCGAGGGACTGAGCCATGTTGTAAACAGCGGTAGTACCGGAGGGGTTAGCAGCGGTCATATCGTTGATCTGGAGCTGCAGACCGATAGCGTCGCCTTCCTTGAGGCCCCACTTTTCGAGGTTGACAGCAACTTCTACGTTGTAGCCAGCTGCGTCCATGGTAACCTTGTAGTCACCGAAGAACTGACCTGCCTCAGGACCGTAGATGGAGTCTGCGCCGCCTTCAGTGTAGTAGGACAGCCAACCAGCACAGTCAACGCGGAACTGCTGAACGAGGTCTGCATGTTCGTTACCGAAGTCGAAGAACATTTCGACAGAGTCGGTGTTCCAGGGAGAGCTCTGCTGCAGATCTTCTGCGGGCGGAACGATTTCAGCGTCGGAAACGTCGTAGAAGAGGTACCAGGTGTTGTCGCCCCACAGCATGTAAGCGGTACCGTGAGTGCCGTTGTCTTCACCGGTGTTGAACTGGTTCAGTTCGACCTTGACAGCGTCAGCCCAGACAGCGTCATCCATCTTACCGTCGATGGTGATCAGATCTGCGGACGGAACCTTCGGGACATCAGCAACCTTAGCTGCATCGTAGGATGCGGAAACGGAAGCTGCGAGAGAGGACAGGATAACACCTGCCAGGATAGCAGAGAAAAGCTTTTTCATTGTTTTAATCCTCCATAGATTAAATTTTTGTTTTTTGGTGATGTCATTATAGCACCAAATGCACACAAAGTCAAGGGGGATTTGAAATTCATTCAAAAATACGGCGTTATTACCAAATTGTGAACGTGAAATTTGTGTATAATGACAAACGATAAATGCGATATACCATATTTTTATAGCATATAGGGTGCTGTGGGTGAATATTTATGCGGGCCGGGTGGGGGAGACGGGCGGCTTCTAAAAACGCGTAGGGCGGGGGCTTGCTCCCGCCGCTGTGGGAGAACAACATAACAATTTCGCACATCAAACTATGGGAAACCATAATCTTCTCTCATTTCCGCCTTCGTCATTGCAGCATGGTGGGAGCAAGCCCCCGCCCTACGAGAATTTGGACACAACTGTGCTCCCATATACAAACAGCCGCCTGCGTTCCCCAAAGAAGCAGACGGCTGAAAAACAGATATGAAATTACTTCAAGGATTCGAGTGCCGACAGAATACCTGCGAGCGTATCGCGGTATTTTGCGAGCTTGTTCTTTTCGCCCTCGACGACAGCCGCGGGAGCCTTTGCAACGAAGGATTCGTTTGCCAGCTTGCCCTCGACACGTCCGATTTCGCGCTCGATGTTTTCGCGTTCCTTGTTCAGGCGTGCGCGTTCCTTTTCAAAGTCAACGAGGTCACCAAGCGGGATATACAGCGTTGCGCAGTCGGTGATGAGCTGAACAGCGGTGTCATCGGCATAGGAATCGACAACTTCAACTTCAGCGGCAGATGCCAGCTTCTGGAAGAAGACAGCGGTCTTGTCGGTGAAGGTGTCGCGTTCGTTTGTGACGATAAAGAGCTTTGCACGCTTGGACGGCGGGACGTTCATTTCCGCACGGCGGTTACGGATGACCTTGATCGCGGTGATGAGGCGTTCCATGTGGATCTCATCTGCGGTGAAGTCAAGCGCTTCGCTGTAGGTCGGATACTTGGACAGCATGATGGTCTCGGGATGTGCCTCTGGGGTGTGCGGCAGCTTCTGCCAGATTTCTTCCGTGATGAACGGCATGAACGGATGGAGCAGGCGCATCGTGCCTTCGAGAACATAGGTGATGACGTTCTGTGCGGTCTTGTTTTCCTCGGTGCCCTGTGCGTTCAGTCTCGGCTTGACCAGTTCAATGTACCAGTCGCAGAAGATATCCCAGATGAAGTCATACAGGTTGGACAGCGCAATACCGATTTCGTACTTTTCGAGGTTTGCGGTGACATCGCGGACGACCTTGTTATAAAGGGACAGAATCCACTTGTCTTCGATGTGGAGCTTGTCCTCAGCGGGAAGCTCACAAGCATCGATGTCGAGGTTCATCAGAACGAAACGTGCTGCGTTCCAGATCTTGTTGGTGAAGTTTCTTGCAGCTTCGATCTTTTCGTCGGAGAAACGCATGTCATTGCCGGGTGCATTACCGGTTGCAAGTGCAAAACGCAGTGCGTCTGCACCGTACTTGTCGATGATTTCCAGCGGATCGATACCGTTGCCAAGAGACTTGGACATCTTTCTGCCCAGCGCGTCACGGACCAGACCGTGAATCAGAACAGTGGAGAAGGGCTTTTCGTCCATCCATGCCATGCCGGAGAAGATCATACGGGAAACCCAGAAGGTGATGATATCGTAACCGGTAACGAGCGTGGAGGTCGGATAGAAGCGCTTCAGGTCTTCGGTTTCCTCGGGCCAGCCGAGCGTGGAGAACGGCCACAGAGCGGAGGAGAACCAGGTGTCAAGCGTATCGGGATCCTGTCGCATTTCACGGCCGCACTTCGGACAGACAGCGCTCTCGTCTTTGGTGACGATCATTTCGCCGCAGTCGTCGCAGTAGAACGCGGGAATGCGGTGACCCCACCACAGCTGACGGGAGATACACCAGTCGCGGATGTTTTCCATCCAGTGGAAGTAGTTCTTGTCAAAGCGTTCGGGAACGAACTTGATCTCGCCGGAGCGGACAACGTCGATTGCGGGCTTAGCCAG
The DNA here is from genome assembly GCA_045637265.1 of Eubacteriales bacterium. Taxonomy (GTDB): domain Bacteria; phylum Bacillota; class Clostridia; order Oscillospirales; family CAG-272; genus RGIG3925. The sequence continues at coordinate 9,587 of JAZTZC010000350.1, read as the reverse complement.
CGGTTCCATGGAGACAAACCACTGCTTGGAAACCATCGGTTCAATGGTGGTATGGCAGCGGTAGCAGGTACCGACCTCGTGGGTCAGCGGTTCGATCTTCTTCAGCAGTCCGAGTTCTTCAAGGTCTGCAACGATCGCCTTGCGCGCTTCCTTGGTCGTCATGCCTGCGTACTTGCCGCAGTCGAGAACGTGCGGTTCGCCGACGGATGCCTTGCCCGTTGCGAACAGTTCATCACATTCTGCCTTTTCCGCAGAACCGGTCATGTGACCGTCATAGGTGAAGACGCGGACGAGCGGAAGGTTGTGGCGCTGACCGACTTCAAAGTCGTTGGGGTCGTGTGCAGGTGTGATCTTAACGACACCGGTACCCTTGGTCATATCAGCGTGTTCGTCGCAGACAATCGGGATTTCCTTATTGATGAGCGGGAGGATGACATGGCAGCCGTGCAGATGTGCATAGCGCGGGTCATCGGCGTTGATGGCAACAGCGGTATCTCCGAGCATGGTTTCGGGACGGGTGGTCGCCAGTTCCAGCATTTCGCCGGTTTCCTTGACCGGGTACAGAAGATGCCAGAAATTGCCGTTCTGTTCTTCGTATTCGACTTCTGCGTCGGAGATGGAGGTAGAGCAGCACGGGCACCAGTTGATCATGCGGTTGCCGCGGTAGATCAGACCCTGTTCATACAGGCGGACAAAGACTTCCTTGACAGCCTTGGAGCAGCCCTCGTCCATTGTGAAGCGTTCACGGGTCCAGTCGCAGGAGGAACCGAGGCGCTTCAGCTGGGAGATGATGCGTCCGCCGTACTGATCCTTCCACGCCCACGCGCGTTCGAGGAAGCCTTCGCGGCCGATATCGTCCTTGGAGATGCCTTCCTTGCGCATTGCTTCCACGATCTTGACTTCGGTTGCGATGGAAGCATGGTCGGTGCCGGGAACCCACAGCGTGCAGAAGCCCTGCATACGCTTGTGACGGATCAGGATGTCCTGCAGGGTGTTGTCAAGTGCATGACCCATGTGGAGCTGACCGGTGATGTTGGGAGGCGGAATGACGATGGTGTAGGCAGGAGCATCACCCTTGGTGTCGGGTGTGAAGTAGCCCTTTTCGCTCCATTCCTTGTAAAGTCTGTCTTCGAGCTCCGCCGGAGCATAGGTTTTTGCAAGTTCTTGTTTCATGGTTGTAATTCCTTTCAGATACATGTATTGGACAAATTTGTCCGTATCCCGCGGATTGGACACACCTGTCGTGTCCCCGCGATACCATTCTTAAATGTTACTTTCACTGCGGATGTTTACATCCGCAATATCACACAGAATCGCGCGGCGACTCCGTATATCACCGGATTCATCATGATGAATCCGATATCACGTGTTTTGAAAAAACACATATCACTGCATAAAACCGCAAGGCGGTTTTATGCTTCTTCCCAGTTGTGGAAGAATGCGGTGATATCGTCGTCGTCTTCCAGTGCATCGATGAGCTTGTTCATGTTGGTGACAGCGTCTTCATCGGTGACGTTGACATAGGACTGAGGAATCTTGTCTTCTTCTGCGGAAATATAGGTGTAACCCTTGTCCGCAAGCGTCTTTGCGACAGCAGCGACGTCGTCGACCTCGGTGTAGATTTCGAAAACTTCGTCTTCTGCGATGAAGTCAGTAGCGCCGGCTTCCAGAGCGTCTTCCATCAGCTGGTCTTCATCGACATCTTCGCGTTCGATGACGATCAGACCCTTGTCCTCGAACATGAAGGAGACACAGCCGACAGTGCCGAGGTTGCCGCCGAACTTGTCAAAGTAGTGACGGACGTTGCCCGCGGTTCTGTTGCGGGAGTCGGTCGTTGCCTGAACGATGAACGCGATGCCTGCCGGACCGTAGCCTTCGTACGTGATTTCTTCGTAGTCAGCAGCGTCAGCGGAGGATGCCTTCTTGATGATACGTTCAATGTTGTCGTTGGGGACGTTGAGCGTCTTTGCCTTTGCAATCAGTGCAGCCAGCTTGGAGTTGGAAACAGGATCGGGACCGCCTTCCTTGACGGCGACAGCCATTTCCTTACCGACTTTGGTAAATACCTTTGCGCGCTGCGCGTCGGTCTTTTCTTTCTTGTGCTTAATGTTGTTCCATTTGGAATGTCCGGACATGATATATCTCCTTTATCTTTACTTACTTTTTGTTTATCCGATGATCTTCTTTTCTCTTTTTCTCTTGAAAAAAGAGAAAAGAAGCAAAAGAGAAAATCGGCTTTGCAAGCATCAGGGTGTTCCGTCACCTGCGGGTGCCGGTTCGGGGCTTTGCCCCAAAACCCCACGAACTTTTTGGAAAAAGTTCGATCAAAAACTTTTAGATTTTTTCGTTCTTGCCGATGCAGATCAGATCAAATGCCGTGCCGAGTACATACTTTACGGCAAGGGTCAGCTTGACGCGGAAGGTACGCAGGGATTCATCCTCGCAGGACAGAATCTGGATGTCGTGATAGAAGCGGTTGAAGTCCGCGCAGACATCGAGAATGTAGCGGGTGATGACAGACGGTTCGGATTCGTGCAGCGCCTGTGCAACCTTGTCGGGGAACAGCGCCAGCGTCTTTACCAGCGCATTTTCTTCCTCGGTCAGCTCGACACCCGAAAGGTCTACGGGTGCGTGGAGATCGTCCATGCCGGCAGCCTGTGCCTTGGATACGATGGAGCAGGAACGTGCGTAGGTGTACTGTGCATAAGGACCGGTGTTGCCTTCAAAGGACAGTGCATCTTCCATGATGAAGTTGATGTCGCGGATTCTGCCGGAGGACAGATAGTAGAAGATGATCGCGCTGACACCGACGGATTCTGCGATCTGTTCTTTGCCCTCGAGGTTCGGGTTCTTTTCTTCCATGATTGCCGCGACCTTTTCGATTGCCTGGTTGAACAGATCACGCAGAAGGACGACGTTGCCGGAACGGGTGGACAGCTTGCCGCCGTCGATGGAAACCGTGCCGTAGGGAACATGGATCAGCTGATCCTTTGCCCATTCGTAGCCCATGATCTCCAGAACCTTGAACCACTGTGCGAAGTGCAGGCTCTGAGCGGAGGAGGTGACATAGATGCACTTGTCGAAGTTGTAGGTCTTCTTTCTGTACAGTGCCGCCGCGATGTCACGTGCGGGGTACAGCGTGGAGCCGTCGCGCTTGAGGATCAGGCAGGGCGGCATGTTGTATTCGGACAAGTCGACGATGGATGCACCGTCATCGATGACCATGATGTTGGACGCCTTCAGTTCATCAACGACTGCGGGCATCTTGTCAGTATAGAAGCTCTCACCTGCGTAGGAATCAAAGGTGATGCCAAGCTGCTTATAGGTCTTTTCGTATTCGCGCAGGGAGATGTCGATGATCCACTTCCAGAGCTCCATGTACTCGGGTTCGCCGTGTTCCATTGCGGTGAAGACGGCACGCGCTTCGTCGTTGAGCGTGGGATCCTTTTCTGCTTCCTCGTGGAACTTGACATAGAGATCAACGAGTGCATCACATTCGCCCGCCTCAACAGTTGCACGGTCGCCCCAACGCTTGTAAGCGACGATCATCTTGCCGAACTGGGTGCCCCAGTCGCCGAGGTGGTTGATGCCGACGCAGTCGTAGCCGCAGAAAGCATGCAGCTTCTTCAAGCTGTGACCGATGACGGTCGTACCGAGGTGACCGATGTGGAACGGCTTTGCGACATTGGGAGAGGAGTAGTCAAGGACAACGGTCTTGCCGACACCTTCGTCGTTTGCGCCGTAGTTCTCTTTCTTTTCAAGGATGGCATTGACGGTATTTGCCGCCATGCCGGACTTGTCCGTGAACATGTTCAGATAGCCGCCCGCAACATCAACGCGGGAAATGCCGGGAACACAAAGTCCGTCGGCAAGCGCTGCCGCGATCTTCGGGGGTGCCTGGCGCAAGGTTTTTGCCAGCTTGAAGCACGGGAATGCAAGGTCGCCCATTTTCGGGTCCGGCGGGTATTCGAACATACCCATGATGTCGGTATCCGACAGATTTGCGCTGTCCGTCAGTGCATTGATCTTGTCAAGGATCGCTGATGCAGCCGCTTGTTTTAACTGATTCATAGGATGGTATGTCTCCTTTTATTTCAAATGGTTAATTTACAGATACTTACTATATATTATACTATAAAACATACGGAATAGCAAGGTGTTTTACGGAATTTTTTTTGATTTTCCCAAAAATATTTTCGCAATTTTTCCCCTGCCGTTGTTTGATTTCTATGTGAAAAACAACTGATTTTTCAAAAAATTCATCAATATCCGTTGCTTTTTCGCGCCTGACATGATATAATACAGATACAACAAAGATCCATCGGAGGTATTCCATATGAAGGTTTGTATGAACTGTCATCTCACATATGACGATGCGGCACAGGTCTGTGCACAGTGCGGCAATCCGCTGATCGCGGTTGCTCCGCAGCAGGTTGACCCGTTCGATCACACCGCGGATTTTGATGCTGCCGATATTTCGGACAACAAGGTGCTCGCCATGCTCCCGTATCTGATGAGCTGGATCGGCATTATCATTACGCTGCTTGCGGGTAATGCATCCCCGTATGCATCGTTCCATGTCAGACAGGCGCTGAAAATCCAGATCTGCACGGCTCTTCTCGGCATCATTGCGTCCATTCTGGCAATCACGATCATTGTTCCGATCGCGGCGGCAGTCTGTGTTTGTATTCTTGGTATCGTCAATATCATCTGCTTCTTCCATGTCTGCGCGGGAAAGGCAAACGAACCGGCGATCGTCCGCAATCTGGGCTTCCTCAAATAATCAAACGAACGCAAAGGGTGCTGTATGGGTGTACGGCACCTTTTATTTGGTTTGATCGAAATAACGCTTGCGGTCAATGGCATAGTGCCGTGTCAGATACGTCTTGCCAAGCTGTTTTGCCAAATGCTCCGATTCGTAAAGAAACGTAAATCCGCACTTTTCAATGACGCGGCGCGATTGCGTGTTAAAGTCATAATGCGAGACAAAAATGAGATCTGCCGATAATTCCTCAAACAGATACGTTTGTACGCGACGCACCGCCTCGGGCATCAGTCCCCGTCCCCAGTACGGTTTTGCAAGGACATAGCCGATCTCGCAGATTTGCAGGTGCGGGTACGGATTTTGTTCGGGCGGGAGGGATTCAAAGCGCGGCTTGTGCATACCGAGAGAGCCGATGACACGTCGGTCTTCTCGGTGTTCTATGGCAAGGACGTCGCCGTGTTCCATGAACTTTTCGAGAATTTGCCGGGATTCATCGCGGCTTCGGTGCGGATTCCAGCCTGCCATTTGTCCGACGCCGTCGACGGATGCATATGCATAAAAGTCGTCAAGGTCGTCCCACGTCCACGGTCGGAGGATGAGACGGTCGGTTTCAAGGGTTGTGTGTTTCAGATCGATCGTAAGATACATCATCGGTCTCCTTTCAAAAAAATAAATATAAAAAAGCGGTGCAAGCCATCACATGCGAGGCTTACACCGCTGATTGTCGTATATGGGAATGCAGTTATCCGCCAAATGACAACAACCGAGTAAGCCCGTTCTGTTCTCGTACAGATACGCGCTTGACACCGTTATTGACGACGGAATGCATGGTGAACATGATTTTTATCCCTTCTGAATGGTTATTGCGGTTATTATAGCACAGTATCGCGATTCTGTCAAGACATATGCAAAAATATTCAGATGCGATGGATGTAATTGTTTCGCACAGTGAAATTCCTCTTGACAAATCCCGACATGTCCTTTATAATGAAATCAAGGAATGTTTTTGGCAGGAGGAAATGACCATGAACGAAATCAAGCGACCGATCCCCAAGATTCTGTTTGATACCGACATCGGCGGCGACTGCGATGATGCGGGTGCGCTGGCGATGCTGCACCGCCTTTGCGACAGGGGCGAATGTGAGCTGCTTGCGGTAACCGCGTGCTATGCTTCCCCGTATGTCGCCGGCTGTATTGATGCCATCAACCGCTATTACAGGCGCGTTGTTCCCGTCGGCATCCTGCACGGAAAACCGTCGGCTGAACCGGGTGTTTATGCAAAAGGGCTTTGCGAGGAATTTGAAAACAGTTATCCTCCGGAAAAGGAAGAACAGATTCCCGATACCGTATCGGTCATGCGCCGTGTTCTCGCATCTGCGGACGATCACAGTGTGACGCTGTGTGCGACCGGTTCTATGGCGTCGCTTGCTGCACTGGTGCAGAGTACGGCGGACGATATTTCTCCGCTGGACGGCAAAGCGCTGATCGAACGAAAGGTTTTTCGCACGGTTGTCATGGGCGGACGTTTCTTTGGATCCTGGCCGATGCCGATTGTACTTGGCGGCGATTTTCCCGTGACGTGGGAATGGAATATTAAGGCAGATATTCCCGCCGCGCAGATGATGTGCCGGGCGTGGCCGGGAGCGCTTGTCTTCTCCAGCTACGAAATCGGTCTGTGGTGCGTCACGATGAAGGGATACGCGCAGACAGCACCCAAAGAGGATCCTATCCGCCGTGCCTATGAATTGCATCCCTGCGGACGCGAATACGGACGGGAAAGCTGGGACCATACGGCGCTTCTGTATGCCGTCCGACCCGATGCAGGCTACTGGAATCTGCACCCGTGGGGCCGCGTGACAGTCGGCGATGACGGCGTGACCGCATGGCATGCAGAGGAGAATGGACAGCAGACCTATTTGCTCCCGCACGAGGATTACGATGTCATCCGCGATGTCATCAACGGACTGGTCTTTTGCGGGGATGCTCCAAAAGGAAATCAATGACAACGAGGTACGTCATGGGAACACAACAGAAACTGAATTTTGATTTGCAATACGGTATCCGACTGAAGTGGGACGGATTTTCCACGGTCGGACGCGAAGACGGTGACTTCTGGCGCGCTTTTCTTGACACAGATGAGATTCGTGAGCTGTCGGTCTACTCTCATATGCAGACGCCTTTCTCCGTGACGGAAGACGAGCATGGAGCGGTTATCATCTATGATCATCTGACAGCGGAAAACGGCGAAATTTACGATATCGCGCTGACCGTACGGATTGAACGGATGGATGACGGTTCTCTGCGTTTTTCGGCGGTGATCGATAACCGTGCTGACGTCATTGTCAATGAACTGCAGCTGCCGTTTGTCGATGCGTATGAGTGGGGCTGCGATCCCGCAGGGGAGACCTTGTACATCGCTGAGGGGCTTGGTGCGAAGACCGTCAATGTGCGTCAGCGCGTTTCGTGGTGCCACACCGAATATATGAGTGCCGACTATAAATCCACATGGATGACGCATACCTATCCGCCGACCTACGGAAGCCGCGGTATGTCGATGCCGTGGATGGGACTGCAGCTGGGAAATCGTTTCCTGTATTTCGGTGAGCACAATCCGGATATGCGCATCACCGGCTTCAACATCGGTATTCCGCCGCGGCATCACACATCGGCTCTGATGTGTCAGATGTCACATTATCCCGCGGTCAGACCGGGAGAGTGCGTGGAAACGGCGCAGAGTGTCATGGCACTTTTCGACGGCGACTGGCGCGACGGTGCGGCGTATTACCGCGATTGGTCGGAGAAGACATGGCGTCTGCCGCAGACCATTCCCGATTGGGTACATGATATCACCGGCTGGCAGCGGGTCATTCTCAAGCACCAGTACGGCGAGATTTTCTGGAAATATGAGGATCTGCCGCGGCTGTATGAGGAAGGCAAAAAGTCCGGGTTGAATACGCTGCTCGTCTTCGGTTGGTGGCGCGGCAGATTTGACAACAATTATCCCGAATATGAAGCGGATCCTGCACTCGGCGGTGAGGAGGGTCTGCGTGCGGCGATTACGGAGGTCAGACGGCGCGGCGGTCATGTCCTGCTTTATACCAACGGCAATCTGATCGATGTCAAGACACAGTTCTACCGCGATATCGGACAGAAAATCTCCCACAAGGACATCGACGGCAACGAATACCGCGAGCATTATCAGTTCTCAAACGACGGCACCGTTCTGCGCAATTACGGATACAAGTCCTTTGATACCGCATGCCACAGAACGAAGGAATGGCAGGAGAATCTCGTGCGCGTGGCGAAATTAAAGCTGTCGTTTGATCCCGATTCGATTTTCTTCGATCAGCTCGGCTGCTGTCTGAAGCTGTGCTTCGATACGTCCCATCCGCACGGAAACCGTATTGATGAGGACGGCATGGGAAGATATGAAAACATCAAAGCCATCCGCGCTGTGACCCCTGCAGGCAAAGCCATCGGTACGGAATGGGTCTGCGACCGCTATACGAATCTTGTCGACTATATCCACGGATGCGGCACGGCACACAACTATGTCCCCGATGCATTCCCGGATATCTATCTGCATACCTTCCCCGGGATTCCTGTCTCCAACCGCTTTATTCACGATGACAAGCCGGGCTTTCGCGATCATCTCAACTACGCCTTTGTCTACGGTATGATTTTTGACGTCTGCATCTGGCGCGGGCGTGTCTGCGGCATTGCGGGACTGCCCGATTATGCCGAGCATGTGAAATACCTGACCGACATCAAGGCGCAGTATCACGACTATTTCCATCACGGAAAATTTGAGAGCCTGTCGTGCGAGACGCTTTCCGCCGGTATCCGTGCAGCGAAGCTCGTTCGCGAAAACGGAGACTTTATCGTGACATTCTGGAATACGACGGACAATGAAATGCGCGTCGAAATCTTTGGCAAGTGCACGACCGTTTCCGCAAAAGACGTGGCGGTTACTGAATATCTTTTATAATCCGACGACAAAAAACATCCCCGCAATCGCTGATACAGTCGATTGCGGGGATTCATTATGCGAGGTTTGAATTAGTAGAACATCTTCTCCTGCAGGTAGGAAACGAGTTCTGCGATGGGAAGTCTGACCTGTTCCATGGTATCGCGGTCACGAACGGTAACGCAGTTGTCTGCTGCGATGCCCTTCGCTTCGTCGCCGACGGTATCGAAGTCAACGGTGATGCAGTAGGGCGTACCGATTTCGTCTTCACGGCGGTAACGCTTACCGATGGAGCCTGCATCGTCGTAGTCGACAGGGAAGTACTTGGACAACTCTGCGTAGATTTCCATTGCCTTGTCACCGAGCTTCTTGGACAGCGGCAGGACAGCAGCCTTGATGGGCGCGAGTGCCGGATGGAAGCGCATGACAACGCGGGTATCCTTTTCGTCGATGACTTCTTCGTCGTATGCTTCAACGAGGAATGCGAGGGTAACACGGTCTGCACCGAGGGACGGCTCGACAACGTAAGGAATATACTTTTCGTTGGTATCGGGATCGAAGTAATCCATGGACTGACCGGAGTGGTTCTGGTGCTGGGTCAGGTCGTAGTCGGTTCTGTCCGCAATACCCCAGAGTTCGCCCCAACCGAACGGGAAGAGGTATTCAAAGTCGGTCGTTGCGCGGGAGTAGAAGCAGAGTTCTTCCGGATCGTGGTCACGAAGACGGAGGTTTTCGCGCTTCATGTTGAGGTTGTAGAGGAAGTTTGCGCAGTAATCCTTCCAATAAGCAAACCATTCAAGGTCAGTACCGGGCTTGCAGAAGAATTCCAGTTCCATCTGCTCGAATTCACGGGTA
>JAZTZC010000349.1:0-3198 GCA_045637265.1 Eubacteriales bacterium | reverse complement strand
TCACCATAACACACGGAATAACGAAGTATCCTGCAAAGATACATTCCTGCGTGATCTCACCGCGGCGGATGCCGTTGTACTTATAGTCAAAAATGGTCGCCGAGGACTGCGTGTGGTCAAGGAACGCCTTCGCGGTGCCGGACATGGCATGCATACCGACGAGCATCAGAACATCGCAATCACGGACTACACCCATGATCGTCGAGCCGTCGATCTGTGTCGCGCGGGGATCGAGCGTACCGGGGATAAAGTTTTTTCCGCCGCCGTGACCGTCCCAGACGTAGACCGCCTCAGCCCCTGCGTCAAAACAGCCCGCAATCGCCGCATTGGTGTCTGCCATCAACGATTCACGGGTGTGGATGTAGTCGGGATCGTCAGTCTTCATGACGTGATCAATCGAGGAAACACAGGAGATTCCCTCAAGGTCGGTTACCATCAATACTTTTTTGCCCATAGTTCTGTTCCTCCCTTTATTCTGTGCGGAAAGCATAATGCGCATCTCCGCTGTAGGTTTCATCTGATTTTTCCCATTTGGCAATGACTTCATACAGCGCCGCGCCCTCGGACAGGGAAATACTGCTTCCCTCCACGATGATCGTCTCAAAATTCTCATAGGACGGCATCATCCCGAGCGGATAACGGCGAACGGTCATGCTGTCGGGCGGCGCATCAAAGACAAACGCGCAATCTTCTCCTGCTGTGACCATCGGAAGTTCCTTCATGACATCGAGCGGATGCATACTGTCCGCGCATACCGCCTGACCGATGCCGAGTGCATTGTGCGTCTCCCACGAATACGTTCCGCGCCATGCCGTGACCTGCACCTCTCCGCAGGAAACGGTCAAGGTCGGCGGTGCATCGGGAAATATGTCCTGTGTGACAGAATGAAAGCTGCCCGTACCGTCGGATGCATCTGGATTTTCAGAATGACTGCCGCAGGCAGAAAACAGGAAAACGGACAGCGACAAAAAGATCAGCCAAAATGTCTTTTTCATTGCGGTGTCCTCCTTTATTCACTCCAAAGCTGATGGGTATAGATGACAGGAACGATCTCCGCTCCATCCCAATCCTCACGGGAAATGGCAGCAGCAATCGCCCAATACGCCATATCGCACGTTCCGACCTCGGGAATCTCGCGCCTGACATGAATTTCAATGCTATTTCCGACACGGCGAACACCTGTGACACTGTGGGAGATAGAACCGCTTCCCTCCTCCAAATAAATGACCGCGAGGACGTTATCACGGAAGAAGGCTTCGTCATAGTCGGGAAATTGCTCTATATGATCCTTTGGGAGCGCGTTGAAGGTTTCAAACAGCCGAACGGTGGGATCATGGTAATCCACTGTGAATCCCCTGCGGACGATTTGTGTATTGTTCGGCAGATAATCGGTATACTGCAAGCGGTGATATTCCCCGGGATCCGCATCATAAATGGCAATTTCGTATGCGGGATTCACACCCTCGATTTCATAAAACGGCGCACCGATACGATAACCAAAGGACGAAAAATCGGGTTCCTCATAATCAACCGGTACCATGGTCGGCGGATTATGCTCCACCCGACCGAGCATCTTCCCGAGCTGATCCTCAGGTATCACCGTCGGCTCGGAAAAGTCGCGCGTATAGCTTCTGCCGTTGTAACGGACAAAGATCATCCAGTCAACCAAGGCAAACACTTCTTCCACCGACTCCGATTCGGCGGCAGCGGTATTGGTTTCCTTTGCGTTATCATCGATATACCCGACAGATGCAGCGCAGGATGAAAGCAGCATGGAGATGCAAAGCATCACGACTGCAAACATTCGTCTCACGGTAAAATCCTCCTTTTATCAAGCGGTAAAACGGCTTTTATCCAATAAGACGCAAAAACAGGAAAAATCTGACAGCGTTTTAGAAAAATATCGGTTTTCAAAATCCTGCAATATCAGATCAGCGGCTGATCGTTGATGACCAGCTTGAATACCAGACCAAGCCGATCGGCGGCCTTGCAGCACAGAAGCATGCGTTCCAAAAAGATCTCAAAATATTCCATGACAGAGCTGTAATGCGTGTCGACCGTCAGCTTCAGGGTCAGATGGGTGTGTGTCTCGTTGAGCGTCAGCTCGGACGAAGTCACGGAATAGTTGACGCGGTCGTGAATGTCGATGGAAACATCATCGAAATTGCGCACACGGCTGCGGCGGACATCGGCTTTGTCAGCCAGAATCAGCGCGGCAGCAACGGCATTGACGGGAACGCCCGTACCCTCATCGTGATTGCCGATGGCAGAGACGACCGTCGCAATTTCGTCTGCATCCATACCGAGTTTGTCGAGAATACGGAACGCCATGACGGCACCGCTCTGGCTGTGATCGATGCGGTTGACAAGATTGCCGATGTCGTGCATATATCCTGCAATTTTTGCAAGCTCGACTGTACGCGCATCATATCCGAGGGAGGAAAGCAGTTCTCCTGCGGTTTCTGCCGCTTTACATACATGCGCAAAGCTGTGTTCGGTATAGCCGAGCACCTTCAGTGAATCGTCTGCGCGTTCGATATAGGTGCGGATCGCGGCATTTTGTTTGATTGCTTCATATGTGATCATACTGTTGTAAACCTTCTTTGTTGTTTTTTATTAGTATACCATACTTTTCGTCTCGGCGCAAGAGTCCCGAAAATTTTTCGGAAAATCGCATAAATTCTATTGACAAATATACCATGACATGTTATAATGATACCATTCAAACCGTTGAAGCGGAGATAACGGCACCGATGCCGCCACAGAGAGCCCGTGATGCTGGGATACGGGTGCGAAACACGATGTCAAATGGACCGCTGAGGGTGCGGAGGAACAGGGATTTCCCGCAGTATTCCGCAACGTATTGCCTGCGTCAGGGGCAAGGGATGTGTTAGCATCCGATGAGGGTACGGCATGACGTCTTCGGACAGAACCCGTAAAGCAAGGTGGCACCGCGGATTTGGCATAGCATTTGCTGATTCGTCCTTGGCAGAAGAACACTTCTGTACAAGGGCTGTTTTTATTTCGGAGGATAAGCCAATGCTTCTTTTGACCAAACGATGGTGATACTTACAAACCACCATACATAAACTGAAATAAATTACGATTACGATAGATTTTCGGAGGAAAGAATCATGATTTTCAACAATGTAGACTTTGATACCTATTTCAAGCACTATCCCGATGCAAACGGTTATT
>JAZTZC010000348.1:0-5287 GCA_045637265.1 Eubacteriales bacterium | reverse complement strand
TTGGCCTCCGACTTGGCGGTACATCCGATATCGGTGCGCGGCGGGGAATTGCGGTCAGAGTTTGTTCCAGATGGTCGAGGGTTTCGTCGGCGGTCTGTGGGGTTACCATCAGAACAACATCATCGGGATCGTAAAACTCGGGAATGAGTTTGTGTTCGATCAGAATCCCGGCGAGTTCATCCCCTGTATAACCAAAGGATTTTGGTGCAATCGTCAGCTTGCAGACCTCGTCTCCGCACAGATCATAGCCATGGTCGGTAAGTGTTGCGGTGAGTGCCTGCATCCGTGTACAGAGACTGGATAATTCTGCACGGTAATCGCCGCCGAGATAGGCATTTGCCGCATCCAGCGACTGTAAAATGAGATAGGACGGTGAGGTCGAGGCAAACAGTGCCATTGCCGATTCTGCCTGATCGCAAAGCATGTCAGAGATGCTGTGCGCCAGATGCAGATAACCACCGCCCGTCAATACGGGAAGCGTCTTATGTGCCGAATCACAGCAGAGATCGGCACCGAGGTCAAGCGGGTGGACGGGGTTTTCGAGAAAATGCAGATATGCCCCGTGCGCATTGTCGACCAAAAGAAGCGTACCATGCGCATGACAGACCCGTGCAAGCGCTGTGATATCGGCGGTATTGCCAAGATAATCGGGCGAGGTGATATAAACGGCGGCGGGTGGTGTGTCATTGGATGAGAGTACGTCCTCCAGCATCGCGGGTGTGATGCGGCAGGACAACAGACCGATGTTTTCCTCTCCGTACAGCCAAACAACAGGAAAATCAAGCAGTGCGGCGGCGCTCAAAAATACCTTGTGTGCGTTGCGCGCGGCAAGGACTGTCTGACTTCTGCCGTTTTGTTTTGCATCAAGCTGTGCTAAATACAGCATTGCGCGGATGGAGAGGGAAGAGCCCTCGGCGGAGTACAGCGTTTTCTTTGCGCCGAACAGATCGCGTGCGATGTTCTGTGATTGTGCCAAAATGCCGTGCGGATGATAGAGCACATCCGCGCCGTCGATTTCGGTGATGTCAAAGGCTTCACAGCCGAGAAACGAAACGCCCTTATGTCCGGGCATATGCAGCCGGTGCGCATCCGATTCCGCGTATGCGCGCACAAAGTCGCGAAGTGGGGTCAGAGTGCGTCTCATTCTTCTTCGTCGAGCTTGGCAGCTTCGAGCATGATTGCACATTCCATGCGCTTCTTGAACAGCTCACAGCCGTACTTGTAGACGCCCTTGACGGAGCCGGTTGCGTGGTAAGCGTTTGCAGCACAGCCGCCGGAGCAGTACAGACGTGCCCAGCAGTCACGGGATTCTTCACGCGCGTAGACCTAGCAGCCCATGAATTCATCCTGAGCCGCAGTATTGGAAACACCGTCAAAGACATTGCCGAGCAGGTACTTATCATCGCCGACAAACTGGTGGCACGGATAGAGATCACCCCACGGCGTGACAGCCATGTATTCCGTTCCCGAACCGCAGCCGGAGATGCGCTTGTAAATGCACGGACCGCCCTTGAGGTCGATCATGTAGTGGTAGAATGTAAACGGTCTGCCCTCGCGGTGGCGCTGCAGCATCAGCTCCGCCAGCTTTTCGTACTGTTCGCAGACGATCGGGAAGTCCTCCTCGGTCAGCGCGGACGGATCGTCGGGTGCACAGACAACGGGTTCCATCGACAGCTCGTTAAAGCCGAGATCCAGCATGACCTTGATGTCTTCCAGGAAATCGGGATTGGCGTGGGTGAACGTACCGCGCATATAATAATCCTTGCCGCCGCGTGCTTCGACGAGCTTCTGGAACTTCGGAACGATCTTTTCCCAGCTGCCGTTGCCGGCATAGTCAACGCGGAATCGGTCGTGGACTTCCTTGCGTCCGTCCAGCGACAGAACGACGTTGACACATTCGCGGTTGGCAAAGTCGATGACATCATCGTCGATGAGCATACCGTTGGTTGTCAGCGTGAAGCGGAAGTTCTTGTTATGCTGTTTTTCAACGGAACGGGCATAGGCAACAAGCTCTTTGACAACGTCGAAGTTCATCAGAGGTTCGCCGCCGAAGAAGTCAACCTCGAGGTTGTGGCGGGAGCCGGAGTTTTCAATAAGGAAATCAAGTGCACGTTTTCCTACCTCAAAGGACATCAGCGCACGTTCGCCGTGATACTTGCCCTGCGATGCAAAGCAGTAGGAGCAGTTTAAGTTGCAGGAATGTGCGATGTGCAGACACAGTGCTTTGACGACACCCGAGGTCTTCTGCTTCAGCGTATCTGCCATCGGTTCATAGGTATCGGGCGTGAACAGCTGTCCCGCTTCCTTCAGTTCTTCGATCTGGGACAGACATACGGCGATTTCGTCGGCAGTCACTTCGTCGTTGTCGGGATATTTTTCGAGGATTGCCGCAGTAATTTCTTCTGCGGTATGATCTTCGTACATGTTGATGATATCAAAGGCGACCTCATCCACGAGATGAACCGCGCCGGAGCAGATGTCCAGCACTATGTTGTAGCCGCCGAGTTTATAAGAATGAATCATGATTTTTTCTCCAATACTATGTAGAAATCAAAGAAAAACGCCGCCCGAAGTGAGGCGGCATTTTGTTTTGCAATTACTTTTCCTTGCTTTCGCACTTCTGGTTTGCGATACCGCAGCTGGTCTTGCATGCGGACTGGCAGGAAGTCTGGCATTCGCCGCAGCCGCCGTTCTTTGCGGACTTGCAAAGATTCTTGGTAGCGAGAGTCTTGATGTGCTTCATGAGTATGTCCTCCAAAAATTAGTTTTTTACAGTATATCACATTTTCTGGAAAATGTCAATGTGTAATCTTCATAAAAATGAGATATCCTGTGTGGATTTTTTTCGTTGTTCGGGTTCTGATCAATCCTGTGCTTCGTCTGCCTTGACGTCAACGGAGCGGACAGAGGTCTTCAGAAGGCGGATCTTGGTTGCGTCACGGGTGGTTTCGATGACCATCGTTTCGTCCTTGATGGAGACAACCTTACCGATGATGCCGCCGGTGGTGGTGATTTCATCGCCGACAGACAGACCGTCGCGCATCTTCTGTGCTTCCTGATCCTGCTTCTTCTGGGGCTTGTAGAGGAAGAAATAGAAAATAATACCGCAGAATACGAGCGGAATGATCATACCGAGCATGCTGCCCGCGGTGCTCATTTCACCGGCTGCAGCTTCAAGATACTGTACCATAATAGGTATTCCTTTCTTTTATATGAATTTTATCGGGAATTTATTATATTATACTATAAAAGAAAGGGTTTGACAAGGGGATATGCGGAAATAATTGTAAACAATTTTACATATCCGCACGCTCCCGCAGAAATGCCATGGCATCCGATAAGCCGCCGATGGCATCGATGATGCCGCAGTCGACCGCCTCTCTGCCGTCAATGATGGTTCCCATATCGGTGGCGATCGAATCGGTGCTCATGATCAGACGGTTCAGGGTTTCGGTATCACAGTGCGAATGTGCGGTGACAAAGGAAACAATGCGCTCTTGCATTTTGGCAAAATAGGTGTAGGTTTGCGGGACACCGATGACAAGTCCGCTCATGCGTACGGGATGCAGGGTCATCGTGGCGGAGGGAACAATGAACGACCGATCTGCCGATACAGCCAGCGGCACACCGATCGAATGTCCGCCGCCGAGAACCAGAGAACAGGTTGGCTTCTTCATTGATGCGATCAGTTCTGCCAGGGCAAGTCCCGCTTCCACATCGCCGCCGACCGTGTTGAGCAGAATCAGAAGTCCCGAAACACAGTCGTCCTCCTCAGCGGCGACAAGATCGGGAATCAGATGCTCATACTGCGTACTTTTCTGTCCGCCGCCGAGCTGGTAATGCCCTTCGATCTGCCCGATGATGGTCAGGCAGTGAATCCGCGATTTGCCGCACCCGACCGTGACCGCACCGTCGCAGACCGAACCGCAGACATCATTTTTGCTGTCGGAATGTCCGATTTTTTCGTTCGCATCGGAATTGTCTGACCAAACTTCTGCGTTTTTTTCGTCTTTTTTCATAAAATAACCCCCGACTGTGAAAAAAATATCATTTCAGACGTAGTTTTTGCAAAAAATTGTGGTTTGATGCTTTACTTTTTCTGGAAAATGGTGTATAATATTTCTATATGAAACCCAAAATAAATCATTGAAAGGAATTACCATTATGGAAACCAAGATTCTTGTCGAAACCTCTGCAAGACACGTACATCTCACCAAAGAACACATCGAAATCCTTTTCGGTGCAGGTCATGAACTGACCAACAAGAAGGATCTGAGCCAGCCCGGCCAGTTCGCATGCGAAGAACGAGTTACCCTCGTTGGTCCCAAGAAGTCCATCGAACGCGTTTCCATCCTCGGTCCGGCTCGTCCCGAAACCCAGGTTGAGCTTTCCTTTACCGACGCAAGAACCCTCGGTGTTGACGCACCCGTCCGTGAATCCGGTGACGTTGCAGGCTCTGCAGGCTGCAAGCTCGTCGGTCCGTGCGGCGAAGTCGAAATCGCTGAAGGCGTTATCATCGCAAAGAGACACATCCACATGACACCCGCTGATGCAGAAGCATTCGGCGTTGCAGACAAGCAGATTGTCAAGGTTGCAATCAATTCCGACGGCAGAAAGACCATCTACGACGACGTTGTCGTCCGTGTCAAGTCTTCCTTTGCAGCAGCTATGCACATCGATACCGATGAAGCAAATGCGGCATGCGCATTCGGCAAGTGCTACGGCGAAGTCATCGCGTAAAGCGATTTCTTTCATAAATTCAGTGTACCCAAAATTTTTATAAAAGGAGTCTTTCAACATGAACTATACGCACGAAGTTGAACAAATGTGTAGTGTAGCCAAGGGTCCGAAGCACGGTCCCGCTCCCATTCCCGAAGAAGGCAGATGGGTAAAGGCTTATGAAATCAAGGACATCTCCGGTCTCTCTCACGGTATCGGCTGGTGTGCACCCCAGCAGGGTATGTGCAAGCTGACCCTGAATGTCAAGGGCGGTATCATCGAAGAAGCACTGGTTGAAACCTGCGGCTGCTCCGGTATGACCCACTCTGCTGCTATGGCAGGCGAAATCCTGCAGGGCAAGACCCTTCTCGAAGCACTCAACACCGACCTCGTTTGTGACGCAATCAACGTCGCTATGCGCGAGATCTTCAAGCAGCTCGCTTACGGTCGTTCCCAGACTGCTTTCTCCGAAGACGGTCTGCGTGTCGGCGCTTCCCTCGAGGACCTCGGTAAGGGTCTGCGTTCCCAGATCGGTACCATCTTCGCAACCCGCGAAAAGGGTGTCCGT
>JAZTZC010000347.1:0-1643 GCA_045637265.1 Eubacteriales bacterium | reverse complement strand
CCGTTTCCGGAGATACACCGAGCACATACAGAGCACCGTGGGTGCCGAGAATTCCGGTTCCGAGATCATGGACGTAATTCTTGATCACACGGTTTCCGCAGCTGTAATTCAACGGGAACAGCCGCCAGTTCCAGCCAAGCGAAACAGCCCACTGCAAAGCACCGGAAATGTCGTTATGCTCAATCGTATTATAGCCGCTCTGTCCAACCCAGATACCGGCAGAACCGAGATAGAATTCTCCGCAGTCTGCGATTCTGTTGTTTTTCAAATGGTTGTGATCCGTCTGTGACGCCTTCGTTTCAGGACGCGCGATTTCGCCGATTCTGATGGCACCGGCACCCGCATGACAAAAATCACATCGCTCAATCGCATTGTTTTTACAGCCGTTTCCAAGCCACAATGCCCATGCGGCAAGATGTGAAAAGGAACAGTTTCGGAAGCTGCTGTTTTCCAGATTATCACAGCGAACCGCTACAGGTGCATTGGTTTCTGCCTGGACGCTGTAATACCCTGTTCCCGCCGGATGTCCGTCGGTACCGGAAAAGGTAATGCCCTCAAAATGAATATCCGTAACCGTCTGACCGGAGGAAGGAGCAATCGTCAGCAATCTCTGAAGTAACGGGTAAGCAGCACACAGTGTATCTGTGGTTTCGCCTTCCTTTAAGTGATAATAAATACGGTTTTCCGTGCGGTCATGGTACCATCTGCCCGGAACATGAAGTCCTTCCTTTACGTTTTCCAAATAATATCCATACGACCATGTCAAAGGACGCCAGGAACCCGTACGGAACAGAATCTCTCCGTTTTCGGGATTCCACTTTTCGGGATACAGTCTTGTTTCCATCCAATATTGCAGAATAACAAATTCCACATCTTCAAAACGGTACAGAGAGGTCGGGATATCGTCAGGGGTATAATACATCATTCGATTGGAAAGCGGATTTGCGGAATCATCGACAACATCGTTTGCCCAACCGTTGCTTTTGACCGGCGTATTCCGTGTCATGAAGATGTCGTTCTCAGGATACCGTGTGCGTTCCCGTCGCTCACCATTCACATAAAACTGCGTAAAATGCGCATCCGACGGAAGATCCGCATATACAATGTCATCTCCTGCATCATGCCAATCTGTAACTGCGATTCTGCTTGTGATGACTGCACCATTACCAATCCACGTTGTTCCGCTGTCACGTTCATCCAGTGTGAGTGTCTTCTCTAAAACATATATCCCGGGCAGAAGATAGATTTCTTTTGTCCCTGCCGCCGATCGTGCCAGCTGCAGTGCATGTTCCAATCCCCCGACAGCGTTCTCGGCAGAAGACCCATCTCCCCTGCCGCAGGACACCGGGGAAGCAACGATCAATGTTTTCATTTGTACTCCTTGTTTCAATCTATCAAATATATCATGCGTATACAAAAAATCCGATGAAAGGCAGCCCTGTCCGCAGAATCAGGAGGGTTCACCAAGCTCCATCAACTGCGAATACAGCTTATCGACACTGTTTTTGATCTTCTTTTCTGATGCGGCATATGCCGAAGCAAACGCATCCCCCGATCGCATCGTCGTTGTAAACAAGCTTTTGGCTCCGCCTGCACTTGCGGAATACAGCACCGAAAGGTCATATGTACGTCCGTCCATAATC
>JAZTZC010000346.1:0-2387 GCA_045637265.1 Eubacteriales bacterium | reverse complement strand
TGGTAATGAATATTGAATCATGAAGTCGCTTCGCTGATGAATCATGAATCATCAGATTACAATTTATCTCTTCCATGAACACCATCGAATTTCAAGGTTCGGGAGGGGTGACCCCTCCCCTACAAAGTCAGACAGATTCGTGCATTACAATTGCCATTTTCCCGAATTTTTCTTCCAGAATCTTGATATTGTCACGGGAATATGGTATAATAATTATATGTACTATTTCTATATGACACAGGAGAATTCATTATGTGCGGCTTTGCCGGATTTTCAGATACAATACACACAAAAGCGGAGAAAGAAGCGATCCTCCGCCGCATGACCGACCGCATCATTCACCGCGGTCCCGATATGGAGGGACAGTGGGCGGATGACGCTGTCTCCCTCGGGTTCCGACGGCTCTCGATCATTGACCTGTCCGAGGCGGGACGTCAGCCGATGACAAACGAGGACGGAAGTGTCGCCCTTGTTTTCAACGGTGAAATTTACAACTTTGAAGAACTGCGCACGGAGCTGCTTGCAAAGGGTCACACCTTCCGCTCGCACACCGACACCGAAGTGCTCGTGCACGGCTATGAAGAATACGGCTTCGACATCCTGTCCCGTCTGCGCGGCATGTTCGCGTTTGTCATCCGTGATACAAAACAAAATCTGCTGTTCGGTGCGCGCGACATCTTCGGCATCAAGCCGCATTACTATACGCAGAATGCCGACGGAACATTCCTGTTCGGCTCGGAGATCAAGAGCTTTTTGGAGCATCCGTCGTTTGAAAAGGCGGTCAACCCTGATGCGCTCCGTGCGTATCTGACGTTCCAGTATTCCTCGGGTGAGGACACGTTCTTCCGCGGTGTCAAAAAGCTTGCACCGGCACACTATTACATTTACAAGGACGGGCAGCTTTCCACCCACGCCTACTGGGATACCGTCTTTTCGCGCGAGAACAAAACCTTTGACGAATTTGTCGAGGATGTCGACCGTACCATCAACGAATCCGTTGCTGCACACCGCATTTCCGATGTTCGTGTCGGTGCATTTCTGTCCGGCGGCGTCGATTCCAGCTATATCACCGCGTCTCTGATGCCCGATGAGACATTCTCCGTCGGCTTTGATGCGGAGGGCAGCAAGTTCTTCGACGAAACGGACTTTGCAAAGGAATTATCCGATCTGCTCGGGATTCAGAACTACAAAAAGATGCTGACGCCCGAGGAGTGCTTTGATGCGTTCTCCGATATCCAGTACCACATGGACGAGCCGCAGTCCAATCCGTCCTCCGTACCGCTGTATTTCCTTGCAAAGCTGGCACGCGAGCATGTCACGGTTGTTCTGTCGGGTGAAGGCGCGGACGAGCTGTTTGCGGGCTATGACTGGTACAACGACACAAAGGAAGTACGTAAATTCAAAAAGCTGGTACCCGCACCGATCCGCCGTGCGCTGGCGTCGATGGTCAAGCCGCTTCCCGCCTTCAAGGGTCGGTCATTTTTGCTCCGCGCATCGGGCAGACCTGAGGACTACTTCATGGGTCAGGCGCTTGTATTCCCGGCAGAGGAAGCAACGGCACTGCTCAAGCCCGATTACCGAAACGGCAAAACGGCAGAGGAGATCGTGCGTGACGTCTACAACATGGTTTCCGACCGTGATGAGCTGACAAAGAAGCAGTTCCTTGACATGCATCTGTGGCTGCCGGGTGACATTCTCTTAAAAGCCGACAAGATGAGTATGGCACATTCGCTGGAGCTGCGCGTCCCGTTCCTTGACAAAGTCGTCATGGAGCAGGCGGAGAAGATTCCGGCGGAATTTAAGGTCAACGAAATCGATACGAAATACGTTCTCCGTCAGGCGGCAAACAAGACGCTCCCCGACGCGTGGGCAAACCGCAAAAAGGCAGGCTTCCCGACGCCCATCCGTGCTTGGCTCAAAGAAGAGCGGTTTTACAACCACGTCAAGCGGTACTTCGATGCGCCGTATGCAGAACAGTTCTTTGATACCGCCGCACTCCATACCCTGCTTGATGACCACTACACAGGGAAAGCGAACAACGGACGCAAGATCTGGACGGTATTTACGTTCCTTGTCTGGTATGAGAGATTTTTTGTGATGGAGAAGTGATTTTCAAAGAAGACGATTATGGGTGACGGATACGGTGATGGGCGCTCCCACCCAAACCTTCCCCTGGGGGAAGGTGTCGCGCGAAGATGCCGTAGGTATCTTCGGGTGACGGATGAGGGTCGGCTTTATCGCAATAACCCTCATCCGTCTTTCGATAAAAATGCATTCGCATTTTCACCGAAATCCACCTTCCCCCGAGGGAAGGTCATCATGTGCTCCCGTCATCTGGACTTGTCAAGAAAAGTGCAGTAAAAAAACTCACCAAAGATTTGTCGAAC
>JAZTZC010000345.1:0-19102 GCA_045637265.1 Eubacteriales bacterium | reverse complement strand
ATTCGTACAATCTTTCGTCTGTTGTTCAATTTTCAAGGATCATCGGCCGATCGTTTGAAGCACTCATTTGTACTTCTCGTCGACAGCTTATATATTATATCACATTCATTTCCGTTTGTCAATAGGTTTTTGAAAGTTTTTTGATTTTTTTATTTTTTCTTGACAAACCTCCGCTTTTGTGCTATAACTAAACCAAACCGACACATAATATGAAAGTATTATTGGAGATACTATATTATAATGAAAATTCTTGTTGCAGGGTGCGGTAAAATCGGCACCACCATTCTCTCCTCTCTGACAGCTGAAGGTCACAACATCACAGCGCTTGACACAGATGCTGCTGTTATTACAGAAATCACCAATATCTATGATACGATGGGTGTCGTCGGAAATGCCGCCGACTGCGAAACCCTTGCCGAAGCCGGCGTCGAGAACGCCGATGTTTTCGTTGCTGTCACAAACTCAGACGAGCTGAATATGCTCTCCTGTTTCCTGGCACGCCGCATGGGCGCCAAGCACACCGTTGCACGCATCCGCAATCCCGAATACAACGACAACTCTCTCGGCTTCATGCGCCGCGAACTGTCCCTTTCTCTCGCCATCAACCCAGAAAAGCAAGCGGCAAAGGAGCTTTACAACATGCTCAAGCTGCCGTCTGCCATTAAAGTCGAAACCTTTTCCGGGCAGAACATGGAAATGGTCGAGGTACGTCTGAAAAACGACTCGGGACTCGACGGTATGCGTCTGTCCGAGATGCGTATCAAATACAACCGTGCGAAGTTCCTCGTCTGTTTCGTACAGCGCGACGAGGAGGTCTTCATTCCCGACGGTAATTTCGTGCTGAAAAGCGGCGATACAATCGGTCTGACCGCGTCGCCTGCGGAAATTCAGAAGCTGCTGCGCGATCTCGGCCTGATGCAGAAACAGGCGCGATCCGTTATGCTCCTCGGCGGTTCCCGCACGGCATATTATCTTGCCAAGCATCTGACCGACACCGGCACCGACGTCAAGATCATCGAACGCGACGAGCAGCACTGCGAAACACTGAGCAATCTTCTGCCCAAAGCCGTCATCCTCTGCGGCGACGGCGCCAATCAGGAATTGCTTCTGGAAGAAGGACTGGCTTCCACCGATGCGTTTGTGTCCCTGACCGGCATGGACGAGCAGAACATTCTGATTTCCATTTTTGCCGCCGCACAGAAGGTACCGAAGGTCATCACAAAAATCAACCGCACAGAGCTTGAAGACATGGCAGACAAGCTGGGACTCGATTCCGTCATTGCACCGCGCCGAGCAATGTCCGATCTTTTGGTCAGTTATGTACGTGCATTGTCCAATTCGCGCGGCAGCCACATCGAAACACTCTACCGACTCGCCGACGACAAAGCGGAAGCACTCGAATTCATCGTTTCTGCCGACGCACGGTGTATCGGCATCCCTCTGCGCCAGCTCCAGATCAAGCCCGGAATTCTGATTGCCGGTATCATCCGCCGCAACACACCGATTATCCCCACCGGTAACGACAGCATCCTTGCAGGCGACCGCGTCATCATCGTCTCTGCCAAAGAGCGTTTACAGGACCTGTCCGACATTCTGAAGGATTAACAAGGAGCCGCGATATGAACCGTAAAATGGTATTTTTTACGACAGGGCAGATCGTTCTGCTGGAGGCGGCACTGCTCCTGCTCCCGACACTTGTTTCCTTAATTTATCAAGAATCCTGCGCAAAGGAATTTTTGATTTCCGCAATCATTGCGGCTGCGGTCGGACTTTTATTCCTCGCCGTGACCCATCCGAAGAACCGCGTCATCTATGCGCGTGAAGGATTCCTCATCACGACACTGTCATGGGTGCTTCTGTCCGCCATCGGCGCGCTGCCGTTTTATCTGAGCGGAGAGATTCCTTCCTATATAGATGCATTTTTCGAAACCGTCTCTGGCTTCACAACGACCGGCGCGTCGATTCTGCCGAATGTCGAAATTATCAGCCGCGGGCTTCTGTTCTGGCGCAGCTTCACGCACTGGATCGGCGGCATGGGCGTGCTCGTTCTGATGATGGCGATCATTCCTCCGTCCGAGGGTGATTCCGGTCGTTCCATTCACATCATGCGCGCAGAAATGCCCGGACCTGTCGTCGGCAAAATCGTCCCGCGCATCAAGGATACCGCAAAAATTCTGTATCTTCTCTATATCGGTATGACGGTACTGAATTTTCTCATGCTGTTGGCAGGAGGAATGCCCGTCTTCGACAGCATCCTGCACACATTCGGCACAGCCGGAACCGGCGGCTTCGGCATCAAGGCAGATTCCTTGGCAGGCTACAGTCCGTACCTGCAATGGGTCACCACCGTTTTCATGCTGCTGTTCGGCATCAACTTCAATCTGTATTATCTTCTGATCGTCAGAAATCTCAAATCCGCACTCAGTTCCACAGAGCTTTGGTGCTATCTCGGCATTGTCGCCGCATCAACCGCCTGTATCACATGGAATATCCTGCCCATGTGCAGAAGCGTCGGTGAATCCCTGCGTCTTGCCGCATTTCAGGTCGCATCCATCATCACAACCACAGGCTATGCAACCACCGATTTTGATTTGTGGCCGCAGTTATCCAAAGGGATTCTGTTCTTATTGATGATCATCGGTGCATGTGCCGGCTCGACCGGCGGCGGCATGAAGGTCTCGCGCTTGGTCATCCTCGCACGCAACGCACGGCAAAATCTTGCACGGATGCTGCATCCCCGCTCCGTACGCGTCGTGCATTTCGAGGGCAAGCCCGTCGAAAAAACCACGCTGGAAAGCCTTTTCACCTACGTGACACTCTACTTTTTCATGATCTTCCTCGGATTTCTGGTTCTGTGTCTGGAGCCGTTTGATTTCGAGACCAACCTCTCCGCAATCGTCTCCTGCTTCAACAACATCGGTCCCGGATTTGCCGCAGTCGGTCCATCCCAAAGCTTCGCAGGTTATTCCGATCTTTCCAAGCTCGTGTTGTCCGCGGCAATGCTGCTCGGACGTCTGGAGATCATCCCGATCCTCATCGCCGTATCTCCGTCCACATGGCTCAAAAAATAAACCCAACGCATAGCACAGGATACCGTTCATACGGTATCCTGTCATTTTTATTCCGTTTTGCAGGAAAAACGCAGGATATCCTGCAAATTTTTACCGCTGTATGCAAATATGCATTGACAAAATGCAGGTAAAATGCTATACTATATATGATACCCATATTTTTCAACCGGCAAAAAAACAACCTATTATGAAAGGCGGATATATATTATGATGCAGATTGAAAAGAAACTCCGCGCCTGTGTAGTCGGCGCAACCGGTATGGTCGGACAGCGTTTCATCACGCTCCTTGAGGATCATCCCTTTTTCTGTGTAACCAAGCTGGCGGCAAGCCCTCGCTCCGCAGGCAAAACCTACACCGAGGCACTCGGCGGCAGATGGAAGATGGCATGTGAAATGCCCGCGCGTATTGCCGACATGGTCGTCGTCGATGCATGGAACATTGAAGAAACCTGCAAAGATATCGACGTGATTTTCTGCGCGATCAACTTTGACAAGAACGAGACCAAGAAGCTCGAGGAAGCTTATGCAAAGGCGGAAGTCCCGGTCATCTCCAACAACTCCGCACACCGCTGGACGCCCGACGTTCCGATGGTCATTCCGGAAATCAACGCAGACCACTTCGCCATCATCGAAGCGCAGAAGGCACGTCTTGGCACCAAGCACGGCTTTATCGCCGTCAAACCCAACTGCTCCATCCAGGCATACGTTCCCGCGCTGAATGCACTGAAGGAATTTGAGCCGTACGAAGTCGTTGCAACGACCTACCAGGCAATTTCCGGCGCCGGCAAGACTTTCAACGAATGGCCCGAGATGATCGACAACATCATCCCGTTCATCGGCGGCGAAGAAGAAAAGTCCGAGCAGGAACCGCTCAAGATCTGGGGCTCCATCGAAAACGGCGAAATTGTCAAGGCAAAGGATCCCGTCATCACAACTCAGTGCATCCGTGTTCCCGTCACCGACGGCCATACCGCGGCTGTCTTTGTCAAGTTCAGAAAGAAGCCGACCAAGGAACAGATTCTCGATGCATGGAAGAACTATAAGGGTATTCCCCAGCAGTATGATCTTCCTTCCGCACCGAAGCAGTTCATCACCTACTTCGAGGAAGACAACCGTCCTCAGGCAAAGCTCGACCGCGATATCGAAGGCGGTATGGGTGTCTCCGCAGGTCGTCTGCGCGAGGATATCGTTTATGACTACAAGTTTGTAGGTCTGGCTCACAACACCCTGCGCGGTGCTGCCGGCGGTGCCGTTCTCGAAGCGGAAACGCTCGTCGCGCTCGGCTACATCACTGCAAAGAATTAAGCGGAATCTGATATCATGACCGATATTCTGACCAAAATCGAGACGATGATGCCGGAGTTCTCCAAAGGACAGAAGGCCATCGGACGTTATATGCTGGAGCACTACGACAAAGCGGCATATCTGACAGCATCCAAGCTGGGTGCTGTCGTCCGTGTCTCCGAATCGACCGTCGTCCGTTTTGCCATCGAGCTCGGCTTTGAAGGATACCCCGAACTGCAGAAATCCCTGCAGGAGCTGATACGCACAAAGCTGACCTCGGTACAGCGCATGGAGATCACCAACGACCGCATCGGCGACGGTGAGGTTCTGTCAAAGATTCTCGCAGGCGATATCGATAAAATCCGTACCACCCTTGACCGCATCGATCCCGCCGCCTTTGATGCCGCCGTCGATGCCATCATCGGGGCAAAGCACATCTATATTTCCGGCATGCGTTCCGCCTCCCTGCTTTCGGGCTTCCTCGGATATTATTTCAATCTGATGTTCCCCGATGTCCGCACGGTACAGGCAACCAGCTCCTCGGAAATGTTTGAGCAGCTGTTCCGCATCGATGAAGGCGATGTCTTCATCGGCATCAGCTTCCCCAGATATTCCAAACGCATCATCGATGCCATCGACTTTGCGAAATCCAAGGGAGCCGTCACCGTTGCACTGACCGACAGTGATGCCTCACCGCTTGCCGCATGTGCCGATCATCTGCTGATCGCGCGTTCCGATATGGCATCGTTTGTCGACTCCTATGTCGCACCGCTGTCCGTCATCAACGCGCTGATCGTCGCAGTCTCCAAGAAAAAACAGCAGGACGTTTCGGAAACCTTTGAAAAGCTCGAGGCGATCTGGGACGAATACGATGTCTATGCCAAAAACGGCAAACGCTGATCGGGTGACAACATGAGTACAATCAGAATTGCTGTCATCGGCGGCGGTGCTGCAGGCATGACCGCGGCATCGGAAGCAGCCTTTTGGGGTGCGGATGTCACGCTGTACGAAAAGAACCCGAAGCTCGGCAAAAAGCTTGCCATCACGGGAAAGGGACGGTGCAACATCACCAATGACTGTACCCCCGATGACTTCATCAAGTCCGTCCCGACCAATCCGCGTTTCCTCTTCGGCGCAATCAACGGTTTTCCGCCGGAGGAAACCAAAAACATGTTTGAATATCTCGGTGTTCCCGTCAAGACCGAACGCGGCAGCCGCGTCTTTCCCGTCTCCGACAATGCGCATGATGTCGTTTCTGCGCTGGAACGCCGATGCCGTGATGCCGGCGTCACCATCCGCCACGAAGCCGTGACCGAGCTTGTCACATCGGAGGACGACGGCAGTATCCGCGTCACAGGCGTGAAGACAAACACAGGCACATATGCCTTTGACCGCGTCATCGTCTGTACCGGCGGTCTTTCCTATCCGGGAACAGGCTCGACAGGCGATGGCTACCGTTTTGCACGAAAGCTCGGGCTGGAGGTTACACCGCTTCACCCGTCGCTCGTTCCGATTCTCTGCCGCGATGCCTGCTGTGCCGAAATGATGGGACTTTCGCTGAAGAACACCCGTCTGACCGTCACGCTCGAAGGCTCGACCAAGCCTGTTTACGAAGATTTCGGTGAAATGCTGTTCACGCACTTCGGTGTATCGGGTCCGATGATTCTGTCGGCATCCGCGCATCTGGACAGAACGAAGATCGACCGCTATGTCCTGCACCTTGATCTCAAGCCGGCACTGGACGAAAAAGCACTCGATGCCCGCATCCTGCGCGATTTCTCCGCCGCGATCAACAAGAATTTCTCCAACGTGATCGGCGCACTCGTTCCGGCAAAGATGATTCCGGTCATCACACGCATGGCGGGCATCTCCCCGGACGAAAAGTGCAACAGCATCACAAAGGAACAGCGAAAAGCCCTTTTATCTTCTCTGAAAAATTTTGAGCTGCACACAAAAGGCTTCCGTCCGATCGACGAGGCAATCATCACCTCCGGCGGCGTTTCCGTCAAGGAGCTGTCGCCGAAAACGATGGAATCGAAGAAAATCCGCGGACTGTATTTTGCGGGCGAGGTCATCGACGTTGATGCATACACCGGCGGCTTCAACCTGCAGATTGCCTTTTCTACAGCGATGGCTGCGGCACACGCGGCGGCAGAAGCATAAAGAAGAAAGGAATTTCACATGAAAACACGGTATCTGATTCCCCTGCTCTGTCTGGCGGTCGTCATTGCCGCTGGACTGATTTTCCATTCGCTGTACCAACCGGCGGTATCCCATGAAACAACAGAAAAACAATATCGAAAAATGCAGGTCAACCGAACCATCGGCTCTGTAGAGGATGCTTACAGCAATGCAGCATTCGCCGCAGTCTGTATGGTCGAAAAAAAGCATCCATCCACATATGAGGATTGGGGCGCAGGCTCCAAACAAATTTCCACCGATTTCACTGTGCGGATTCTCCGTACCACCAACCCCGATGAAGGTGCTGTCGGTGATACCGTCCGTATGCGTATGCGCGGCGGCGAGACGGAAGATGCGATTTTAGAGGTTTCCGCAAGTAATCCCGACCATGTCGTAGAAGGACAGACCTATCTGATCTTCTTTTCTGTGCTTGACGCCTCCGATCCCGAAAATCCCGTCTATCATCCCCTCGGCGCAGAGCACGGCATATTTGAACAGACCGACGCCTCCGATGACAGCTGCTGGCATGCGCTGTACGGAGATCGGACAATCGACATGTCCGTACTTGTTCCGACCGATGCGGGAGACGTTCCTCTGCTCTCCCTTTTTTCAGAACCGTAATTCCAACGAATCTCACGAAAGGAACCTGATACCATGATCAACATTGCCATCGACGGTCCTTCCGGTGCGGGCAAAAGCACCGTAGCAAAAGCACTTGCCAAAGAACTGCACTTTGTCTATGTCGATACAGGAGCCATGTACCGTGCCATCGGTGTCTATGTCCGAGGTCACGGCATTGACAAAAACAATGCGGATGCCGTTATCGCCGCGCTGCCGGACATCCGTGTCAGCCTTGACTACGCCGAGGACGGAACACAGATTGTTCTCTTGAACGGCGAGGATGTTTCGACGGTCATCCGTGAAAACGAAATCTCCCTGTACGCATCCACGGTATCCAAAATCCCCGAAGTCCGCGCACGTCTGCTTTCCCTGCAGCGCGAAATGGCACAGACACACAACGTCATCATGGACGGACGCGATATCGGTACCGTTGTCCTGCCCGATGCGCAGCTGAAGGTCTTCATGTTCGCATCGCCCGAAGCACGTGCCGACCGCAGAACCAAAGAACTGCTTGAAAAAGGGCAAACGGTGGATTACGAAACCATTCTCGCGGAAATCAACGCACGCGATGAGCAGGATCGTACCCGTTCGGTCTCCCCCGCGATTCCCGCAGACGATGCGGTCATGCTGGACAACTCGGGACTGGACATCGACGGTACGGTCGGTGCCATCCGCGGCATGCTTGCAGAACGAAATCTGATTTAAGGAGACAAACGCATGGGTTTTTACGATAACATGATCAAATGGCTCGCAGGCTTCTTCTGTGCGCTGTATCGCGTGGAACTGGTGGGAAAAGAAAATATCCCCGAGGACACCGAAAAGAATCATCTCCCCGGCTTCATGCTCTGCTCCAACCACATTGCCAATCTTGATCCTGTCGTCATCATCGCCGCGATCCGTATCAAGATCAACTGGATGGCAAAGGAATCCCTGTTCAAAATTCCTGTGCTTGCGCCGCTGATCCGTGCACTCGGCGCTTATCCCGTCAACCGTGCCGCAGGTGACGTCGGTGCAATCAAGCGAACCATTGCACAGCTCGGAGATTGCAAGTCCGTCGGTATCTTTCCGCAGGGACACCGTCAGCCCGGTACCGATCCCCGTACCACCGAGATTCGCTACGGTGCCGGCATGATCGCATTCCGTTCCGGCTGTGATGTACTCCCCGTTGCCATTGAAACCAAAAGCCGTAAGCTGAAGTTATTCTCCAAGACCGTCATCATCGTCGGTGAGCGTATCCCGTTTGCAGACCTCGGTCTGACAGAAGGAAACACCGAAGCGTACAAGCATGCAACAGAGCTGATCTTTGACCGCATCTGCGCCCTCGGCGAAGCATACAGGAACAAAAACGCATGAAAATCATTGAAGCAAAATACTCGGGCTTCTGTCCCGGTGTACGGCGCGCCGTCGACACGGTCTACCGTCTGCTGGACGAATCCCCGGATGCGGTCATCGTCACCCTCGGTGAGCTGATCCACAATCCGATCGTCATGAATGAGCTTGCCCGGCGCGGTGTTCATTCCGTCACAGACGGAGATGTTCTGCCGCTTTTGGAAACCTATCCGACAAAACAGGTCATTGTCGTTGTCCGTGCTCACGGCATGACGCTGGATGTAGAGAAGATGCTTGCCAATCTCAGTGAGCAGCATACCAATCTGCGCGTGGTCGACTGCACCTGCCCCTTCGTTAAGAACATCCACAAGATTGCAGAGGAGGAATCTGCTCCGTTTGCCGACACGCCGGATGAGGCGCTCGGCATCATTTTCGGAGATCCCGACCATCCCGAAGTCAAGGGCATCCGCTCCCGCTTCACATGCGAGACCAGAATTTTAGCGGACGCGGCGGAGACGGAAGCATGGTGTTCTACAGAAGAGGCGCAGAAATTTCTCAAAAAAAGGGTCATTTATGTCTCACAAACGACCCAAAAGTTAGCAGAATGTAAAATTTCTCAAAAATTTATTGAAAAACTATATACAAACGCGAAAATTTTTGATACAATATGTAATGTTACAGAAAACCGTCAGACTGAAACGGATCGCATCGCCGGTGAAGCAGATATTATGCTTGTCATCGGCGGCAAAGGAAGCTCCAACACACAGAAGCTGTACGACATCTGCCGTCAGCGCTGTGCACAGACCTACTTCGTTGAAAGCCCTCCCGACGTTCCACGGCATCTGTTGCAGCCGCACATGTGTGCAGGCATCACTGCGGGTGCGTCCACACCCGACAGTATAATACAGGAGGTTAAAAAACTTATGAGCGAAATCGAAATCATGGAAGAAAACTTCGCGCAAATGCTGGACGAATCTTTCAAAACTTTAAATACAGGAGACGTGGTCAAGGGTGTTGTTACATCTATCTCTGCAAACGAGATTCATGTTGACATCGGTTCCAAGGTAACAGGCATTCTGTCCTTCAACGATGTTACCGATGATCCCACCGCTGATGTTGCTAACATGTTCAAAATCGGCGATGAAATCGAAGCAATTGCAGTCCGCGTCAGCGACATCGACGGTGTTGCTACCCTGTCCAAGAAGAAGGTTGACAATGCAAACAACTGGAACGAAATCGTTGCTGCACATGCAGACGGTACCGTTCTCCAGGGTAAGGTTGTTGACTGCCTCGAAAAGGGCGTTATCGTCCTCATCAAGGGTCTTCGCATTTTTGTTCCCGCATCCCACACCGGTCTGCCCAGAGAAGCTGACCTGAAGGAACTGCAGGGCACCATCCAGAACGTCAAGATCATCGACATCAACGAACAGAGAAGACGTGCTGTTGCATCCATCCGTGAAGTTCTCCGCGCAGAACGCAAGGAAAAGGAAGCAGCATTCTGGGCTGAAATGGAAGCAGGCAAGGAATTTGACGGTGTTGTCAAGTCCTTCATGCCTTACGGTGCATTCGTTGACCTCGGCGGCGTTGACGGTATGGTTCATACCTCTGAGCTCGCTTGGGGCCGCATCAAGCATCCCTCCGAAGTCGTTGCTATCGGCGAAACCATCCACGTTTACGTCAAGGACTTCGACGCAGAAGCAAAGCGTATCTCCCTCGGCTACAAGACCGATGCTATGAACCCCTGGAAGATCTTCACCGATAAGTACCAGGTTGAAGACGTTGCGACCGTTAAGATCGTCAACCTCCTTCCTTTCGGCGCATTCGCTGAAATCATCCCCGGTGTTGACGGTCTGATCCACATTTCCCAGATCGCCAACAAGCGCATCAACAACCCTGCAGAAGTCCTCGAAAAGGGTCAGGAAGTTGATGTCAAGATCGTCGGTATCGATGATGAAAACCAGAAGGTTTCCCTCTCCATCCGTGCACTCCTCGCTGACGAAGCTGCTGCAGAAGAAGCTGAAATCGTCGAAGAAGCAGGCATCGACGCTGAATAATTTCAGAATTTACGAAAGAACCGATGAAAGTCGGTTCTTTCTTTTTTTCATTTGACTGAAACTTTTTCCTGTGATCTCTCCGCTTATAGTACGGGATCCCAAAACAGCACAAAGGAGGGACGATATGAGCACAGAGGAAATATTCCGACAGATCTACGATCAGACATACCGCAAAACCGCCGCCTATATCACTGCAAAGGCACGTCAGACTGCAGATGCCGCCGACTTGATTCAGCAGGTCTATTTAGAACTGTATGACATCCTGCGTCGGCGCGGTGCTTCCTACATCAAAAACACCGATGCGATTATGACAAAGCTCATCCGACAGGCTCTGGCGCGGTATTATAAAAAGATGGGCAATCTCCGCGAGGTATACGAAGAACCGTCAGAGGATGGCATCACTGCGGAAATCGAAGATATCGAATCACTTTCCGTGGAAGAGCTCACAGAGGATCGCGCGGTGCTTGACTGGACAGAGCAGTATCTTACCTCACGCGGTGATGATGTACGAAAAATTTTCCATCTCTTTTACCGATTTGATCTGACCATTGCGGAAATTGCACGACTGACAGACCGCTCCGAATCCGACATCAAAAACAAGCTCTACCGTACCTTGAAGGAAATCCGTACATACTGGAAAGGAGAAGATTCATGAAACTGCATGAAATTATCACAGAAGCAACGAAGCAGGATTATGTCGGATGTGATGCCGACAGCATCCTCGCACAAGTACAAACAACAATGACTGTACGCCCACGCTATTCCGGCATCAAAAAAATCATCCTGATCGCCGCAGCCATCTGTCTGGTTGTCGGTTCCATTTCGGCTGTCACCTTACTCAGCGGCTTTGAAACCGCGTTCGGACATAAGATCGATACAGGACATGTCGAGATACTGTCTTCGTCGACCGACAATCCCGATGTCATCTGGAATATCACGGAAACATGGTTTGATGAATATAATCTGCAGATCGGCGGGACTGTGATAACACCCGAACCGCTGGATCCTGCCGGAGATTATCGCATATTCTGCTATTTCAGAAGCCCCGGAGAAGAATCATGGAGCGGTATTTTGGGCGGACATATTTTCCAAAGCAATACCTGCGAATCCGCATTTATCCTAAGCAGCAATACAAGCGGGCGCGAAGACGGTACATTCATGCGCCCCGGATTCGAAGAAGATGAAATCACACTGGAATTAAAGTTCTGTTGGTTCATCGATGATACGAAACTTCCTCACGACAATGGTCCGTACTATATGGAAGATTTTGAAGTCTTCCCCGGAAAATGGGACTATACAGTCACGCTGAACAGCTCTGACGATCAGAACATAGCATGGAATGGCATCAGCGAAAGTCAATATCCCGAAAAATCCAAAGCTGTCATAACATCTGTTATGCTCAATGCCTTCACTATGGAAATCAAAGGCGAATTTCTCCCCATCACAAAAGATTCGTCAACATGGATCATAGATACCTCCATTGGTATTTGGCTGAAATTAAAAGACGGAAGCATGATCGGAAAAGAAAGCGGAATATTTGCCAATACAGAAAACCGTATTGAACACCGAAAGGAAACAGAAGACAGTCTGCTGCTTTGTTTTGAAAAAGCTATTGATCTGAATGAAGTGGAATCTGTTATTCTATTCACAGACTGGCTCACCATTCCCTCAAGCGGTGAAGACTTACTTATCCGCGACGGATTTGAATACTATCCTGTCTCATCCGTTGAAGAAAACTTCCCCGTTTTGAATGGACACAACTACTATCTTGGGGACTTTGATGAAGAAAACCGCCTTGAGGGCTGGATTCCCGTCATGGAAATTCCGCTCGGTTAATTTCATAGAACAAAGACACTCCAAACTGGGGTGTCTTGTCTTTTATATGCACAACATCCTTGACGAAGAATCAAAAGTGTGTTATCATAAATACAAAGATCAACACAGCGAAAAGAGGTACAAATTATGCTCGGCACATCCCTCCCGTTCCATTGGCTGCTTGCGGGCGGCACTCCCCTTGGTGACGTTCCCACAGTCCTCAACACGTTAAAATCCCACGGTGTCGAAAGCATCGAGCTCCGCACCGTCCGCCCGGAAACATCCGCCGATGACGTTCTGTATGCCGCAAATCTTCTGTGGGACGCAGGCTTTGTCATCACCGTCCACGCCGCACCAAAGTCTGTGGAACGTGCCGTCGACGATGTCTTCGTTCCGCTGACAGCCCTGCTTGACAATCTGCGTCAGGAGAAGCTGACCGTTGTTGTACACCCAGACTTTGACGACAACGCCGCATTGCTCACGACCTTGGCAGACCACCGCGATGCGCATGGCTGTCCCATCGTCTTTGCGCTGGAAAATAACCGTCTGATGCCCGGCAAAATCGACGGTGACTGTGCCGCACTGGTACTGGATGCCGTCAAAGAAGTACGCGCCGCCGGATACTGCGACATCGGCATCTGCTTTGACTTCGGACATTATCTGTATTATTGGAATAAGCTGCATCCAAACGAGCCGTTCACCCTGCCGAGCCGCGACTTCTTCTGTCATGTCATCCACACCCACATCCACGCCTGCCGCAAGCCCGACCTGCGCACCCACTTCCCGCTCGGACTCTATGACATGCCGCTTGCAGAGATGCTTGGTGCGCTCTATTACGGCTATTTCGGGGTCTACAATCTTGAGCTTGATTACCCGCGCTTTGAGGACATCCACGAGCCGTTTTCCGCACTTCTCACCTCCGTTGATACCCTTGCATCCGCCATGCCTGTCGCCGCACGGCTGTATGATTCCCTGCGCGCGGATTTTGACGCCAAATTCACACAAGCAGTCGACACCCTCCACGCACCGTCAACGGAGACAGGTACCCATCTCGCACCGCTGCTGTCCGCATCGTATCTGTTCCGTACCAACGGCTATCTCTGGGGCATGGACATCGCATTCCGTTATGCGTATCACCTGTGCAAGACCCCGTACCGACTTGCAGACCTGCTCGGTGATCTGTCCCTGATCGTCATCAGCCACGGGCACGACGACCATTTTGAGCCTGCAACCGTAAAACAGCTTGCCAAAACCGATATCCGCTGGGTCATCCCGCATTTTTTGCTCGATACCGCACGCAGCTACGGCATCCGCGAGGAGAACATCATCCCGGCATATCCCGGAACACCGATCACCACAGGACCGCTTCATATCCTGCCGTTTGAGGGCAAACACTATCGCCCCGGAACGCGCAACGGTGTTGACGAGCTTGGATATCACATCACCGCCGACAACGCTCCCGCCCTCGTCTTCCCCGTCGATACACGCGATTATTCTGTGGACAGTCTTCCCGACCTGCCGCCCGCAGATGTCTGCTTTGCCAATATCTGGCTCGGTGACGGTGCAGGATATGCAGAAGACTATACTGACATCGGCGGACAGTTTGCCGACTTCATGCTCCGCTTCTCCGACAAAAACATCATCTTCTCGCACTTATATGAAACAGGACGGGAGGACCGCGATATGTGGCGGCGGGAACATGCGGACATTCTATCAGCGATCATCAAAGAAAAAAGCCCCAAAACAAGTACCTTAGCACCTGTCCCGGGTGAGATCATCAAGCTCTGAAAAAAGCAAAACCCCTGATACATTTCTGCATCGGGGGTTGGTGCCGGAAACCGGGATCGAACCGGTACGAGGGGTTAGCCTCACGGGATTTTAAGTCCCGGGCGTCTACCTATTTCGCCATTCCGGCATTTGCGGTATTTATTGTACCACAGAATCGGTGGTTTGTCAAGGGATTTGCGGGATTTGGGGCAAATATCAGTGTCATATTCGTATCTATTTTGAAAACACAAAAAAATTTGAAAAATTTTCAAAAAACAGGGAACAAAATCTCAAATTCATCGTCTATAGTATGTGAAGACCATTTTATAAAGGAGATTCCATATGAACACACACAAGCACCTCAACATCATTTCCGTCCTCCTGCTCCTCTGCGGGATGCTTTTCCTGCTGACCTCCTGCGGAGAAATCCCCCTGCAAACTTATGACGAGATCATCGATGAGTTCCGCACCCTGCTGACAGAAGACATCAACGAAAACAGTACTGCAACCCCATCCACAGACCCGATCAAAGCCGCACTTGCAGAGGTCGCCGCACGGTGTGAGGATCCCTCTGTCATGGCATACAGTCTGCATGACATCAATGATGACGGCACGGAGGAATTGATTCTGACAGAGACGGACGGAACCTCTCTTCATGCAATTTTTACCATGCACGGAAACAAGGCGGTTTTGCTGGACGTTTTCAAATACGGAACCATGAAATCCGACGGCTGTATCTATTATGCCAAAGAATCGGAGACACAGAAGACCTATCATGTCAATTATCTTGTTGACGGCGCACTTGAGGGACTGATTTACGGCTACAACGGAACCGACCCTTCAGCGGAAGGAGATGCGGAATATTTCAGAATGGATAACGGTATCCGTACCACGCTGACACGCGAGGAATATCTGACCATTCAGAGCGCCCATCAGATGCTGTTTATGCCAAATCACACTCTGGATACCGGTCTGTATGCCGTCCCGCTGTTTCCGCAGGAAAATCCGAATCCCGCACCGATGCTTTCTGCTGCCACATATGACGATGTGCTGTCCCTCTGCCGTGAGATTCTGGAAATCCATCTGCCGCGCACAAAGGAATATCGGGAAAACAACGTGGATTCCCGCACACTGTATTCCTATCCCGACGCACGAACCTTTCGCCTGTATCATCGGTTGTACACACAACTCAAACGAATCGCAGGGGGTTCTGCCGACACTGCCGTATACAGCCTCGGGTATGACATTCATGATCTGAACGGTGACGGCACCGACGAGCTGGTTCTGCTCAGCGATACTTATTTTGTGTATGCCATTCTGACCATGCGTGACAGCGTACCGGTGCTGATCTCAACAATTGCCACAACCATTGACGAAAACGGACGCTTCTGTGCTGTTCAATATGCCCCCGACCACAGAAACGGTCAGCAATACTGCGTGTGGGAAATTTCTGATGGAAGACTGCATCCTGTGATCTGCGTTCAGTCGGAATATGACGATTTCAACCACAAGTATAGTGACCTGCGGTATTATGCCATCGACCACGGACGAAAGACGCCCATCACTGAAGAAGAATTCGTAGCACTCGCCAAACAAACAGAACTGGTTCCAAATGAATATTCATCACAAGAATATACCCGCGCCATGTCGGGACTTGATTTCATCCCGCTTTTGCCGGCAGAACCCGCGGCTCTTGATACAACCCTGCCGTTTGTCCGCACGCATATGTCCTCCTCTGCCAGAACCTTCACACAGACCGACAGCCATACATGGGAAACGGAATTTGATTTCTCTGCTCCCACCGCAAACGATGAAAACGCATACCTTACCTTGACCACTGTTGTGACAGAAGAAAACGGCTCCTACCGCTTTGACAGCAATTCCGTCCGCGGCAGAATCGAGGTCATATCGGGCGGCTTCTGGCTGATTCCGGAGGAAATTACCGACAGCAGTCTTGTCAATAAACCGTATCTGTATTTTTATAATGAACAGTAAAGGCGGTATGTCCATGAAACACCCAAAACGGAAAACCGTAATCAAAACAATCCTAATACTCGTTTTACTGCTGCCGCCTATATTGCTGATGATCCTCTTTGCAACGGGAACCAAAATCAATCATAATGTCTATACAGCCGGCTACAAAGACTATTATATTGTCAGTTTTGATTATGAGGAATTTGTTCTTGGGTTTTATTGGTTTGGAGGAGGTCCGGATCAATACACCAGAATTGCATTTCTGCCATCTCAAAAAGAACAGCTGCTGAACAAAATCAAAGAGGATGTCAATGAGATACTGACGGATATCCAAACGCAGGCAGCATACAAAAGTATAACGGTTGATTATAAGATCAGCGATGATTTCAGAGAGGTAACGATTTATTTAGACAACGCAAAAACGGTTACCGACCTCAATCTCTGGAACAGATTGGATTGGGAGATTGGAGAGAGAGTTGTTTTATATCACGAACTGCTGCAAAGCTCCGATGTTCCGATTCAAAATAGTGTTGTACGTTTCGTGTATACCGATCCTGAAGCAGAAAAAGAAAACAGCATTTCATCTTGGCCATAATGACAATTTGAAATCATCTGCCGATACGTTACATAAATCAGCTACAGACTGCCGCAAGCGTTCATCTCCCCGCGGCAGTTCTTTTTCTTCTCCCGTACTTTTCTGTAAAAAAAACATTGACATCAGACCAAAAATATGATACCATTGTATCAACGAAATTACATTCTGAAAGGAATTATCCATCATGAATTTACGCGCACCCGCATATCCGCTCGTCACCGTTGACCCGTACTTTTCGCTGTGGTCGATGTCTGACAAGCTCAACGAATCCACCGTCAATCACTGGACAGGAAAGCCCAATACGCTCATCGGCACCGTCACCGTTGACGGCGAAGAAAAGCTGTTCATGGGCAAGGCTGATCGCGAAAAGATCGAGCAGATCACAGTCGATGTCGATGCCTTCACCACCACCTATCAGTTCTCCGACGGCAAAATTCTTCTGACCGTCCGTTTCACCACGCCGCTGCTGCCCGACGACCTGAACACGATGACCCGCCCCGTTTCCTATATGGCGGTCAATTATCAGTCCCTCGACGGAGAATACCACGATGTTTCCGTCACCGTGCTCGCATCTGAGGAGCTCGTCATGAACAAAAAGGGTGATGACACCGTTGCGGTTGAGGCGGTCATGGCAGGCGATATCCCCTGCATGAAAATGGGCAAGACCAACCAGCAGATTCTGAACCGCTCGGGCGACGATCTGCGCATCGAATGGGGTTATTTCTATCTTGCTGTTCCGCAGGGTGAAGTTTCCTCCTTCCGCTGCCCCGTCGAGCAGATGACCTATGTCATGGGTAAAGCTGATCTGATTCCAAACGGCATCCAGCTCTTTATGTTCGCATATGACGACATCGAATCGATGGTTTACTTCGGCGATCATCTCAAGTCCGTCTGGAATTCCGACGGCACCACCATTGAGCAGGCAATCGTCGATGCCTACGAAGAATATGAGCTTCTGATGACCGTCTGCCAGTCCGTCGCAGAAGGTCTGTACCTCGATGCGGTCAAGTGCGGCGGCGTCAAGTATGCTGAGCTGCTCTCCCTTGCATTCCGTCAGGTCATCGCGGCACACAAGTGCGTGCTCGACACCGACGGCCGTGTCCTGTTCATCTCCAAGGAATGTTTCTCCAACGGCTGTGCCGCAACGGTTGACGTTTCCTATCCGTCCATTCCGATGTTCTTGCTCTACAACCCCGAACTGGTCAAGGGCATGATGCGCCCAATCTTCAAGTATGCCGAATCCAAGAATTGGTCGTTTGACTTCGCGCCGCACGATGCAGGACAGTATCCGCTCGTCAACGGACAGGTCTACGGTGAGAATAAGCTCGAGTACCAGATGCCCGTTGAGGAATGCGGCAATCTGCTCGTCATGGTCACAACGACCGCCATTGCCGAAAACGATCCGTCCTTTGCGTCGGCACATTGGGACACCATCGCCGGCTGGGTCAAGTACCTGATCGAATACGGCGAAGACCCCGCAAACCAGCTGTGCACGGACGACTTCGCAGGTCACCTGGCGCACAACTGCAACCTGTCCATCAAGGCGATCATGGGCGTTGCCTGCTTCGGCATTCTCAACCGCATGCTCGGTCATGAGGATGAGGCTATCAAATATATTGAAAAGGCGCGCGAAATGGCAAAGTCCTGGGCATCACGCGCTGCCAACGGCGACGGCAGCTACCGTCTGGCATTCGACCGTCCCGGCACCTTCTCCATGAAGTACAACGCCGTCTGGGACAAGCTCTTCGGCACCAAGATTTTCCCCGCAGAAGTGCTCCAGAGCGAAATTTCCACAAACTTCGCACGCTTCAAGCCGTATGGTATGCCGCTTGACAACCGTGCTGACTACACCAAGTCCGACTGGCTCGTCTGGTGTGCAACCCTCTGCCGCGATCAGGCTGACTTTGAACGCTTCATCGATCCGCTGTGGAATGCTTACAACTTCACCAAGCACCGTGTCCCGATGACCGACTGGTACGACACGATCACCGCAGAACACTATTACTTCCAGAACCGTACCGTTCAGGGCGGTCTGTTCATCAAGATGCTGGAAGCATCCGGTATTCTCGCACTTTAATCATAATAGAGGAGGACTACAGTTATGATGATCCGACAGCAGGCTTTTGCCGGTGTCAAGGACGCACCGATGTACAAGGGCGGTCTGCACTGCCATACGACACGTTCCGACGGACGCGGCACCCCCGAGGAGGTCATTCGTCTGCACAAGGAACACGGCTACGATTTCCTTGCGCTGACCGACCACCGCTATTATAACTATGAAAATTTCGCGCCGGAATGTGATATCACCATCATCCCCGGCATGGAATACGACGGCGGCGGCTTCCCCACCATCACCGACAACGAGGGCACCTTGACCCCCGCCTTTGATTCGACCGGCTTCCGCTGCTTCC
>JAZTZC010000344.1:0-1515 GCA_045637265.1 Eubacteriales bacterium | reverse complement strand
GTGCACGGATGGTACCGTCGCGGTCGGCACCGGGCTTGTCGCGGATTTCCATTTCGTGGCGTGCGGAGCCTGCAATCTGCGTTTCGGTACGGGTATAGACAATGCGCGCGGGACGACCTGTCTTTAACGTGACAAATGCGGGATAGACATCACAAACGGCAGTCTGCTTGGCACCGAAGCCGCCGCCGATACGCGGTTTTTCGACGCGGATGCGGCTCTTGGGAATCCCGAGTGCGCGGGAGAGAATGCGGCGCGTGTGGAAGACGATCTGCGTCGAGGAAACGACATGAAGTCTGCCGTAGGTATCAAGATCGGTATAGACGATAAACGGCTCCATCATCGCCTGCTGGAACGCGCGGGTGTGATAGGTGTGTTCAAAGACGATATCGCAGTCTGCCATAACCGCATCGACATTGCCGTCTTCATTGACCTCGGAAGCAACGAGATTGCGGCGGGGGTCGCCTCCAACCTCACACGGCGGATACCAGTCCTCCTCGGGATGCACAAGAACGGGATTGTCAAGGGCACAGCGGAAGTCAAGAACCGCTTCCAATACATCATACTCGACGCGAATCAGCCGCATGGCTTTTTCCGCCGCCGCTTCACTTTCCGCCGCGATGATCGCTACAACGTCACCCGAAAAGCGCACGTGGCGGTCGATGATCAGAGGGTCATAAGGAGAAGGTTCGGGAAAGGTCTGTCCGGCAATCGCAAATCGGGTTGTCGGTACGTCCTCCCATGTGTAGATGTCAACGACACCGGGCACTTTCTTTGCGATGTCGGTGCTGATCGTTTTCACGATGGCGTTTGCATACGGGGAGCGCAGGATCTTGACGGTGAGCGCATCCTCACGCGTGATGTCCTCGGTATAGACGGGTTTGCCGAGCAGCAGCTGCATCGCGTCCTTTTTGCGGAGCGGTTTGCCGACGGTTTTCAAGTTCTTCGGTTCCATCAGACATCCTCCTTTGCTTTTTTGCTGTCCAGATAGGCACGGATGCCGCGCAGCTGTCCTTCGTAACCCGAACAGCGGCAGAGATTGCCCGCAAGGTACGCAAGGATTTCGTCATCCGTCGGGTCGGGATTTTCACGCAGAAGGGCGATGGTATTCATAACGTAGCCGGGATTGCAGAAGCCGCACTGGTCAGCACCCTGATCGGCGATGAATCCGACAAAGTCAGAGGCTTCCTCCTGCAAACCTTCCAATGTATAGATTTCATGTCCGTCTGCCCGTGCGGCAAGCATCGAGCAGGAGAGAATCGGCGTGCCGTCGCAGAGCACGGTGCACAGACCGCAGTTTGACGTATCACAGCCGCGCTTGACGCTTTTACAGCCATGTGCGCGCAGAAAATCGATCAGCATCATGCCGTCGTCGATTGGCTCGGTCAGAATTTTGCCGTTGAGTTTCAGTTTGATTTCCATATCACACACCTCCCAGTTCTGTCATAGAACGTTCAACCAGTACCTTGATCAGATGGGTGCGGTAAGCTGCGCTGCCGCGGATATTGCCTTCGGTGG
>JAZTZC010000343.1:0-4045 GCA_045637265.1 Eubacteriales bacterium | reverse complement strand
CCGTACACACAAAATTCTCTCCGGCAGAATTGATGCCATGGAGAAGACACCGCGCGGCGATCATCTTGCAGTCGTCTACTACAAAGATTTTCGCGTTGTCATTCCATATGAAGAAATGAATATCAATCGTGCCGAAAACCCCGTTCTGGGGGACATCAATGTACGCAGAGACAAGATCATCGGAACCATGCTCGGCGCGGAGATCGATTTTGTTATCCGCGGCCTTGATCCGGATGCGCGAATGGTTGCAGCAAGCCGTCGGGAAGCGATGATGCGGAAACGGAATATGTTCTATGCGCAGGCAAAAGACGACGGTACTTATCATGTTTATGAAGGACGCATCGTACAGGCAAGAGTCATCGCAGTCGCAGAAAAGGTGATCCGTGTGGAGGCATTCGGCGTAGAATGTCCGATCATCGCAAGAGGCATCTCCTGGGATTGGCTCGGGGACTGTCATGATTATTACCGCGTCGGAGATCGGATTCTGGTACGGATCACGGAAGTACAGAACCGGGATGATATCGAAAATCTTCGCATCCGGGCAGATATCCGCAGTATTACCGATTCTGAAAATTTGGAAAAGCTGAATCAGTGTACCCTGCAGGCAAGATATGCCGGTGTGATAACCGACATCCGCGGCGGAAGACTCTATATCAGGCTGTCCAACGGCGTCAACGCGATTGCGGAAACCTGCTATGATTCGCGTACACCCGGCAAGCGTGACGAGGTCAGCTTTGTTCTGACAAAGATCAATACGGAGAGACGGATTGCTTATGGGATTGTTGCGAGGATTATCAGGCAGAATCTTGTGTAAAAGCATCCGAATCCGACGCCATTGTCTTTGCGCAACAATATAAATGCCGATATCGGCATTTATATTGACTTTTCTTTGCATATATGCTATAATTGGAGTATAAAATAATACGTAACAATAAATATACGCCAACAGGCATATAGGAGAGATGCGCATGATACAAAGAAAAGAATATCTGGAGAAGCTGCTTGCATGGAAAGATGGGAAGGTCATCAAGGTCATCACCGGTATCCGCAGATGCGGTAAATCAACACTTCTGGGACAGTTCCGCGACCTGCTGCTGGATACCGGTGTTCAGCAGGAGCAAATTCAGTTCATGAATTTTGAAGATATGGAACTGGAATCACTCCTTGATCCTTCTGCACTTCACAAGCATATCTTGGATCGGTTGGTTCCGGGGAAAATGAATTATATTTTCCTGGATGAAATCCAGAAAGTTACGGATTACCAGAGGGTAGTAGACAGTCTGCATATCCGGGATCATGTGGATATCTATATTACAGGTTCCAATGCATACCTGCTTTCCGGAGAATTGGCGACATTGCTTTCCGGCAGATATGTTGAAATCAATATGCTGCCATTGTCATTTGCAGAGTACTGTGAAGCGCGCGGCACTGGGGATAAAGATTCCTTGTTTGCTGAATATCTGCGCCGCGGAGGCTTTCCGTATGCAGCGATGATCGGGGATGACGATCGTCTTGAGATGTATTTTGAAGGCATCTATAATACCATCATTCTGAAGGATATCGAAGAACGCCAGAAACGACGTGAGTCCGATCCGAATAAACGAAAAATCACTGACATATTACTTCTGAAAAACATTTCGCGGTTCCTTGCAGGAAGTATTGGCAGTCCTATTGCGATCAAAAACATCGCCGCTTATATCACATCAGGCGGAAGAAAGGTTTCCGAAAACACAATCAGTGATTATACGGAAGCATTGGTAGAACCGTATATCTTCTATCCCGCAGAGCGGTT
Source organism: Eubacteriales bacterium (assembly GCA_045637265.1). Taxonomy (GTDB): domain Bacteria; phylum Bacillota; class Clostridia; order Oscillospirales; family CAG-272; genus RGIG3925. Next base: position 2,253 of record JAZTZC010000343.1, on the reverse strand, counting down.
TGATGTTGTTGGTAAACAGCTTCTGAAAAGTATGCCGAAATATTATATGGTTGACCTTGGAATCCGACGCCATCTGCTCCCGCGAAAAAATTATGATCTTGGATTTTCTCTTGAGAATGTTATTTTCTTTGAACTGGTGCGCCGCGGATATAAAGTCTGTATCGGAAAAGTCGGCAATACAGAGGTGGATTTTGTTGCAGTAAAGAACGAACGGTACTATTATTATCAGGTTACCGCTTCCTTGACTGATGAAAATACCTTTGAGCGTGAGATCAGACCTCTGCGAAACATCGCTGATAATTATCGCAAAACCATTCTAACGCTGGATCGGTTTACTCTTGGTGATTATGAGGGTATCGAAGTTGTCAATGCAGTAGATTGGCTTCTGACGCAGGAATGATTCCGATTTTGAAAAGATTATTTTCCAAATTACACACAAATTACACAGAAGTTACACAGATATTTCCTTGACAGTTACACTTAAATATGATATACTATATACAGTCAAAAATGTAGCCAATGGCCGTATTGCAATGATGAGAATCATGGTGATGCGGTCTTTCTGTTTTCTCTGACGGATTTCAAGGGGGGGTTATCACGATTCATAGAATACGTAAATATATCAAAAACGACCGTGCTGAAGCGACCTACATCAGTACGGTTGTCTATATTCTGGTTGTTGTCATCACACTGGCGGTCATCATGGATGTACTCGCTGTCATCATGACAAAGCAGAAGCTGGACGCTGCCGCCGATCAGGTCACAAGACAGATCCAGCTTGCAGGAAGGTGGATGATGATACATCTGCTCTTCTGGACTTTCTCAGCAGTGATCTTGGGAAAGCAGACAGCCTGACCTATTCAGTGGATACCAGTTATATCACAAAAGAAGGATGTACCACAGCGATTCAACTCGGTACTCCATTCTATGTCACTATCACAGCAAATCTGCAGCTGGGAGGCTTCTGGCAGATTACCGGTCTTCCGATGAGCTTGACATCTACCGCAGCGGGGGTTTCAGAGAGGTATTGGAAATGATCCGATATCTGAAAAATGAACGCGGCAGCAGCGTCATACCGTTTACTGCACTCTTTGCAATGGCGATGGTGATTCTGATGGTACTGCTGATGATGTGGGTATCCGCTGAGATTACCTTGATGAACATCCGCAATTCCGTGAAGAATGAGCTTACCAATGTTTCCATCCGAATTTCTGAAGACACTTACAAAGCAATGCGGGAAGGCAATCTGCATGCTTATTATCAGACACTTTCCACCGACAGTTCCTATCGGAATGAATTGCAGCAAATGATCTGTGACAATATCCGTACTGCGATGCCTCTGGAAACCTCATCCTATCGGATCGAGGACATTGCATTGACCTTTCGGGAAAACGAAGACAGCGTCGAATATGTGCTATCCTGCAGCGTGGAATATTATTTTTCACTCTTTCAAGATGCAAAGACAATACGAACAGAAGAAATTATTCTGAGCGGACGGCATAATTTGAAGCTATATTAAAATTTCCGGTGCAATAGTAGAAGATATATCGTACATATAACCACGAAGCAATTCGAATCCAATAATTTTTGAGGAGAATCCATTATGAAAATGACAAAACTGATTGCAATCGTACTTGCGGTAAGCTCTATGCTGACCGTGTCTGCTCTTGCAGTCTCCGCAGCATCCACCACGAACATCACAGTGAAGGTCAACAATAAAGCGATATCATTCCCCGATCAGCGGGCTGTCATTCAGAATGAACGCACCTTGGTTCCGATCCGCTTTGTCGCCGAAGCACTTGGTTACGATGTGGGGTGGAACGAAAAGGACAATACCGCAGTCATCGACGACGGCAAGATCATCCTGTACATCGGTACCAACAAAGCTGTTATCAACGGAAAACCTGTAACGCTGGATGTCGCAAGTACGGTCATTCGTGATCGCACGATGGTTCCGCTCCGTGTTGTAGCCGAAACGCTCGACTGCTCGGTGGACTGGATCGCAGAGACGCAGACGGTTCTCGTTAATGCAAAGAAATACGGCAGAGAGCTTTCCCTGTATGAGCGTCTGAAACAGACTGGACTGTATTATGACATCAAAGACAACCGCGATAACGAGCATACGCGATTCCTGGTTCGCAAGGATGCCGTTAAGAAAGCACCGACTGCATCCGCACCTGCCGATCTCGGACTGAAGTGGTGGATTGAAGCACCGAACATCTACGATGTCGAACAGTACCCTGCGACCGATCT
>JAZTZC010000342.1:0-2927 GCA_045637265.1 Eubacteriales bacterium | reverse complement strand
GCTATGATCAAGATTCAGTTCTCCGGCTGGGCACGCCGTTGGGACTGGCAGTGTTCCCAGCGCTTCGGCGGCGGCTGTCTGCGCAACACCGGACCGCACCCGTTTGAACAGGCACTTGATCTGCTTGGCTCCGATGAAATGCCGCAGATCGTTTCCCGTCTTGACATTGTCAACAGCTACGGTGACGCAGAAGACTTCTGTAAGGTTCTGATGCTGATGCCCGGCAAGCCTGTCATCGACGTCGAAATCTCCTCCTGCAACGCATATGCGGACTTCACCTATAACATTCAGGGTCAGTACGGTTCTCTCAAGGCAACCCAGTCTGTCATTGACTATAAGTATTACAATCCCGCTGATGTCGAAGAACCCAAGCTCAATCTGCAGTCCCTGCGCGGCGCAAACGATGAACCGAGATACTGCGGCGAAACCCTGCCGTGGAAGGTCGAGCATGAAGACCTCAAGGGCTCTGCTTTTGATACCGCTGTCAAGGCTTATTATGACAACATCTTCGCTCATCTGACCGAAGGTGCGGAACTTGTCATCAAGCCCGCGAAGATCAAACAGATGATCGCTGTCATGGAAGAAATCCACCGCCAGAATCCCCTGCCCGAGAAGTTCTGATATGGCTATGACGATAATTACAAACGCACGCATCATCCGTGACGGCAAAATCACGGATGGTGCCATTGCATACGAAAACGGGATTCTGACCGCCCCTCCCGCATGTTTTGACGGATGCGAGGTCATTGATGCAAACGGCGCATATCTGTCTGCCGGATTTATTGACCTGCATACCCATGGCGGCGGCGGATATGACTTTATGGACGGTACCGTTGAATCCTTCCTCGGTGCTGCCGAGCTGCATGCTGCACACGGAACGACGACACTGCTTCCGACCGCAATGTCTGCCTCCTATGAGGAAACCTGTAAGATGTTCGATGTCCACGCACAGGCACAGGCAATCAACGAACGCGGTGCAGACATGCCCGGCATCCATCTGGAAGGTCCGTATTTTTCTCCCGCACAGGCAGGCGCTCAGGACCCACGCTTCTTAAAAAATCCCACGCCCGAGGAATATCTGCCGATTCTGAACTCTACCGACAAACTGCTGCGCTGGTCGGTTGCCTGTGAGCTCGACGGTGCGTTTGAACTTGCCGACGCCTGCCGTGAACACGGTGTACTATGTGCTGTCGGTCACTCCGACGCTGACCTTGCAACGGTGGAAGAGGCGATGAAGCATGGCTATACGCATTTGACGCATTTCTATTCCGGCATGAGCACGGTTCACCGTGTAAACGCTTACCGTGTCTGCGGTGTCGTGGAAGCCGGTTATCTGCTGGACGATCTGACCGTGGAGATCATCGCTGACGGATGTCATCTTCCCAAGGGACTTCTGCAGATGATTTATCGGTTCATCGGTCCCGACCGTACCTGTCTTGTCACCGACTCCATTCGCGGTGCGGGTCTTCCCGACGGTGCGGAAAGCATTCTCGGCAGCCTTGCAAACGGTCAGACTGTCATCATTGAAGACGGCGTTGCCAAGATGCCCGACCGTCAGGCGTTTGCGGGAAGCGTCGCAACGACCGACCGTCTGCTGCGTACCATGGTCAACATTGCGGAAGTGCCGCTGTGTGACGCAGTGAAGATGCTGACCGAAACACCTGCCAAGATTCAGAAGTTCACCGACCGCGGTACACTTGATGCAGGCAAACGCGCGGATATTGTGCTGTTTGATGACAGTTTGCATGTTGTCCGCACCATTGTCGGCGGCAGAACTGTTTTTGAAAAATAAGGAGAAAACGAATATGTTTCGTATTGGTATTTTAGGCTCGGAAAACTCCCATGCCATGGCATTTTCCAAAATGTTCAACGGCATCGATACCCGTTTTGCGGGTGAATTTGATGATATCGAAGTTGTCGGTACGTTCGGCACCGATGATGCATCCAACAAGGCGCTGATTGAACAGGCAGGCGTGCAGTTCATCGCTGACAAGCCAGAGGATCTGCTTGGTCATGTCGACGCGGTCATGGTTACCGCCCGTGACGGCAAGTATCATGCCGCATATGCGCGTCCGTTCCTCGAAGCAGGACTTCCCGCATTCATCGACAAGCCCTTCACCTCCGATCCCGCAGAAGCAGTAGCGCTTGCAAAGCTCGCAAAGGACAAGAACATCCCGATCTGCGGCGGCTCTTCCCTGAAGGTCTGTATGGAGACCGAACGTCTGGCGGCATATGCAGCTAACAATCGCGACGGTATTCTGACCGGTTCCGTTTACGCACCCGTCAACATGATCAACGAATACGGCAACTTCTGGTTTTATGCCGATCATCTGACCGAAATTTCCCTCGCGGTCTTCGGCTGGGATCCCCAGTGGGTACAGGCGGTCGGACGCGATGACAAGGGTGTTACCGCACTGGTCGGCTATGAAAACTACACGATTTCCAATCACTTCTGCGAAGGTATGTATCAGTACGGCGGTACGGTTGTCACCAAGGGCGGCATCCACACGCAGATTATCACGCTTGACGATGCCTACGCAAACGAATGCCGCGTCTTTGCACGTATGCTCCGCACGGGTAAGATGCACGGTACGTACGAGCAGATGGTTCAGCCCGTATTCTACATGGATGCACTGTATCGCTCCATGCAGACGGGGGATAAGGTTGCAGTCGCACAGGCGGTTGTTAACTGATCTTTCATATCAAATTCACAGGCGGTGTCCGATTGCGTGGACATCGCCTGAAATTTGTTGAAATTTAGTTTCATATCCTAAAAAACAGAACATTGTAGTTTTGTCAATGATGTGAGACTAAAAAACAAAAATAAAAGTAACGAGTTTAGTTAAATGCTTTTGCAGTCGAAAGGAGGGACGGAGCCTCGAGTGGAGAATGTAAAAGCGGCGCGCAGTTTAGGAGCAGTTGTTTTC
>JAZTZC010000341.1:0-1752 GCA_045637265.1 Eubacteriales bacterium | reverse complement strand
GCATTTTCGTGTATGTCTATGCCCAGCGTCTGCTCGGCGCGGCGCGAACCAGTGCATATTACGCCATCGCCCCGTTCATCGGTGTGCTGCTTTCCCTTGTGATCTTCAAGGAGCTTCCGCCCTACACCTTCTATGCCGCACTCATACTGATGGCCGTTGGTGCATGGCTGTGCTCGTCCGATGAACCGATTTTCAAAAAGAAAAACAATGATCATGAAAAAACTGTACGAGAAAAGTAAAATCGCGTTTGCCGTCACATGGATCATCGTGTACTGTGTCCTGATGTCCGCAGGAGACGCGCTCTCCGCCATGCTTGGCATGGAAAAATCCGTTACACTTGTCGTGGGGATCGGACTTTCTGCCGTACTTTTGCTGTTTCTTTGGAAAAACAGACTGTTTGACCGTTACGGTCTGTGCCGTCCCGGGATTCCATCACGTGAAATGCTGTATTATGTCCCCGTTTTCATCATGCTCACTGCCAATCTCTGGTACGGCGTGACCTGCAATTACGGCATTGTTGAAACGGTGCTTTACATGCTGTCGATGCTCTGCGTCGGTTTTTTGGAGGAGGTCATTTTCCGCGGGCTGTTGTTTGAGGCGATGCGGGAGGATGGCTTGAAATCTGCCGTCATCGTGTCGAGCGTGACGTTTGGTATGGGGCATATCATCAATCTGTTCAACGGCTCGGGCGCCCGGCTGCTGCCGAATCTTCTGCAGATTCTGTATGCGGCCGCGGTCGGATTTATGTTTGTGATGATGTATCTGAAGTCAAAAAGCCTGCTTGTCTGCATTGCCGCACACGGTATTTTCAATGCGTTCAATGTATTTGCAGACGAATCCGCAGTAACTGACGGTATGCGGATCTTGACCGCGATTTTGCTGACGGTGATCACCGGCGGATATGCGGGATATCTTGCGTATTCGATGAAAGGAATGTGGGGAAACCATGACACTTGAAACAGAACGTCTGATGCTTCGTTCGTGGCGTGAGGCGGATGCAGAAACTTTGTACTGTCTGGCAAGGGATCCTGCTGTCGGACCTTCTGCCGGATGGATGCCGCATACAAGTGAGGAGCACAGCCGCGAGATCATCCGTATGGTATTAGCCAAGCCAACGGTCTGGGCAGTCTGCGAAAAAGACGGGCATCCGATTGGCAACATTCATCTTGATTTTGATACCCCGCTGCGCGAGCGCGACGGCGAATGTGAGCTTGGTTATTGGCTTGGCAAGATGTTCTGGGGACAGGGATTGATGACAGAAGCGGCGCAGGTGCTTTTGCGGTATGCCTTTGATGTGCTTGATGTTCCGGCGGTTTGGAGCGGCTATTATGAGGAAAATACCAAAAGCCGCCGCGTGCAGGAAAAGTTAGGCTTTGTCCATCGCCGAACAGAGAAAATACCGAGTGTCAGCAATGAGATAAAAACCGTACACAGGACATGTCTGACACGTGAGATATGGGAGGAACGAAATGAACCGTCATCCGTCTGAAACAGAAACAGACTATATTCGGGAAGCCTTGAATCAATTCAACTGTGCGCATGTTGGCGATGACGGACATACGCCGCTAAATCTGATCGAATACGATGCGGACGGAAACATCATCGGCGGTCTTCTCGGCGGAACCTATTGGGGTTGGATGTATATCGATATTCTCTGGGTGCGGGAAGATCACCGCAGACAGGGTGTCGGTTCCCGCCTTTTGGCAGAAGCCGAAACAGAAGCGATACGCCGCGGCTGTCATCATGTCCATG
>JAZTZC010000340.1:0-9280 GCA_045637265.1 Eubacteriales bacterium | reverse complement strand
CGAAAACAATGCGCTCCAGACGCTGTCGTGGGCCGTCGATACCTCTGCTGATCGCGAAAAGGGTCTTCCCGTATTCGTCTTCAACCCGCATTCCTTTGATGTTGAAGAATTTATCAACGTCAACAAGAAGGCAGTCGGCGTGAAGGATGCCGATGGCAACGATGTTCCGTCCCAACTTGTACATTCCACGACGCTGGAGTGCTACTGGCGCGACGATATCGCGTTCCGTGCCAAGGTTCCCGCACTCGGTTGGGCAGTATACTATTTACAGGGCGCGGATGAAAACCGTCCCGAGGATTATATCTCCCCCGAATCCCCGGTCAAGGCGATCGCTTTTGAAGGTCACAGAACCTCGAACAACCGCGCGGCTACCGTGCTTGAAAACGATATCTGGCGCATTGAATTTGAACTTTATACCGGCTATATCATCTCGATGGTAGACAAGCGTACCGGCAAGGAAGTCATCACCGACCGTGCCGCTGTCCCGACTGTCATTGACGAATATTATCACGACGCATGGTCGCACGCAAAGAACTTCTTCACCGACACGATGGCACGCTTCTCCGATGCGGAAGTAACGGTGCTGGAATCCGGTCCCGTCCGCGCAACAGTCAAGGTTGTCTCCCGCTACAACGGCTCCACGCTGACACAGTATTTCTCACTCTTTGAAGGCAAGGAAGAGCTTTATGTCCGCGCGCGTCTTGACTGGCACGAGAAGCACAAGATGCTGAAGCTTGCATGGCCGATGGCGGTTGAGAACCCCAAGGCCTACTATGAAATCCCGTTCTCTGTCATCGAACGTCCTGCCGACGGCGAGGAAGAACCCGGTCTTGGCTGGACGGCTGTCAAGGGAGATAACGGCGGCTTTGCCATCTGCAACAGCGATACCTACTCCTCCTCCGTCAAGGACGGCACGATCTACCACACTGTCGTTCGTTCCCCGATCTACGGTGACCACGGCGGACCGAGAACGGCTGAATCCGACTTTACCGATCAGGGTGAGCGCGAATTCCGTTATGTTCTGATGCCTGTCGGCGATACATGGGCACCTGTGATCAAGACCGCAAAGCTGCTCAACAAGCCGACCACCAACATCATCGAAAACTGGCATCCCGGTAAGCTCACCGAAAAGGTCTTTGGCGGTATTTCCGTCAATTGTGACAATGTCATTGTCTCCGCGCTCAAGCGTGCGGAAGATGGCAAGGGTCTTGTCATCCGTATCTATGAAACGGACGGCAGGGAAGCGGATGTTACCATTTCGGGTGCGGCTCTGCCCACGGCACTGAACACCAAGATCACGCCGTTTGCATTTGAGACGTTCTATCTCGGTGATGGCGAAACGGAATGGAAGCGTGTTCTTCTGACCGAATACGACGAAGAAGCATAAGTATTTTAAGAAAGGAACACCGCCACGGGGCGTTTCGTGGCGGTGCTTTGGGTGAAACTCATGTATCTTGAAAAATATGCGGCGGTGCTTGACCGCTATGAAGCATTCTGGGAACATCGTTCCATCGGTCGTCCGCTTCTGAACATTTCCGCATGCTCCGATTACAGCTGGCACAGAGCACCGCAGTCCGTCGAGCAGAAGTGGCTGGACGAGGAGCTGATCGTGAACAACGCGCGTGGTGCGGCACTGCACAGCACGTATTTTGCGGAAGGTATCCCGAGTATGTTCTCCAATCTCGGTCCGGGTATGCTCGCAGCATGCATCGGCGGCACCTTCAAGCTGGCTTCCGATACGGTCTGGTTTGACCAGGCACCTGTGATTCGTGACTGGAACGATATGCCGAAGATCGAATTCAACGAACAGTCCGAGCTCTGGCAGCATCTGATGCGGATTCAGAAGCGCGCACTCAAAGACGGTAATTTCGCCGTTTCGATGACCGACCTTGGCGGTATCATGGACATTGTCGCATCCCTGCGCGGCACGGAAGATCTGCTTTACGATCTCTATGACAATCCCGAGGAAGTCCGTGCGTTTACCGTTCATGTCAGAGAACTCTGGCTTGATGCGTTTGATCGACAGGTACAGCTGTGCGGCTCGACGGGTCTGCCGTATACCAGCTGGATGGGCTTTGCGTCCAGACTGCCGTGGTTCCCTCTGCAGTGTGACTTCTGTGCACTGATCTCGCCGAAGCAGTTTGAACAGTTTGTTCTGGAAGACATCGTTGTCCAGACCGAGCACATGCCGCGCTCGATTTACCATCTGGACGGTCCCGATGAGATTCCGCATCTCGATATGCTGCTGGATATCCCGCGCCTCAACGGTATTCAGTGGGTTGCGGGTGCAGGCAAAGCTGCGCTGACCGATCCGTGCTGGTTTGATATGTATAAGAAGATGCAGGACAAGAAAAAGAACGTCGTTCTGTTGGGTGCGATTGACGGCAATCATCTTGACGAGATCGAACGCCTTGTCAAGACACTCGATCCCGCAGGACTTTACCTGTCCGGCTGGGTCGGCGGTGAGGATGACTGCAAGCGTTTTGTTGAGAATGTCACACGCTGGTGTGAATAACGGATAGCCCGTTTCAGATCACAAACGACTGCGTGCCGTCCTTTTCCACATAATGGGTTGTCACGCCGAGCGCATCCATCCATTCACGGGTGCGGATGGTTTCCCACGGACCGCAGTCAAAGCCGCCTCCGTTATTGTTGTCCCACAGCCAATCCGGTGCTGCCCAAAGGCATGCGCGCGGAGAAAGATATTCATAACACGCACGGCTGACTCCCCTCTGTCCGTGATGCGCCATCTGCGTATAGTCGGTAAACAACACCGCGCGCGGATGGCGTTTTTCTTTGATGCCGTCCTCATTTGTGACGGTGATCTCCTCCGGGTACATCCGCATCAGCTCCTCGCCGCCTTCCACGCCAAGATCTCCCAAAATCAGAACAGAAGCGTGTTCTCCTGTGATCTTATAGACCGTGGAGCTGTTGTTGACAAAGTTTGCCGTAAATGCGGGATTGTACACACGCAGAACCTCGGCAGTGATATCGTCAGCGGTGAAAACATCACCGACCGCGTTTGTATGCACACGACCTGCAAATCGCTTGGCGGCAAGGGTGTCAAAGAGATTCCATAGCCGTATTTCCGCTTCATTGCGTCCTTCATAACGGCACAAATCTTCGTTTGCAGGGAAATGACAGCAGATTTTTTCGATGGAGAGCGCAGTTCCGTTTTCGCAAAGCGTCAGAAACGCGCCGAAATGGTCGTGGTGCGGATGGGTGAGAAGCCACAGATCGACATGGATGGGATCATCCTCCGTCCATGCAGATGCGGGCGGTCTGTGTGTGCGCAGAAACTGTTCCAGCTGCGGAGCATCACCGACCGTACCGCCGTCGATGACCACGGTTTTGTGTTCGGTGATGATGACACAGCCGAACATTTGAATGGTTGTGGAATTGCCGAGAAAATAAAATTGTGCCATAATTGACTCCGTTATAAGATTTCACCGACAAGCTGTTCTGCCTGTCGGTGAAATTTTTATCTGTGTGATCAGTTACCGTAGTTTTCGAAGTATTCGATAACGGTTTCGTAACGTTTGTTGATGGTCTTTTCTTTCTTTGCGTATTCGGATTCGAAGTTGGTGTTCTTTCCGCGGACAAGATTTTCGAGCAGGAAGCAGGGACCTTCCCAACCGTCGTAAACATAACCGAAGTCGAAGATACGGCTGTTGATAATCTGATCGAGCATTGCCACGGATTCCATGTCACGTGTTGCCTTGACCTTGAGGGCAACGTCATAGTATGCAGGGGTGACGAGCTTCCAGGATTCTGCATTGAGAACCTCGGTAACAGCACCGATCATGTCAACATTGGCAGCGGTGGTGAGAACGGCGAGTACCTGGTGAGAGCCGTCGACCATCGTGAAGTATTCTTCCTGTGCTTCGTCCCACTTCGGGTAAGGCAGGAAACCGAAATCATCATCCATATCGGCGAGTGCCCACAGGGAAGAGCCGAAGTTGCCGGCAGCAAGAACAGCGCGGTTCTGGGAGAACGCATTGATACCGTAGTTCCAGCCGCCAGTGAAGTCGGTGGAGATACCCTGATAGGAGGAGAAGGTATTGACCAGCTTTGCAACGATGTCGTTGATCTTTGCGGACTTATAGGAGTAAACGAGCTTGTCGCCTTCGCGGGTGAAGACAGGGTTGTCAAATGCCCACAGGAATGCGTCCATTGCGGATCTGCCGCAGGAAGCATAGCCGTAGAGGTCTTCTGCATCTGCTTCGCCGTTGGAGTTCAGGTCGGAATAGAGGTCCTTTGCGATGCTGACAATGTAGTCAAAGGTCCATTTACCGTCATTGACAACATCATACAGGTTGGGCAGATCATAGGTAGCCGCGAGGGTCTTGTTATAATAAGTACAGTACGTACCGGAGGTTGCAGAAACGATAAAGTCACCGATGGCGAGCGGCGCAAATCCGTCATAGGACAGGTCGCGTGTCGTGGATACGGACCACCAGGGCTTGGAAAAATCGATATTGGGAATATCGTACCAGTTCTGGAATACATCGTTGATGGCGAGCTTACCTGCTTCGACAACGTGCAGTGCAACGAGTTCAACGGCATCGTCACCGGCGCTGACAATGCTTGTCAGATACTTGGACGTTTCGTAGTAAACATCGTCATAGATCACTTCCATATTGATATTGAAGCGTTCCTGTACTTTGGAGTTACGGCGGAAGATCGCGTCATCGACAACGTCACCGGTTTCAGCCTCGAGCCAGTAGTAACCGGTCTGGTTGTCGGAGGTGACGATGCGGAACGGTGCGCCGCCGAAGTCCTTGGTTTCAACCTCGTCATCGACCAGTTTACGTGCTTCCAACGCGTCGACCGGTTCGGTTACCGCTTCGGTGACAGATGCGGTGTTGTCCGCTTTGGTATCGGTGGTGGTTGTGTCATCGCCGCCGCAGGAGGTCATGACAGCGGGAATCAGGGTAAGAGCCGCGAGCAGGAATGCGGCAATGCGTGTCTTTTTCATGGTGGTTCTCCTTATTGATGATTCGTTTTGTAAACTTTGACTGGCAAAGTTATATAGATTGAACACATTATAACAGATATTATAATAGCTGTCAATAGGAAATCAAAAAAATCCCGGATACGGTGGGGTATCCGGGAAAATTCGGTGTTATGTATATCAGCCTTCGTAATTTTCAAAGAATTCGATGACCTGATTGTACTGCTTGTTGATGGTCTTTTCCTTAGATGCGTAGGTCGATTCAAAGTCGGTGTTCTTGTTGGCAACGAATTCAGAGAGCAGGAAGGACGCACCATCCCAGCCGTTGTAGACATAGCCGAAGTCAAACATACGACCCTCCATGATGAGGTCGAGCATTTCGACGGATTCGGTATCGCGGGTCGCTTTGACCTTCAGCGCGACATCGTAATAAGCGGGAACGACAAGCTTCCAGGATTCCGCGTTGAGCACTTCCGTAACAGCACCGATCATCTCGATATTGGAGGCAGTGGTGGGAACAGCGAGTGCCTGGTGAGAGCCGTCTGCCATCGTGTAGTAGTTCTCCTGTGCTTCGTCCCACTTCGGATAGGGAAGGAAACCGATGTCGTCCGTCATGTCGGCAAGTGCCGTCAGAGAATGACCAAGCGTACCGTTTGCAAAGATCGCGCGGCTTTCGACAAAGAGCTTGAAAAGACCGTAGTGCCAGGATTCGCCGAAGTCGGTCGAGATGCCCTTGTATACCGTGAAGGTGTCAACGAGCTTTTTTACGATGTCATTGATTTTGTTCGTCTTGTAGGAGAAAACAAGCTTATCGCCGTCACGGGTGAATACGGGGTTGTTAAACGACCACAGATAGACGTTTGCGTTGGACTTTGCGTCGGATGCGTAGCCGAAGAGGTCACCGGAATCAACCTGACCGTTGCCATTGACGTCGGAATAGATATCCTTCGTCGTTTCGATGACGTAGTCGATGGTCCATTTGCCGTCGTTGACAACGTCATACATGTTGGGAAGGTCATAGTTTTCCGCAAGCGTCTTGTTGTAGAATGTGCAGTAGGTTTTTGAAATCGCGGAGAGCGCAAAATCACCAACGGCGACGGGCGCAATGCCGTTGTAGGTCAGATCGCGTGCGGTGGAATCCGACCACCACGGCTGTGAAAAGTCGATATCGGGAATGTCGTACCAGTTGCGGAAGTTGCTCTTGATGGCAAGCAGAGCACATTCGACGACGTGCATGGCAACAAGCTCAATGACATCGTCACCCGCCTGTACCGCATTGCTGATATGACGGCTTGCGTCACCCGAGGTAGCAGCGTCCAGTGTTACTTCAATGTCGACATTGAAGCGTTCTTCTATCTTGGAATTGCGGCGGAAGATCGCATCATCGACAACTTCACCCGTTTCTGCTTCCAGCCAGTAGAATCCGATCTGACCGTCGCAGGTAATGATACGGTACGGAGCACCGCCGAAATCGCGGGTCTCAACGCCGTCATCGACGAGTACACGGGCGTCGAGCAGGTCAAGCGCCTGGGTATCCGCCTCGGTAACTGCCTGTGTACCGGTGACGGTCTGGGTATCGGCAGGTTCGGTTTTATCGCCACAGGAGGTCATAGCAGCGGGGATCAGGGTCAGTGCCGCTAACAGAAATGCGGCAATGCGTGTATGTTTCATGATGATTCTCCTTGTTAAATGTTTTCCTGACTTTATGGGGCAAAACTATGTGAATTGAGAACATTATAACAGATGTGAAATCTGCTGTCAATAGAAATTACAAAAAATCCCGGATACGGCGGGGTATCCGGGAAATGGTTTGTTTTGTGGGGAATCAGCCTTCGTAATTTTCGAAGAATTCGATAACGGTATCGTAATGGTTCAGGATTGCCTTTTCCTGGGATGCATAGGTGGATTCAAAGTCGGAGTTCTTTCCCTGAACAAGACCGGAGAGAATGAAGGACGGACCGCTCCAGCCGTCATAAATATAACCGAAGTCAAACTTACGGCTGTTGACAACGAGGTCAATCATCTCAACAGATTCCAGGTCACGGGTTGCCTTGACCTTGAGTGCAACGTCATAATATGCCGGGACAACAGTCTTCCAGGATTCTGCATTGAGCACTTCGGTGACAGCACCGACCATATCGGGATCGCTGACGGTGGTCGGGACTGCGAGTGCCTGATGAGAACCGTCGACGAGCGTGTGGTATTCCTTCTGCGCTTCATCCCACTTCGGGTAGGGCAGGAAGCCGATTTCATCGGTCATATCAGCCAGTGCGGAACGGGAATGGTTGAGCGTACCGTTTGCGAAAACTGCACGGGAAACCATGAACAGGTCACGGCCGTAGTTCCAGGATGCTTCAAAGCCGCCGGAGATACCCTGATAGGTGGTGAAGGTATCGACGAGCTTGGACACGATGTTGTTCATCTTTTCGGTTTTGTAGGAATAAACGAGTTTGTCGCCTTCGCGCTTGAAGATGGGGTTGTCAAACGCCCAGAGATACGCGTCCATGTTGGAACGGGTATCGGATGCGTAGCCGAAGAGGTCCTCGGAATCGATCTGACCGTTGCCGTTGACATCGGAGTAGATATCCTTGGTTGTACTGATGATGTAATCGATGGTCCACTTGCCGTCACGGACAACCTGATACATGTCGGGCAGGTCATAGTTTGCGGCGAGGGTCTTATTGTAGAAGGTACAGTAGGTGCTTGCCATAGCAGAGAGAACGAAGTCACCGATGGCAACGGGTGCGACACCGTCATAGGACAGGTCTTCTCGGGTGGACTCGGACCACCACGGCTGGTTGAAATTGACGTGCGGGATGTCGTACCAGTTATAGAACATGTTCTTGATGCCGAGCAGACCACATTCGATGGCGTGCATGGCAACAAGCTCGATGGCATCGTCGTTTGCGGTGATCAGAGAATTGATGTATTTACTGGAATCCCAATAGACTTCATCAAACACGATTTCCATATCGATGTTGAAGCGTTCCTCAACACGGGAATTGCGGCGGAAGAGTGCATCGTCGACAACTTCGCCGGTTTCTGCTTCCACATAGTAGTAGCCGGTCTGACCGTCAGAGGTGACAATGCGGAACGGCGCACCGTTGTAGTCCTTGGTTTCTACACCGTCATCGACGAGCTTGCGGGCTTCCAGCGGGTCAGCGGGTTCGGTAACTGCATCGGTAACCGCTTCGCTGTTTTCACCGACTGCCTGCGTATCGTTTGCGGGAGCGTCGCCGCCGCAGGAGGTCATGACAGCTGGGATGAGAGTAAGAGCCGCGAGCAGGAATGCGGCAATGCGTGTCTTTTTCATGAGAGTTCTCCTTTTTCAAAATGGATCTGATTTGGGAAATATAGTTCTGTAAATTATAACACAAAACCACATGTCTGTCAAGGTTCATTTGCTGTATTCTTGGGTTTTTGGACACAAATTTCGCATAACAATCGGTGTGGGGATTGCATTGTCTGACAGAATATGATATAATACATTAACTGATAAATCGGAAGGAATGATAACATGAAACTGTTTGTTCATGCGCTGCTCAAATTTATCGCGGGACTTTTGCTCTGCGGACTGCTTGTGTTTGTACCGGCGGGGACATTTGCCTATCCGGGCGGATGGCTGTTCTGCGGGCTGCTGTTTGTGCCGATGCTGCTGTTCGGTGCGGTGCTTCTGCTGCGGGCACCCGAGCTTCTGGAAAAGCGGCTTGACCATCGGGAGCAGGAGCGAACCCAGCGCGGTGTTGTGGCAATGTCGGGGCTGATCTTTCTTATCGGCTTTGTTGTCGCCGGACTTGATTTCCGATGCGATTGGTCACAGATGCCCGTGTGGGTGACGGCAGTCGGTGCGGTGCTTCTGCTGCTTTCCTATGGTATGTACATGGAGGTTATGCGCGAAAACGCGTATCTTTCACGCACCGTCAAAGTCCATGAGGGACAGACGGTTGTTGACACGGGACTGTACGGCGTTGTGCGTCATCCGATGTATGCGGCGACGGTTGTGCTGTTTCTCTCGATTCCGATTGTGCTTGGCTCATGGTGGGCGTTTGGCGTTTTTCTGCTCTATATTCCCGTGATTGCCGTGCGAATTCTCAATGAGGAAACGGTTCTGCGCACGGGACTGGTCGGCTACGAAGCATATATGAAAAAAGTGCGGTATCGCCTGATTCCGTTTCTGTGGTAAAAAGGGAAGCGAAACATCGTTTTTGAAAGTCGATGTTTCGCTTATTCTTTATTCGTTTATGATGTGCGTATGCGGATCGCGTCCGTCGAAAACACCGGCATCACATGCGGCATTCTCGCGGAAGGATGCTGTGACGTTCTTCA
>JAZTZC010000339.1:0-5247 GCA_045637265.1 Eubacteriales bacterium | reverse complement strand
ATACATGAATTTTTGTGACGAATGACGGAAAAGATGCAAGCAGATGTGCCATCAAGGTGTAAGCCGCGAATTGTGCGGTGTTGCCTTAAGAAAGCATGAGGTAACCATGAAACTCATTCACACAGCCGACTGGCATCTCTGTTCCCCGATGGAATGTCGTCTGTCAGAGGACAAAGCAAAGATTCGACGCACAGAGCTTTTGTCGCGTTTTGCCGATATGGTCGCGTGGGCGGAGGACAACGCCGTCGACGCGGTGCTTCTGTGCGGAGATTTTTCTGATGATGGGGTACTTCCATACCATGTGCAGGATTATCTGCTTTCCTGTATTGCAGATGCCGCACCGATCCGATTCTTTTTGATCGCGGGAAACCATGACCGCATCTCCGACCGCACCGTCGGCGGCTGTTTCACGTATGGCAGGGCAGAGATCCCTGCGAATTTTCATATTTTTGGGGAGGAATGGTCATCGGCGGCATTGTCACAAGACATCGTCATATACGGACGCAGTCTGACAGCCAATGCGGTTTCTCCCGATCTTCCTGACATGGCATCGGACAAATACAACATCGTCATGCTGCACGGCGAGATTTCAGAATCGTCCTCCGTGCTTGGCGGTGAGGGTGAGATCATCCCGCTCACAGCTCTGTGCGGAAAAAACATCGATTATCTCGCACTCGGACATGAGCATACATTCCGACATAAAAAGCTTGACGCGCGCGGAACATGGTGTTATCCCGGATGCCCGGAGGGACGCGGCTTTGACGAGTGCGGACAGAAGGGGTTTGTCGTTCTGACGCTGGACGGAACGCACTGTACGGGTGCGTCGTTTGTTCCGTTTGCAAAGCGTACGCTTTATGATCTGCGGCTCGATGTGACCGATCTTGACGGTGGCACCTACGCGGCGGAGCAGGCACTCGGCGCGCTCGTACGTGATATCCCGAGAACCGATCTTGTCCGCGTCACGCTGTGCGGAGAAGAATCGAACGAGCACAGACAGGATGGTAACTATCTGTCTCATCGGCTGAATGAGCGATTCTTCCATGCCGAGATACGGGATGCGCGGACGGTCAGCGAACCGTCTGTCTCCGACGGTGATGTCTCCCTGCGCGGTGCCTTTGTCCGTGCGGTGGCGTCTCTTGACTTATCAGAAGATGATAAAAACGCGGTTCTGCGGTGCGGACTTGCGGCACTTGACGGCAGAACCGATGATACCTTGCCAAGAGAGGAGGTCTGAGCATCCTATGAAACTGATTCGTTTGTCGGTGGAAAACTTTGGCGTTCTGCATAATGAGGTCGTTGACTGTCATGCGGGACTGAACGTCTTCTGCCGCGAAAACGGTGCCGGAAAAACGACGCTTGCCGCATTTCTGTGCGCCATGCTGTACGGACTTCCGTCCTCCCGAAAAGCCGACCTTGAAGAAAATGAACGAAAGAAATACCAGCCGTGGCAGGGCGGTCCCTTCGGCGGAAGCATGACGTTTTCCGTCGGGGAGAAGACCTACCGCGCGGAACGGTATTTTGCGGAAGGACATTCGCCCAAGCGCGATACATTTGTCCTGTATGATCTTGCCGACAACACCGTGTCGAATGACTATTCTGAACATCTCGGATATGAGCTGTTCGAACTGGATGCCGCGGCGTTTGCGCGGAGTGCATATTTACCGCAGCGGTTGTCAAATGACGATCGCGGCACGGACAGCATTACCGCAAAACTGAGCGCTGCTATGGACGGCGGAGCCGATGGCGGTGATGGGATGTACCGTACTGCCGCAGCGATTCTTGACAAACAGCGGCAATATTATCAGAAGCAGGGCGGACGCGGTTATCTTGCGGAACTCGATGAGCGGATTGCCATGCTGCATGAAAAAGAATATGCCGCACGCAGTGCAAGAGCGGATGCGGAACGGTTTACCGAGGAAGCACAGCATTTGCAGGCGGAGCTTACAACGCTGCATACGGAAAAACAGCGGCTGTGGGAAGTTCACAATACCGCAGCAACACGGCAGGCGGTTTTGGCACACGGACGGTCACTTGCCGGGCACCGCGATGCACAACTTGCCGCCGCGGCAGAAAAACGGCAGTTTCTGCATCTTGATGACGATGCGGGCATCTCTGCGGGACGATATGGAGCGGATGCTATCCTTCGGGCGGAAAAAACCGTCAGAGAAGCATCGCTTCTGCGTGACAAGCTTGCACTGACCGAAGAAAGCATCACGCGGGCTGGGGAAGAGCAGAACCGTATTTCCGCCCGATTTGCAGACGGAATCCCGGGGGCACAACAGCTGGAGTCTCTGTCTCATACCGTACGGATGCTCGAGGAAATTCCGAGGGAGCCTTCCGACGGCGTACAGGCACTGGAAGCTTGCTTTTCCGAGGAGGAGCTTGGGCGGCACACGGGACAGGCGCTGATGCACGCACAGATGACAGAGGTACTTTCCGAGCCGCAGAATGGCAAAGAAGCCTATTTTGCAGCGATGACCGCGGCCGGTATGGAGGTCGGCGATGCGCTTCCTGATGAGGACACGATGCAGGCGTATGCCGATATGCTCGGCGAGATTGCATCCAACAGAGAACGCCAGGCACAGCTTCTGCCGAAGAAAGAGGAAGCTGATGCATCACTTGCGGCATTGCTTGCACAGCATGCGCAGATTCCGCCGCAAAGTGAAATTGTTGTGATGCGCTCCCGTTTTGATGCGCTGCGCGGCAGAACCGAGGAAATTGAGGAGCTGGAAGCACGTCAGAGGCTGGCGGTACAGGTCGATGATCACATCCGCCGCCGTCGGAGAATCTGTATCGCGCTCGGATGCGGTTTGCTTTTGATTACCGCTGTTCTCGGCGTATTGTATATGACTTTTTCGGATACACGCCTTTTGATCGCGGGCGCACCTGCGGCACTTGCGGGACTGCTTTTGCTCATGCTTGGCATCGGAACACGGTCTGACGACAGCGATGAAACGCGTGCGCTGGAGGATGCCGCACAAAAGCGTCTCTGTGTCAAAAAATCCGAATATGAAACGGAAAAAACGCAGATTTACGAATTTCTCGATCGGATCGGTGCGGATGCGCCTGCGGTTCTCGATGCAAATGACGCGATTGCGCGTTTTGATGCGGCGGCAGCGGCGGCAAGAGAGCGCGAGGTGTTGTCCTCCCATGCCGATGCGCTCGGACAGCAGTATCAACAGCTGACAGAGGAGGAGGCGCGTCTCTGTGCCGGTTTGACCTCCTATACCAAAAGCGGCGGCGGTGAGCTTGCCGACATCGGGGATGACCGTGCGGTCTTCTCCGATTACCGCAAAAAGATTGCCGCATGCAGAGAGGCAAAACGGCTGTATGACGAGGAGGAGCGCACCCGTGCACAGGCGCGTGCCAGACAGGATGCGCTTGCTTTGGTGCTTGACCGCTATTTTGCGGAACTGGACGCACATTGCCCCGAGGAGATTCAGAAATGCGGTGACACGGATGGCGGAACGTATGCGGAGCGCATGACGGCATGGTGTCGGACGGCAGATCTGCTGCGTGTTCGCATGAGTGAGCAGCAGACGGCATCCAAGTACCGATCGGAGCTGTTTGAAACACTGCGCGGGATGCTGGGTACGATGTTATCCTCGGATGCCGCGAAGGCGCAGGATGGGGAATCCGTTCTTGCGTGTGCGCAGGAGGTGATCGGACTGTGTGCGCGGTATCAGACGCTTGCCGATGAAAAAGAACAGACTGTCGAGCTGAGGACTCAACTGGGACAGCAGATTGCGGTTTGTGATGCACAGGTGCGGCAGATATTGGACGGCTATTTTGATGACCCGTCGATGGATGCGGAAGAAGCACTGCAGATCATCCGCACAAAGGAAGCGGCATTGGCGGAGGATATGAACCGTTTGCGCACCGCACAAAAACAGCTTGCCGCCTTTCTGTCCGAGCACGGCATGACGGAGGAAATGCTCGATGGTTCCGCGTCGGACGGCGAGAACATGGAGCAGCGACAGCAGGCTTTGACGGTGCTGGAGGAACAGATCCGCGAGAAAACCGAACTTTGCGCAAAAGCGCGTCAAAATGCAGACCGTGCGTCACAGATCGGTGCGGAGGGAATCACACTCCGAGCGCAGATGCAGAAAACAGAAGCACAGAGCGCAGAAGCCGCACATACCCTGCTGGTCATACGAACGGCACAGACGTGTTTGGAACAGGCAAAATCGGCGATGTCGACACGGTATCTTTCCTATATGCAGAATCGATTCCGACAGTATTGGGGTCGGTTGATGCATCTGACGGAGGAAGAAGTGCAGGCACTGTCGCTGGATGCCTCGTTTGCTGTTCAGACTGAGGTGCTCGGTGCCAGACGGGAATCGGGATTTTTCAGCCGCGGTACGCAGGATGCCATTGATTTCTGTGTTCGCTTGGCGATGATCGATGCAATGTATACCGACGGCGGTCGGAACAACAGCGCACATCTGCCGCCGCTGATTTTAGACGATCCGTTTGTCAATCTCGACCGACAGCATCTTGCTGACGCACGGGCGCTGCTTGACGATATCGCAGAACGGTTTCAGATTCTGTATTTTGTCTGTCATGAAAGCCGTTTGTGATTGTCGAGTCCAATAGATAAACCACCAAAAGACAACAGGGGCGACCATCGGTCGTCCCTATCGCTTTATAAATTTATAATATTGAAATCAGCGCATGCCGTATTCCTTGATGACGTAGTCCATATCCTTGTCACCGCGTCCGGAGAGGCACATGAGGACAGAACCTCTGCCCATGGTCTTTGCCAGCTTGATGCCGTATGCGACAGCATGTGCGGATTCGATGGCGGGAATGATACCTTCCATGCGGGAGAGGGTATAGAATGCGTCGATGGTCTCTTCATCATTAATGACATCGTACTTGACGCGGCCGAGGTCGTGCAGGAATGCGTGCTCGGGACCGGAAGACGGATAGTCAAGACCGGATGCAACGGAGTAAACGGGAGCGGGATCGCCGTTTTCGTCCTTGAGCATGATGGAGTTGAAGCCGTGCATGATACCTTCGGTACCGTAGGTCAGGGAGGCGGCGTGATCGCCAAGAGCGGTACCGCGACCAAGCGGCTCGACACCGTAGATGGCAACGGGGTCATTTAAGAAGCCTGCGAACATACCCATGGAGTTGGAGCCGCCGCCGACACAGGCAACGACAGCATCGGGAAGCTCACCCGTCATTTCGGTGAACTGCGCGCGCGCTTCGATACCGACAACGCTCTGGAAGTCGCGGACCATC
>JAZTZC010000338.1:0-1723 GCA_045637265.1 Eubacteriales bacterium | reverse complement strand
GCCGTGCCGATTGAGAGATGCAAAAGCCGCTTTGCGTACAGCTCCGCCTTCTCCAGCTGATTGTCGCCCATAGCTTTGCCGAGAATGATGCCGCCCGACGATGCTACGCCGAAGCAGACGACCGAACCGAGCGACCGAACGACCGTTGTGATCGAATTTGCCGCAACGATGTCCGAGGAAATATGCCCGAGAATGACGGAATACATCGAAAATGCCAGACCCCATACAAGGTCATTGCCCATGGCAGGGACAGAATAGCGGATAAAATCGCGCATCAGAATCTTTCTGCGCGCAAACAAATCGGCAACCTTGAAGCGGATGACACGGCAGATAACTGCGGCATCAAGAATACAGTACAGCACTTCCAGCGCACGCGTAATCGAGGTCGCGATCGCAACACCGGCAATGCCGAGCGACGGGAACGGTCCCCAACCGAAGATAAAGCAAGCGTTCAAAATAATATTGACAACGACCGCCGTTGAGTGTACTGTCGCCGAGACAACGACACGCTCGACCGACCGCATGACACACAGATACATCGTCGCAAAGCCGGACAGCACATAGCTCGGTGCGACCGCACGCAGATACCGGATTCCGAGATCAATGACAGCAGCATCATCCGTGAAGATCTTCATGATGATGCCGGGTACAAACAGCGCCGCCAATGTAAAAAGCATCGACAGACACACGGAAATACGCAGAGAAAGTCCCATAATCTTCTCAATCGTCCGTTTGTCGCCGCGTCCCCAATACTGTGCGCAGAGAACCGCAGTACCCGATGACAGACCGTAGAAGATCATGTTCAGCACAAACTGTACCTGCCCTGCAAGCGATGCCGCGGAAATGGCGTTTTCGCTGACGAAATTGAGCATCAAAACGTCCGCGCCGGATACCGCCGTATCCATCAGATTCTGAAGTGCGATGGGCAGGGTCAGCGATGCCGTCATTTTATAAAACTGCCGCTGTTCCTCATTCATGCGGAATTTTTCTTTGAGTGATAACAAATTCATATGACAAAATCCCTTTGAAAAAGCATCGAATTGCTCCGATGCTTTTCTTTTTGTTTATTTGGTTTCGTTTTCAAATGCGGTAATCGCAGCGGCACGGGCATCGTCATCGAGGATGACATACATGACGAAATTGCCGGAGGTGACACGTTCCGCGTTTTCGAGCTTGGGCTTCTCTTCTGCAAGATAGTCATCATTCCACAGGCTGAGGTAAAAATCAAAGAAATCGTCGATCATCGCTTCGATTTTCTTGACATCGTCCGCAGACTTTGCTTCAAAAATGCCGATTTCGTCGATAGAAGTGGACATGGACTGCAGAACACGCTTATAAGAGGCAAAGTCTTCGGGCTTCGCACCGTTAAAGAAGCTGCCGAGCTGGCTTTCCTGTGCGTCGGTCAGCTTATCCGCATTGGGAACAACAGCGGTAACTGCCGCATAAATACTGTCAAGTGTTGCGGGTGCCTTGTTGGGGTCGCGGGTTTCCTCGCTCTGTTCGTCGCTGCCGCCGCAGGATGCCATGGCAAGCATGGAGAGAAGAAGCGTCATGCAAAGAAGAAGTGCCGTGAAAATTCTGTTAAGTTTCATAAGAGTTCCTTTCTCATTCCTAAAGTGTGTTTATATTCAAATCATGTCAGAGGTTGGGTGTTCACATAATCCATGACTGGGGCAGAACCGCGCTCGGTGGAAGGGATACCGTCGCCGTTCTGATACGAGTC
>JAZTZC010000337.1:0-1958 GCA_045637265.1 Eubacteriales bacterium | reverse complement strand
GTGTCCGTTCCATAATGAAAAATCCCCGTCCTTTACGGTGTTTCCCGCAACGCGCGGCTTTTACTGCTTCGGATGCGGTGCCGGCGGTGACGCGATCACCTTCGTTATGAAGGCGGAAAATCTCGATTACATCGGCGCTGTGGAGCATCTGTGCAAACGCGCGGGCATTGAGATGCCGCAGGACGATTATGCAAAACGCCGCGGTGAGGACGACGTGAAAAAAGCACGTGTCTTTGCCGCCAACCGCGATGCCGCACGGTTTTATCACGACATGCTGTCAAAACCGGAAGGGCAGGCGGGACTTGCCTATCTGCGTTCCCGCGGACTTTCGGATGCTGTTATCCGAAGATTCGGACTTGGCTTTGCACCCGATGAGTTCACTTTGCGCAAAAATCTGTTCCTTGACCACATGATGGGGCTCGGCTACACGGAAAAAGAACTGCTGGCATCGTTTCTTTGCGCAAGATCGCAGAAAAACGGTCGGCTGTATCCGATCTTCCGCAACCGCGTGATGTTTCCCGTCATCGATATCACAGGTGAGGTTGTCGCGTTCGGCGGACGTGTCATGGATGATTCCAAGCCAAAATACTTGAACTCCTCCGATACTCCGGGTTTCAAAAAGAGCAGAACGCTGTTTGCACTCAATTATGCCAAGCATGCCTGTGCCGAGCGGCTGGTTCTTTGTGAGGGTTACATGGATGTCATCGCCGTTCATGCCGCCGGTATGCCGAATGCCGTGGCAACGCTCGGAACGGCAATCACAGCAGAGCAGGCACGCATCATGGCACGGTATACAAAGGAAGTCGTCATCGCGTACGATATGGACGATGCGGGACGGCGCGCAGCAGAAAAGGCAATTCATTTGCTTGACGGTGTCGGTGTCAGAACGAAGATTCTGAAGCTGAACGGTGCCAAGGATCCCGATGAATTTATCAGAAAATACGGTGCGGATGCGTTCCGTCTGCGGCTTGATGACAGCGAAAACCAGTTTGACTACCGTTGCTCCACCGTGATCGCCTCGCACGATCTGGAGGACTTCAACGACCGTATGGCGTGTATCTCCGAGCTGACAGCACTGCTTGCGACACTGCATACCGATGTCGACAGCGATGTGTATATCGGCAGAATATCCGAAAAACTCGGCATTGCCAGAGAGAGTCTGAAAAACGATGTCCTGCGTGCCAGAAAACGGCAGGAGCGGACACGTGAAAAAGAGGAAACGCGCCGTCAGATTCAACAGTCCGCAGGCTACGGCGACCGCATCAATCCCGACCGTTCCAAATATCGGCGGGCGGCATCGGCAGAAGAATCGGTGCTCGGTATTCTGCTTCTGTATCCCGAGCTGCTGACAGAAGTCGTATCAAGTGATATCGCGCTTTGTGAGGACGATTTTCTTACCGCGTTCAACCGCCGCGTTTTTGCATTTCTTTTGCGGTGCACAGAAGAGCACGGTCATTTCGATCTCGGCTATCTCGGTGAGGTATTCAACGATGAGGAGATCGGACGCATCACGGGAATGCAAGTCGCACGGACAAAGCTGACGCAAAACGATTTGTCGGTGATTCGTGACAATATCACAGTTCTCCGTGAGGAGGGCGCAAAGGAAAAGCAGAAGAGTGGGGAACTCTCCACCGATGATCTTATGAATATCATCAAGAGCCGTAAAGGCAATTGATTATATATTTTTTGAAAACAAACGGTGTCCGGCTGTTTCTTCGGAATACCGTATCACAGAAAGGAAACACACATGAGTACACAGGAAATCAAACAGACCCCGGAGCAGGAAAATCAGCCCAGAGAAAAGGGTTATGAGATCAAGGAGCTCATCAAGCGAGGCAAGGCGAAGGGCACACTCTCGCAGAGCGAAATCATGGAAGCACTTGAGGATGTCGATTATGATATCGAGCAAATCGAGAAGCTGTATGAAACGCTCGAAAACATGGGCATTGAGATCACCG
>JAZTZC010000336.1:0-8342 GCA_045637265.1 Eubacteriales bacterium | reverse complement strand
GGCTACGATCCGACTTAGCCGATGATTTTCCGGGACTGCAAAAGGTTGCCTACCCTGTCAAATCCAGCCGCGGACATCTGTTGGATGGTTATCTATATTATTATGACGGATACCGTGATGACCGCATCGTCGTGTTTGAGCACGGTATGGGATCGGGTCATACAGGCTATATGAAGGAGATCGAGCGTCTGTGCGCACACGGCTACCGTGTCTTTGCATATGACCACACGGGCTGTATGAATTCCGGCGGCTGTGATACCGGCGGTTTTGTACAGTCTCTGATCGACTGCAATGATGTCATCCATGCTTTGCAGGCAGATCCTGATTATGCCGCACTTCCCATCTCTGTCATCGGACACAGCTGGGGCGGACTTTCCACCGTCAACATTGCGTCGCTTCATCCCGAGGTTACGCATTTGATCGCACTTGCACCGCCGATCAGCCCCGCACAACTTATTGAGAACATGCTTCCGCCGATGTTGTCGCGGTATGCAAAAAAGTTCTCTGCGGAAGAACGTGCAAAGAATCCCGATTTCTATGACCGCGATGCAAGAGAGTCACTTTGGAAAACGGCGGCACACGTTCTGATTCTGCACTCTGCCGACGACCCTGTCGTGCGCACGGAATATCACTTCAAGCCGCTTCGTGATGCGCTTTCCGATCGCCCCAATACCCGTTTTGTCCTGTTATCGAACAAAGCACACAATCCCAATTACACGGTGGATGCCGTCAGATACAAGGACGATTTTTTTGCACAGTACAAAACCGCAATGAAGAAAAAGCAGCTTGTCACCGATGCACAAAAAACCGCGTTCAAAAACAGCTATGACTGGAATCGCATGACCATGCAGGATGATGATGTCTGGGCAATGATTTTTGATACGCTCGACAAGCCTTTCACCACTGAGGATTCCTATGCAAACTGATCCGAAAACCGCGGTGTTTTCTGTTGCGCAGATCAACGAATACATCAAATATCTGATTGAGGATTCGCCGGTACTTGATTCCGTCTATATCGTTGGTGAAATTTCCAACCTGACGGCATATCATACGTCGGGTCATATGTATTTTTCGCTCAAGGATGAAACCGGGGTACTGCGTGCCGTGATGTTCAAATCCTCCGCACAGCGTCTGAAATTCCGTCCCGAAAACGGCATGCGTGTCATTGTCCACGGAAGAATCACGGTATACGCGCCATCGGGACAGTATCAGATTTCCTGTGATACGATGGAGCCGGACGGATTCGGTGCACTTGCCGCCGCCTTTGAACAGCTGAAAACCAAGCTGTCGGCAGAAGGCTTGTTTGACGAATCCCGCAAGAAACCGATTCCTGCATTCCCTTATGCTGTCGGTGTGATTACCTCGCCGACAGGAGCAGCTGTCCGCGATATCATCAACATTCTGACCCGCAGATCACCGATTACGAAAATGGTGCTCTTCCCCACGCTGGTTCAAGGAGACGGCGCACCGAAACAGCTGTCCTCGGGTATCCGCTACTTTAACAAATACAAGTCCGTTGATGTCATCATCATCGGACGCGGCGGCGGATCTCTTGAGGAGCTATGGGCATTCAACGATGAAACGCTCGCACGAACCATCGCCGATTCCGAGATTCCCGTCATCTCCGCCGTCGGTCACGAAACCGATTTCACAATTTGCGATTTTGTCTCCGATCTTCGCGCTCCAACACCGTCTGCTGCAGCAGAGCTTGCCGTTCCAGACAGCACAGAGCTGACACAAAAGCTCCGACTGTACCGCGATGCGCTCGATACCCATATCCTTGCAAAGCTGAAATCGGATCGTCTGTCACTGCGCTCGCTGTCTGAAAAGCGCGTATTACAGGCGCCCGACTCCTTTTTGCAGAACCGCCGCATGGACATCGATTCGCTGACCACACGTCTGGCACTGTCCGCAGAACGCCGTATCCGTGATGCACACACAGCGCTTGATCCTGCCGCCGCCGCACTTCATCAAGCGATGAACGCGCACATCACTGCCGACAGAGCCACATTTTTAACGCTTACAGGAAAGCTGGATGCGCTGAATCCGCTCTCCGTTCTGACTCGCGGCTACAGTGCTGTTTTTGATGACGACGGTAAGGCGATCCGCTCAACGAGAGATGTCGCTGTCGGTGATCCCCTGCATCTGCGTCTGTCCGACGGTATCATCGATGCCCGTGCTGACAAAATCCATACCGAGGAGGAATCCGTTCATGACTGATATCGAAAAAAATACACAAACAACCGCAGAACCCAAGAAGAAGACAAAAAAAGAAGAAAAGTCCTTTGAGACGGCACTTGCCCGTCTGAATGAAATTGTATCTGCACTGGAAGGCGGTTCCGCTCCGCTTGACAAGTCACTTGCACTGTATGAAGAAGGCATTTCCCTTGTCCGCTTCTGCACCGAAAAACTGGATGCGGCAGAAGCGCAGATCAAGGTGCTTACCCGCGCGGAAAACGGCGATATCGTCGAACGCGATTTCCAAACTGAATGACATTCCGACGAAAGGAACAATGATATGCTGTCCATTGACCAACAATTAAAAGAAGATGCGCTCTTGATCGAAGAACGTCTTGACGCGCTTACCCGCGATTTTGACCGCGACTATCCCGAGCTGTTTGAATCCATCCGTTACAGCCTTCTCGCCGGCGGCAAACGCATTCGTCCGTTTCTTGCGCTCCAGTTCTGCCGTTTGTTTGGCGGAAACGAGGAAGTCGCGCTGGATCTGGGCTGTGCGCTGGAAATGATTCACACCTATTCCCTGATTCATGACGACCTGCCGTGCATGGACGACGATGATCTGCGCCGCGGCAAGCCTACCAACCACATCGTATACGGTGAAGCTACGGCAGTTCTTGCCGGAGACGCACTCCTCACGGAAGCGTTTCATGTCGCATCCTCTCCTGCAATTCCCGCAGAGATCATCCCCGGTGCCGTCCGTGTGCTTGCAGGCGCGTCCGGCTGCTTCGGTATGATCGGCGGTCAGATGCTCGATATGAAAGGTGAGGAGGAGCGGCTCGATTTTGAAGCCCTGCTTGAAATGCACGCAAAGAAAACGGGGGCTTTGATTCGTGCGGCATGTCTGCTCGGCTGTTTGTCCGCAGGCATCACCGATCCCGACGACGTCCGTTATCAGGCGGCTGTAACTTATGCCGAAAACATCGGTCTGGCATTCCAGGTCATCGATGACCGTCTTGATGCTGTCGGTACCGAGGAGGATCTCGGCAAACCGATCGGCTCCGATGAAGAATCGGGTAAAACGACATTCTTAACCTTCATGTCGGTAGAACAGGCACTCGATTATGCAACGGATCTGACCGAGCAGGCGAAGAATGCCATTGCACTCTTCCCCGCACGCGATGTCCTTTGTGACCTCGCCGACTATCTTCTCAACCGCACCCATTAACCTGAAAGGAATCCCACCATGTCTTTTGATGAAAAACTACGCGAATATGCCCGTCTGACCGTCAGACAGGGCGTCAATGTAACCGAGGGCATCTATGTGATTGTCCGCTGTCCGATCATCGCCGCCGATTTCGGTCGGATGGTGATGGAGGAAGCATTTGCATGCGGCGCAAAAGACGTCATCATGCAGTATTCCGATACGCAGGCTGCCCGTATCCGTTATGAAAACGCGGCACTGTCCCAGTTTGAGACCGTTCCCGCATGGCAGGCAGAACAGAGCAACTACTATGCGCGCGAAGGTACGGTTGCCATTTCCATTATTGCCGAAGACCCCGAAGCGTTCGCCGGTGTTGACGGTGCAAAGCTTCTTGCATCCGCAAAGGCACGCCGTGCAGCTCTGAAAGAGTTCTACGACATCATGGACGCAGGTGATCTGCGCTGGACGATTGTCGCCTATCCTTGTGCCGCATGGGCAAAGAAAATCTTCCCCGACGTCACAGACGCACAGGCAATCCGTCTGCTGTGGGATGCAATTTTCAAATCCGTCCGCATTACCCGCGGTGATACGGTAAAGAAATGGGAAAAGCATGACCGTCTGCTCAAGCGCCGTGCCGGCAAGCTCAACAAGTACGCATTCACCGCGCTCCGTTTCCAGAACAGCATCGGTACCGATTTCAAAATCGGTCTGCCTGAGGGTCATATCTGGTTTGGCGGAAGTGAGAAGTCCAATGACGGCTATGTCTACTTCCCGAATATGCCGACCGAGGAAATCTTTACAATGCCGCACTGTATGCAGATGGACGGTACGGTCGTATCTTCCATGCCTCTGTCCTATCAGGGATGTCTGATCGATCGATTCACGCTGACGTTCCGTGACGGCAAAGTCATCGAACATCACGCCGAAATCGGAGAAGATGCGCTGACGCGTCTGCTCGACACCGATGAAGGCTCCCGCCGTCTCGGTGAGGTTGCACTGATTCCGTATGATTCCCCGATCCGTGCACAGAATATTCTGTTCTACAACACGCTCTTTGATGAAAATGCATCCTGCCACCTCGCGCTCGGTAAGTGTTATCCGAACACCGTACGTGGCGGTGAGCTTCTTTCCACAGAGGAGCTGTACGCACGCGGCGGCAACGATTCTGTCAATCATGTCGACTTCATGATCGGTACGGCTGATTTGTCTGTTATCGGCATCACCAAAAACGGCGATGAAGTTCCCGTATTTGAAAACGGCAATTTTGTATTCTAAAAATGAAATCGGCGATGCACAGGAATGTTCCTGCGGCATCGCCGTATTTTTATTGATAATAAGACTCTGGGATATCCAGATATTCCACGCAAAGGTCTTTGTCAATCCGCGTCGGATCCGCATCCGCAGACTTGAAAATCTTCAGAACGGTATCGCGGCACTTCGCTGCGTCCACAATGCGCACAACGGCATTGCCAAGCTGTCCCATGGACTGCACACCGCAGGCGAGGAATGCCGGTTCAAAGTTAACAAACTGCTTAGATACATCCCATGTACGGCTGCAATGATGCCCGTGATACGGATGCGATGTTTCATTTTCGTCATAATCGCGGATGGTTACGGTGTACGGCTCCGAGGACAGTCTGTCCGGGATGTCGTACAGTTCATCCACCGTATGGATAAACGTGTTCTTATCGTTTCCGACACCGAGAAGCAGAATTTTTGCACCGACATCTCCGAGCCGTGCCCAGGCAAATCCGGGCGGAGTCGGTGTTGCGGCATGCTCTTCTCCGCTGACAAATACCGCTGCATTTTTGCCTTTTGCCCACATCGAGTGGGTCGGATGCAAAGAACGGACACCGTCGGTACGTTTTGCCGCAGCACAAGGCAATGCACCGATGTTGGGAACCGAGGTGCGGACATCGTAGACCGGCTGTTTCGGTGTGACAACTGCCCAGGTATGTGTCGGGACGACCAAAAGTCCATCGGACAGAACATCACAGAATGCATCAATGACCGTATCCGCGCCGCCGTCCACATCACCGATCGCACGCATCGAGGTATGTATGACAACGGTATCGGTCGATACGACACCCATTTCTCTGATCTGTTCGATCAGCTGCTCTTTTGTAAACATCTTATGCTTCGATCACCATGCGGCCGAAAAATTCCGGTCTGTGGTAGTCGGGCTTTTCCGTTCCGACAGGATTCCACATGACGTAATGTTCGACATCGGTTTCGTCGCCGCACTTGTAGAAGTTACCCATGATGACATAACCGGGGACGAACTTGTCCGCGGACATGCCGTAGATCTTGCAAAGGTCTTCTTCGGTGACATGAACGATGACGTTCCATTCGTTTTCCTTGACCTCTGCCTTGACCTCAAACGGATGACCGCAGAGCTGATCGATGGGAGTCCGTTCATGACGGTCCGCACCGAGCGCAATCAGGGAGGAACCCTTCGAATTCATTTCGATATTGATGTACTTGTCGGATGCATCATCCCACTTCGCGAACATTTCAAGGCAGGAATCCTTGTAAACATCGGAGAAGAAGCCTTCATGAACCGCCTTGGGATTCGATTCTTCACAGGTCAGACGCGCATAGAAGCCGTCTCCCTTAACATAGCAAACCTGTGCATAGCAGACAGGCTTATAGTCATCCATCCAGACACATTCGTCGATCATCGTCTTTTCAATGCGGCTCCAGCACTTCGGACACATCGGCGCGTGATCCATCATTTTGATTTTGTATTCTTTCATTTCGGTATACCCTTTCTATGATAAAAAAATTATTTGTTTATTGTTTATCCCGCGGCAGCTTTTGCTGATTCATCCAGATTTTCATAATCAGTTTGTGCGGCAGGAGTTTGACACCGAAGACCTGCGCCTTCACCGGGAATCCGTGAATGGAGATGTCTTTCTTTGTATGATACAGATCACGGATCGCTGTTCTGACAACATCTGCCGGTTCATACAGCACATTCATATAGGAAACGACAGGCGCATTTCTGTCCTTTTCCGCGCGGTCAAAAAAGTCTGTTTTGACCCAGCCGGGAGATACCGCCATCACACGAATTCCGCTCGATCTCAGTTCCACATTCATGGCGCGGCTGTAGGAGAGCACGTATGCCTTGGATGCGCCGTAGACCGTCATGTACGGAACCGGCTGGAATGCGGACAGCGAATCAACCTGAACGATTTTTCCGCCCCGTTTCATATATGGCAGAGACAGAAGCGTAAATGCGGTCAGCGCACGGCAGTTCAGATCGATCATACCAAGCTGCTCCTCCAACGGAATCTCCTCAGCATGTCCGAATTTACCGTATCCCGCACAGTTGACGAGTACCGCAATGTCAGGCTGATGTACATGAAGCTGTTCACGGTAGACATCATACGACGCGCAGTCCGCCAGATCAAGCGAAATGACCCGCAGAGGAATGGCACAGTCAGCCGCCAGCGCTTCCAATTTATCGCGCGATCGGGCGATGATCCAAATTTCGTCAAACGGTTCTTTTTTGGCAAGCTGCAGGACAAATTCCCGTCCCATGCCGGAGCTTGCACCGGTAATGACTGCAATTCTCATAATCGCTCTCCGCACCTTCCTTCAATCTCTTAACAGTATATCATGAATTGCCCGATTTTGCAAGAGTTCCCTCCAAAATCATACGGAAGTTTTTACTTATTATCATATATTGATTCTGTACTGCTTTCTTTTTTGTTAAATTCACAAATTCCTTGACTTCCATATCCGTTTATGTTATAATGGATACAGCATTTAAGCCGATCAGATTCGGTCATTCTTGAAATTCTCGACGAAAGGATTTTTTAACATGAAACAGATGAAACTCCGTATTTTCTTTATGGCGGCACTGCTTGCTGCATCAAGCATTGTTACCGCATGCGGTGATGCTGCCGATACCAAAGCGCCCGTTACCACTGCCGCAGAAGACAGCGCACCTGTCACCGAAGCGGTTACCGAAGACCCCCGTATCCCTTCCGCTCTTCCCGCAGACCTCGATCTCGGCGGCGAA
Organism: Eubacteriales bacterium; assembly: GCA_045637265.1. Lineage (GTDB taxonomy): Bacteria > Bacillota > Clostridia > Oscillospirales > CAG-272 > RGIG3925. The sequence goes on along the minus strand of JAZTZC010000336.1, from coordinate 933 downwards.
ACCATCAATGTCTGGTACTTTACCAAGAACTCTGACGCGGCAGAACGCTTCCTTGACCTCGTCGGTGACCCCGAAGGTGATATCGTCGAAGCATCCCTTTACGAACGCAATATGGCGGTAGAAGAACAGCTGAACATGACCTTCAATTACGTTGACACCGGTGTTGCATCGGGTGACGTCGGAGCATCGATCCGCAAGGTGCTGATGGCAGGCGATACCACCTACGACCTTTACAACGTCATTCAGTGGAACTCCTCCAAGCTGGCACTGGAACACTGCTTCCTTAACCTTGCAGATCAGGAACTTTTGGCACTCGACCAGCCGTGGTGGTCGCAGGCTTACATTGAAAACATGTCCATCGGCTCCCAGTCCAACATCTACTTTGTCACCGGTGACGTTTCGCTTGACATGATCCGTTGTATCGGTTCCATGTACTTCAATAAGAACCTGTTTACCAACCTCTATGATGATGCGGATATTCTGTATCAGGAGGTTCTCGACGGCAAGTGGACACACGATAAGCTGCTCCAGTACGCAGAAGAAGGCTACATGCATCTCAACGGTAACTCCCAGATCGACGACGGCGAGCAGTACGGTCTGATCACCAACAGCTTCAATAACATGGACAGCTTTGGCTTCGGTATGGGTTCTGTCTTCTCGCGCCGTGATAAGGACAATATGCCTTATCTGACCATCGGCGAAGAACACAATATCGCCATCTACGAAAAGATCTACCACATGATCGCAGAAGCACCCGGTGTTCTGATGAACAAGGTCGAACCGAACCCGACCTTGCAGAACGTCGAATGGTTCTCTGAAGGCAAGGCACTCTTCCTGCCCGGCTTCCTTTACACCTCCGAAAATCTGCGTGATATGAAGGACGACTACGGTATCATTCCGTTCCCGAAGTTTGACGAAAATCAGGAAGAATAC
>JAZTZC010000335.1:0-1604 GCA_045637265.1 Eubacteriales bacterium | reverse complement strand
AAGAACTGCTGGAGCGTGCCGATGCCGTGATTCCGTCCTCGCTGACCTCTGCCGATGCGCTGGCACAGGCACTCGGCGGTGTGTTGCCCGTACCGAACGAACACGGGCATCTGCCCGGGCAGATGGCCGACCTCTCCGCCGCTTTCTCCGAGGACGAACCCTACCGCATCCAAAAAGTCGAAACGCACGCCGTCCCGGAAATGCGCTTCCGTGTCTGGGATGAGGATGTCGATCGCGACGCGCGCGAGGAGGCGTACAAGCGCTATCTTGCTTATGCACACCAATGGGAAAAATCGTACGATCATGAACTGAAAGTCGATAAAATCAAACATTTCTGGTTATATCCCATCGGCAAATTCATCGTTCTGCCGCTGCTCTGCCTTGCTGTCATCGGATGTTTTCTGTACTTTGTCGGCTGGCGGTCAAAGGTGGATATCACCTATACAGGATACGAAATCACGTTTTCGGAGGATGTATGGGAGGAAATCGGTACAAAGCTGAACGCACTGCCCGAAGGTGCTGTACCGCATGAGATGGATGTGTCGGGATTTCCACAGGCTGTGGAAGCGGAAACAATCAACATCCGGTTTGACGGTCAGAAAATCAACTATCTGATCAAGCCGGACTGCTTTGAAGGATACATTCTGCCGCCGTATTTTGGATTCTATGACAGATCCAGCCGAACATGGAGCGGCAAGTGGATCAAATACAGAATGGAATTGCCCGGTCATCTTCTGCCCCTCAATCCAAGTCTCGCTTATCCAACCCGTACGGACGACCGCGCCATGATCATTCTCAGTTATTTGGCAGAAAATTTCGGAAAAAATGACGGCATCATCATCTTCCCGCTTATGGAACAGGATCAGGACGGCGAAGGCTACCACTCAGCCAACACCTACATCATCCTCGGTGCAGATTCCCCCGAAGAAGCCTCTCAACTCTTCTGGGATCGACTCTGGCGTCAATGGCAGGAAGACATCTACGAAGTCAATCCCGACTATTTCCGCGAAACAGCACCAATCACCGAATAACATGAAGCAGACACCGATGCGGAATCTTCCCGTTCATCGGTGTCTGTGTTTCTTTAATCTGTTGTTGTAATGCGGACAAATACGACCTCATACGGCTCCGCATAAACGATCTGCGTGACCGTTTCCGCGGTGTAGTATTCCACCCGTTCAAGCTCCAGGTTCTGCGTTTTGCCGATGCGGAAGATCTCGGCCTTTTTCATGCCCCGTCCAAGAGAAGACATGTCAAGCGCGATGTGTCCCGCCTCCCCGCGATAGTTGGAGAGCAGGATCATCCCGACACCCTCACCGACCGCAGCCATGGCATACGGCGGCTGCATGGTGCTGTTGTCGACGGCGATCATCTGCGTACATGCCGAATACATCTGTCCGTAGGCGCAGAAGGTATAGAACGGCTTCTGCGGAATGGAATAGGAATCGAACAGTCCGCACCAGTTGGATGCGATCTGGCCGTCATAATAATGCGCTTTGTCACACGGACCGTCGTTGAGTGCGATCAGCGCTGCCGCGGCAAAGGAACCGCCGACCTCGTTCTTCTGATTGGTATGTACCTCGGCACGCAGCTCGGGCGTTTCA
>JAZTZC010000334.1:0-21627 GCA_045637265.1 Eubacteriales bacterium | reverse complement strand
GTCGGTCCAGCGGATGGACTTGACCTTGCCCGCAACACCTTCGAAGACCTTCTCGCCTGCACCGCCGCCCTCGACCGTAACATTGGCATCACCGCTGATGCTGAGGTCATGGACATAGAAGGACAGCTTGTTGCCGTGCTTGAGTGCGAAGTTCTTGCCGACACCCGTAATACCGCACGGCTTGCCTTCGTAGATGGCGTTGCCTGTGTAGCGGATCCAGTCGCCGATGCCGCGCAGAAGTGCTTCCTGCATGAGCGGAATTTCACCCTCACCCGTCGGACCGATGTTGAGCAGATAGTTTGCACCGACACGACGGCAGGCACACAGCGTTTCGATCAGGTGTGCAAGCGACTTGTAGTTGACGTCAGCCGCACCGTAACCCCAGTGCGCGTTCATCGTATGGCACATTTCAGCTGCCATGTACTTGGTCATGCCTTCACGATCCATCGGTGTCGGACGACCCTGCTCGAACGTAACGGAGTCAAGCTCGGGGTTACCCTGCTCGCCGCGGTGGGAAAGACCGGTGTTGTTGACGATGATCGCTTCCGGCTGATGCTTCCGGATGACCTTGTACAGTGCATCTTCTTCCCAGTCTTCGTTCGGCTTGGACCAGTTGCCGTCGAACCACAGACCGCCGATCTTGCCGTATTCGGAGCAGAGAATTTCCACGGAATCGCGCAGATACTGCAAATATGCCTTGAAATCGCCATTGAAGCGCGGATCGTACCAGTCGAGCGTGGTGTGATAGAAGAACGGAACGATACCGACATCGTTGCAGGCGTCGACATATTCGCGGATGAGGTCACGACCGACGGGCGAGTGCGGTGCATCGTAGGTGTTCAGTCCCTTGGTGTCAAAGAGGGAGAAGCCTTCGTGGTGGCGGGTTGTCAGCGTGATGTACTTGGCACCTGCTGCCTTTGCGGTTTCTGCGATCTTGTGTGCATCAAACTTGGACGCGGTGAACGTCTGCTGCAGCTTCTGATATTCCTCGCCGGGAATCTGCTTCATATGCTGAATCCATTCACCCTGACCCATCTGGGAGTAAAGACCCCAATGGATGAACATACCAAAGCCGAACTTTTCAAATTCGGCAACACGTTTTTCTGGAATCGGAATTGCCATGATGATTTTTATCCTTTCTTATATATGGCGTTTTGGGAAAATTACATTTTCCTGCTTTATTTTATTTTACCATGTTATCGTCCGCTTGTCAATGTGATTGCCGCTGAATCTTTGTAAAATTTGCATTGATTTTGTCTTGACAGTGGTGGATAATCATGATATAATGTCAAAAAACAATATTTGAGGAGGCATGCACTATGAAGAAGCCATGCACGATCGCACTTGCGGTGCTTCTGTGTCTGGGGGCGGTGGTATCCTGCGGTACGGAAGACAGCAGCACGGCCGTGACCGTCGATACAGCGGCGGATACTGTCGTGACGACGGCGGAAACCGAACCCGAAATCACATCGGGCAATCCTGCGGATCTCGACCTTGGCGGGGAGACGATCCATCTTTGGTATACCACGGGATGGGACAGCTATACCGATATTGCTGGTGCACAGTCGGGAGATGTGCTTGACGATGCGGTTTATGCGCAGAATCTGGCGGTACAGGAGAAGCTGAACTGTGTCATTGATTTTCAAGACCCCGGTGTAGCACAGGCAGACTGTACCACGGCGATTTCCACGATGCTTTTGGCGGATGATACGACCTACGATGTGTTCTGTCCGACACAGTGGTCCGGCGTCAAGCTGATTCCGCAGGGACTGTTTCTGAATATCGTGGATATGCCGTATATCAGTTTTGATGCGGCATGGTGGGATCTTGCCTACATGCAGGAAATGAGCATGGGACAGAATCAGCTGTATGCGCTCGTCGGTGACGCAACGATTGACCGCATGCGCTATCTGTCGTGCGTATACTACAACAAGCAGCTTTACCAGAACCTGTTTGATTCGGCGGACGGCTTGTATCAGACGGTTCTTGACGGTAAATGGACGTATGACACGTTCAAGTCGATCTCCGAAGCGGTTTATTCCGACATCAACGGCAACAGCAAAGCGGATGAAGAGGATATCATCGGTACGCGTCTGTGCTGGAATCAGGATATCATGGCACTGCAGTTCTGCACGGGTGTCCCGCTGACGGAACGCAATGCAGACAATATTCCGCAGCTTGTTGCTGACAGCGAAAAAATGATCGATGTTGTCAACCGTCTGTACAATGTTGCATTTGAAACGACAGGCATTGTATACGGCAAGGAGCGCGAGCCGAAGGAAAATGAGATTGCATCCAAGCAGTTTAGCGAAGATCGGAGTATGTTCTACTTCGGTCAGCTGCAGTCGGCGGAATATCTTCGCGATATGAAGAGCGACTACGGTGTGATTCCGACACCGAAGCTCGATGAAACACAGGAGCAGTATTACAGCTATGTCTTTGAGGTCATGCGTTTCATGGCTCTGCCGTATAACTGCCAAAAGTCCGATGCGGTCTGCGCGATGCTGGAGGAGATGGCATTTGAAGGCTATCAGAATGTCAGTCCTGTCTATTATGAAACGGTCATCAAGAACAAGTATACACGCGATGATGTTTCCTCACAGATGATCGATCTTGTGCGTGACGGTATGCTGACCGATATTGCGCGCATTCACATGTCCAGTTGGAGCAGCATTTCGTGCCTTGTCCGTGATACGCTGTTTTTCAATAAAAAATCGCACGATTTCTCCTCTGAATTTGAAAAGCAGAGAAAGAAGATCGAAAAAGGCGGAGAAGACTTTATCGCAGGCTTCCTTGAAAACACATAATCCATAACACGCATAACACCTGCCCGACACGGAGATACTTGTCCGTGAAAGGCAGGTGCTTTTTATGAAAAGAAAACTGGAAACCAAAAAACAGCGAATCACAGAAGCCGTCAGCGGTGTGATCTCGGCATACCGTGATACCGGTGAGAACACGGATGTGCTCGGCATGTATACCGGTACGGCGCGGCTTTCAGATACCGCATTACCGACAAACGCGGTGGACGGAGGAAAGACCTTTTTCAAAATTGACCGTTATCCGGTACAGGATGCGGATGATCTGTAACAATAAAAAATGCCGGGATGAAATATCATTCCGGCATGAAATTTTTACAGCGTCTGTTCGAGAATATCCGCAATTCTCTGACATGCAAGCCCATCACCGTACGGGTTGGATGCCTGGCTCATGCGATCGTAGACAGATTTGTCTTCCAGCAGCTCCTTGAAGGAATTGTAAATGGTTTCTTCCTCGGTACCGACGAGCTTCAGCGTACCTGCGGCAATGCCTTCGGGACGTTCGGTTGTATCGCGCATGACAAGAACGGGCTTGCCAAGAGAGGGCGCTTCCTCCTGAATACCGCCGGAGTCGGTCAGAATCAGATACGAGCGGGCAAGGAAATTGTGGAAATCGAGAACATCGAGCGGCTCAATGATGTGGATGCGGTCGCAGTCGCCGAGTTCTTCGTCGGCAGCCTGACGGACAACGGGATTCATGTGAATCGGATAGATTGCCTTTGCGTCGGGATGCTCATCCATGATGCGGCGGATGGCACGGAACATGTGGTGCATCGGCTCACCAAGGTTTTCACGGCGGTGGGCAGTGATCATAATGAGACGGCTGTCCGATGCCCAGTCAAGTTCGGGATGGTTGTAGCCCTCGCGGACGGTCGTTTTCAGTGCATCGATGGCAGTATTGCTCGTGACATAGATCGTGGACGGATCTTTTCCTTCCTTTAATAAGTTGTCGCGGGACAGCTTGGTCGGGGAGAAGTTGTACTTAGCGATGATCGAAACCGCCTGACGGTTGAATTCCTCGGGATAGGGAGAATAGAGATTATAGGTGCGCAGACCCGCCTCGACGTGACCGACGGGAATCTGCAGATAGAAGCAGGCAAGTGCAGTGACGAATGTGGTTGACGTATCGCCGTGAACGAGAACGACGTCGGGACGTTCTTTTTCCAATACCTCGCGGATGCGCTCCAGAATGTTCGTTGTGACATCAAACAGCGTCTGACGTTCCTTCATGATGGAAAGGTCATAGTCAGGTGTGACGGAAAACGCGTCAAGCACCATATCGAGCATCTGACGGTGCTGACCTGTGACGCAGACCACCGTCTGCAGGTTTTTTCTTTCCTTTAATGTATTGACCAGAGGACACATTTTGATCGCTTCCGGGCGTGTACCGAATACCAGCATGACTTTTTTCATTGCGGCAGACCTCACTTGATGATATTTTCTATAGTATACCATATTTTTCGCGATTTGTCATTGATATTCTGTAAATTTTTTTGGAGATTGTCCGATTGCGAGATTTGCTTATAGGGTTTCTGCACAAAAATCAAATGGGATTTTTATATATTTCGCTGAAATTAAAATGAACACCAAAAATGCGGCAGGAATGTGTTGTTTTTTTTGAAATATATGTGATATAATAGTGACAACAAAGAAAAACGGAGGATTACGCCAATGGCACATATGCAGACCTGTTTCTGACTGTAACGGAATCACAGACAGGAATATAGGTTTTCTGACAGTGATTCCGGGAAAGGAGGATACGCATCTTGTGTTTCTAACCACGTTCGTTCTTTGCCTTGCATCGGTGATGCTGATGGTGTTGGTGAACGATGGTGGAGAAGGGAATGATTTATATCCGCATTATCAGTCGGTTGTTATCGACCGTGGATCTCTTTCAAGATCATATCGTGTAGCAGAAGCAAACAAGTGTTACGGGTATGATTATGACAACGCAAGCTATTACTGCGCTACCTGCGACTATACGTGGCATGGACTCTTCACTGTGTTTACACAGCACCATATGGTCTCAAACGGAGTCTGCGCTTATTGCGGTTACGATTCTAATAATGATTGATCAAAGGAGTGCCTTTCCATGAAACATATCCTTTCTCTATTTCTCGTGCTGTGTTTGCTTCTGCCGCTCCTGCTCGGCTGTGACACGGATAAGCCGATTTATACCAAGCATCTGCCTGCAAAAACGGATGACATTTCATGGGAAGACCGTATGACGGAGGATGCAGTGACCGTATCCTCCGTACTGTCCTATTCACGGGAGGAGGTAGAACGTCCGGGCGGTGTAACTTTCATCGGAATGCAGAAATATACCTATGCCGCAGAGGACGGCTTATACCTTCCCGTCAAGCGGCAGACTGACGGTGAGTATGCATACCGCACAACCATCTATCACTACGGTACAGACGGTGCTCTGACCGAGGAGATCGAAATCCCGTATGAAACAGAATGTGCCGAGCTGTTCCGTGTCCTCTCCGATGGTCGGATTCTGCTTCTGGAAACAACAGGTCTCATGGATTTCTCCAAGGTTACCCTGCGGATGCTTGCATCGGACGGAGAGGTACTGGGGCAATCGCCGCAGTTTTCGTTCAGCTCGTCCGTTTTCTCGTTCATCAATCAGAACTACCATGGCATGCATGTCACAGAGCGCGGCGACGGTTCCGTGCGGATTCTCGTCAATGCAATAGACCGCGTGTATTATTTCGATGAAACCCTTTCCCTGCTGAACGAGGTCACTCTTCCTATGGAATGCCGCGGTATTTTTCCCGTTTCTGACGGCGTATACATGATGGGGGATGGGTATCCTGCTTACTGCCGCGTGGATTTGAACAGCGGTACGGCAGAACAGGCAGATGCTCCCGTTCTGCCCGAAATGACGTATTTCAGTACGCTGATGTGCGGCGGCGACGGACAGATGTACTGCTCCTATAAGGATGCCGTTTATCTCTGCGGGAAAACAGAGGACGGCGGCGATACCATGCACCAGCTGCTCAACTGGTATCAGGGTTCTTGTGACGGTCAGGGTATCTATTGGATCGTCAATGAGAGCTGTATGTTTTATGTTCCGCAGTCGGGCATGACCGGCAGAACATCAATCTATCTTCTGCGGCTGGGAAGCAATCCCGATCTGCAGAACCGACGCGTTCTGACGCTGGTATCGCTTTCCGACTATGATGTGGAGGAATGGTATCTTGATGTCATATCTCAGTTCAACGAAAGCAGCGATGAGTATTATATTCTGTATGTCGATCTGACCGATACCTTGAACGGGGATTTCTCGATTGACCGATTTGATTCATATCTGCTTGACGGAAACAAACCGGACATGGTGCTGTTCGATCACGGTTACCGTCCTTACGCAAAGAAAAACCTGCTCCTGGATTTGTCTGCCGATTACGGAGATCGTCTGCTGAATGCAGCGCGGAATGCCTATACAGAGGGCAGCGGGGCAATGTATGTTCTGCCGCTGAACATGATGATAAACACATATGCCTGCAACTCCTCTTTGCTTGACGGTCCGCTGACGTGGGATGATATGTATGCTTTTGGGGAGGAGCTGAAAGCATCCGATCCCGATGCCTATATGGCATTGACAACCGTTGATTTTGAAATCAACGATGTTTATAACCTGATGCGGCAGTATGTCGATTATGAGACAATGACTTCTTCCTTCCACAGTGATGAATTTCATCGGCAGGTACGGTTCAAGGAAGAAATGATGCAGTATGTGATTGAGGATTACGGCACCTTTCAGAACAGTGACTTTCTGACGGGCGGGCGTTACGGTATCTCGGGTAGCACAGAAATTGTATCCGCATTGGCAGACGGACGGGTGAAGCTTTCGTATTTCCCGTTCTATTCCCTGACCGGGTATGCATCACTCAAGCTGTTTTTCGGGGATACACCGTTTTCGCTTTGCGGATATCCGTCGGATGATGACAGCAGATATGCAATTCAAATGCAGTCCTTGGGCTTGCTGTCCGTATTTGCCGATTCGGCGAACCTCGGCGGCTGCAAAGCATTTCTTGATTTTATCCTGTCGGACGATATGCAGACATCACAGCTGCTTGCAGAGCACATGCTTCCCGTCACCCGTTCTGCTATGGAACGACTGATCGATGAAAACCGATATATTTATTATTCGAAAAATTTCGGTACAGTCGCAGGTATGGATCCGAATGTCATCACGCTGATACTGGAACCAATGATGGCAAATCGGTTCCTCGATGAAAGCAAAGCATCGAGTTATACAGTGGTTGAGATCACAGATGAGGATAAAGCAAACATGATGTCCTTCTTTGACAACTGCATTTCATATGCACATCCCGATGAAACAATCCGCGATATCCTCAACGAGGAGCTTTCGGTTTACCGCGCCGGCGTCAGAACCCTTGAGGAAACCACCAAAATCATCGATTCCCGCGTTTGGATTTACTTAAACGAATAACCAACACTCCCCGCTGATGAAATTTCGGCGGGGAATTTATTCGCTGCCCTTGCATTTGTCCATCTGCTGTGTTATAATGAAAAAAAACGCTGTTTTGACAAGGAGGAATATCCAATGGCAAAAACGATTTATTTACCCGACCGCGGGGTTTATCCCGATACCGGTGTAGACTGTGCGGACGCATTGCAGGCGGTCTTTGACAGCATCGTCTATGACGGAGAACCGATTTCGGTGCAGTTCAAAAAAGGGACCTACCGTATCAGTCGTGCTCTTTCCATCCGCGGCGCAAGGAATTTGACGATTCTCGGCGGAACATCGACTGTGCTTGCACACTTCGATCCGACAGCACCCATTTCCGCCAACAATGACGTGTTTCATTTCTATGACAGCGACGACGTGACGGTTTCCGATTTCTTCTTTGATACGGACAACCCAATCGGCGCGGCAGGACGTATTACCGCCATCAATCGGGAAGCGGGAACTGCCGACTTGCAGATTTATAACGAATTTCCCGTTACCGGCTTTGAGCATTTCTGTGCGACCAACAGCTTTGATGAGCTCGGTTCTCCCGATTATGCGCTTCACACCTACCATAATACGCCAGTGGAACAGACATTCATCGCACCCGACGGTACCGAGCAGAAGCGTTTGGTCGGTCTTGACTATGACGTGATCGGCGATCATCTGGTACGGCTGAAGCTCGGCAATATTTCCCCGAAGCTGAATGTCGGTCATCAGATCAACATCCGCTATGAAATCTATGGCAACTCGATTTTCAATTTTGGAAACTGCCGCCGATTTGTACTCAAAAATATCATTATTTATGCTGCCGCCAGCTTCGGTGCGACCATCCGTCCGCGCAGTGAGGACTTCACCTTTGATAACTTCTGTATCCGCGTTCCCGATGGCTCTGCCCGTCTGAAGGCCGCCAACGCCGACGGCATCCACGCGCTCGGTCTTGCAGGAAAGATGGTACTGCGAAATTGCAATATGGAAGGCATGGGCGACGATACGCTGAACATCCATGGTACTGCGGGTGGTATTCATGTGCTGGATACGGAAAAGAAGACTGTTTCGATGATTTGTCCGCGCCGTCATGAGGTGCATCCGCTGCCGAGAGACTGGGCAAAACCCGGTGATACGATCTATGTGTATGATTCAGATACCTTCCTGCAGAAGGGTTCGTTTGTCATTGATTCGGTCGATGAGAACAACAACGCGGTTTACCGTGATGAAGTCGGTACGCTTGCGGTCGGCGATACGCTTGCCAATGCTGAATATTTTGCATCCCTGCACATCGACAGCTGTACCGTGCGCAATACCCGTGCCCGCGGCTTCCTTGTTCAGACGCACGATGTTCTGATTGAAAACAGTTATATTTATGGCATGTCATTGGCTGCACTGCTGTTTGCACCCGATATCCGCGTCTGGTGGGAGGTCGGTCCGTGCAAGAACGTCGAGATCCGCAACAACGTCATTGAGCATTGCGCACACATCCAGAGCGGTGCCAATCAGGGCGCGATCATCTTCAAGGCATGCCACGACGGAAATACCGTGGAATATCCTGCAGGTGTCCATGAAAACCTGTATATCCACGACAACCGATTCATCGACATTCCGCAGAGTGCAATTTTTGTCTCCTCTGCAAAGAATGTCCGTATCGAAGACAATTCCTTCACGCATTGCTGTTTCAATCCGCAGGATTCCGCCGACTACGCAAAGTATGACATCGTTGCCGCCAACTGCGAAAATGTCACGCTGTCAGGCAATATTTCCGACCGTGGGGAAGAAACCCTGCAGATTCTGGTGGACTGCAAATAAAATCAGACGATACAAAAACCGACCGCATCAAAAACGGTCGGTTTTCTGTTGATTTGTTTATTGGAATACCCAGTATCCGTCAAGCTCATCAAGCGTTCCGAAGGTATATCCTTCGGCGAGGAGATATTCAAGAATCTGCGGCAATGCGGCAACGGTCTCGTCGGCCGTATCGTGCATCAGCATAACCTTGGGAATGGAAGGTGTGAGACCGATGCTGTCGACGGTGGTAATGACCGACTGCAAAAGATAGTCCTCCAGGGACTGCTCATCGGTTTTTCCGTTCAGATAGCGGTCATTGTTGGCGCAGGTCCAGTCCATCGCCAGGTATCCTGCGTCATACACTGCCCAGAAAATGTCCTCATAACGATCCTTTTCCATATAATAGGTCGTCGTACCGCCCGGGAATCGGAAAAAGTGCTTCTGCGGCAGAGGAACACCAGCTTCCTCTATTGCTGTTTCCCACGCGGCGATTTCACCGAGAACGGTTTCGGCGGATTCGTACAGCTTCATATAGTCGTGGGAATAGGAATGACACGCAAGCAGATGTCCGCCGTTGTGGATCGCCTGGATTCGTTCCGGGTAAACTGCGGCGTACATGCCGAGCGTAAAAAAGGTTGCCTTTGCATCGTAAGCATCTAAAATTTCCAGAACACGGTCGGTGTTGTGATACGGACCGTCATCAAAGGTCAGATAGATGCGCTTTTCATCTACGGCGACGGCATTGGTTTTCCATCGGGTACCGAGGCTGACGATCAACTCGGTCGGATAGCTTGGGTTGACATAACAGGTTTCCTCATCGACTTTTCCGTAGAACTGCAGCTTGATGACGGTATCTTTGGCAAACTCTCTGGAATACGATTCCGTCACGGTATACGGAATACCGGCGTCCTGTAAGATTTTTTCCGCATCTTCTCTTGTCTGACCGGATAAGCGCGGAACCGCAATGCGGGTCGGCTGTGCGGGCTGTGTTTCTTCTGCTGTTTCGATGGTTGTTTGCAAGGTTTCTGCAGGTTCTGTTTCTGCGGCTTCCGTTGTGCTCGGCGGCTGATCGGGGATGGGTTCTGTATTGGGTGTTGGGAATACGGTTTCTGCTGTTATGGCGGCAGATGTTCCCGTGAGCGGATCGGCAGAGGTCGGTTCTGCCGCAGTACACCCGCACAGAATTGCGAGTACGGACAGACATAGAAACAGGTGTGCAAGGATATGTTTGAGGCGTGTCATATCGGCGGCAGAGACTCCTTCTTTCCTTTTATTATATAACAATATTTTACACGTTTTGTCGATCTTTGTCAAGTATCTTTTCCGATTTCTCATATCGAACCGCTTTTGGGTGCAGAAAAAGGAGATTGATAAATTTATGATAATTGCAATCTGCTATTGCAAAAAACGGAAAAATATGATATAATAATACGAAATTTATTGAAAAAAATCACATCATGAAAAAGGAGAAACATTGGTGAAAGGAAATTCTGTTTTCAAAAGACTGTTTGCCCCGACGGATATGACAGTCGGAACACCGTGGAAGAGTATTCTCGCATTTACACTGCCCATGCTGCTCGGCAACATCGCACAGCAGCTGTACAGTACGGTTGATACCATCGTTGTCGGTAAGTATATCGGCGACAACGCACTGTCCGCAGTCGGCTCTACACTGCCGATCCTCAACATGCTTCTTGTCCTGTTCATCGGTATTTCGGCAGGCGCAACCATCATGGTCTCGCAGTACTTCGGTGCGCGCAACCGCGAAGGCCTTTCCTATACCATTGGCAACTGTATTACCGTCACTGCGCTCTGCTGTGTCGTGCTGGTCGCGATCATGCTGCCGCTGATCCGCCCGGTTCTTGTAATGCTCAATACACCTGCGTCGATTCTGGACGACTGTACCGGTTATCTGCAGATCTCGCTGATCGGTATTGCGGGCATGGGTTATTACAACATCCTCTCCGGTATCATCCGCGGTATGGGTGACTCCGTTTCCGCGCTGCTCTACCTTCTGGTTGCAACCGTAATCAATATCGTTCTGGACGTATTCTTTGTTGCGTACTGTGACATGGGTGTTCCCGGTGTCGCACTGGCAACGATCATCGCACAGCTCATTTCCGCGGCATGCTGTATGTTCAAACTAACCAGAATGAAAGAAAATTTCGATCTGTCCTTCAAGCATCTCAAGCCGATCGGCAGCTATACCAAGACTGTTATCAAGCTCGGTCTTCCGTCCGGTCTGACACAGGCGATCTTCTCCTCCGCGATGATTATCGTCCAGTCGCTGACCAACTGCTTCGGTGAACAGTTCATCGCGGCAAACGTCGTTGTCATGCGTGTCGACGGCTTTGCGATGATGCCGAACTTCTCCTTCGGTACGGCGCTGACGACCTATGCCGGTCAGAACGTCGGTGCAGGCCAGTATGACCGTGTTACCAAGGGTGCAAAGCAGGGTACGCTGATGGCTGTCGGCACCTCCGCTGTCATCACCGGTATCATTCTGCTGCTCGGCAAGCCGCTGATGCACATCTTTACCGATACGCTGGAACTGGTTGAGCTCAGCTACAAACTGATGATGATCCTCGCCGTCGGCTACATTGCAGTCGCTGTCACGCAGAGCCTTTCCGGTATCATGCGCGGTGCGGGCGATACGATGACCCCCATGTGGATCTCGCTCATCACAACCGTTGCGATCCGTGTTCCCGTTGCATACGGTATCTCGTTCCTGACCAGAACGGCAGAACTGCCCTATGGTCAGAAGGAATGTATCCAGATCTCCCTGCTTCTGTCCTGGGTTCTCGGCGCTGTTCTGACCGCGCTGTTCTACCGTATGGGCAAATGGAAATCTAAGGCGATCAAACAGTAAATGAAAAATCCGCATACCTCCGTTTGATGACGGCAGATATGCGGATTATCTTTTTTTCAGGATTCTAACTGTCGGCCGAGGAAGGCGGCTGCTGTGCGAATCAGCTTGACCTCGGTTTCGAGTGCTGTGCTGTCGGTACGTGCTGCAAAGGTATCTTCTCCCGTTACCGCCGCAACACATCCGATAATGTCACCTTCTGTAAATATCGGCTGGGCACAGACGACGGAGACGGTGCATTGGTCACTGTCTGTCAGTAAAATCCGCTTGTCGGAATTTTTCTCCGCGGCATACAGCGAACGGGTTTCAATGACACCATCCAGCGCCGGCGAAATTTTTTTATCCAGAAATTCCTTTTTGGAGATCCCCGATACGGCAACGACGCTGTCACGGTCACAGACCGCAACAGGGATACCGCAGGTTTTGTATAGGCTTTCTGCATACTGCGATGCAAAATCGACCAACTCCCCGATTGGTGAGTATTTTTTGAAGATGACTTCTCCTTCGCGGTCGGTGTAGATTTCCAGGGGGTCGCCCTCGCGAATACGCATGGTTCTTCTGATTTCTTTGGGAATGACGACTCTGCCGAGGTCGTCGATACGTCGGACAATGCCGGTTGCTTTCATATATAAACACCTCATCTGACTGTTTTTTCAAAAAATGGGACAACGATGATAGTGTTTGTGATTCTGTGGGAGAATATGCATTTATAAGCAGTTCAAAAAAAGTTTTGCACTGAATATTGTACAATTTTATGTGTTACAATTCCTTCGTCTTCGAAGAACATATCTTTTCTCCCGTTGTATTTCGAGTTCTGCACAGCGGAGTTGGTTGTACACGTAAATAACGGGTTTGTACTGTATATCCAAAATTCGGGATTTTCGTCAAAAATATCAAAAAATCCGAAATTACGGAGAGAGAAGAAAGGAGTAGAAACCGATGACAAAAGTATTGCCTGAAGAACGAATCAAAGATCTGCGTGTGGAGTGCAAACTGAAAGGAAGAGAATTATGTCCGAGCGCTCGATTTGATGCTTTTGGGACTCAGAGAGAAATTCATGGAAAACTGCGGCACCGTCATGGAGGCGGAAACAATGGATGAACTGCTGCAGAATTTCCGCGGAAGCGATGACGACTATTTTGCACAGAATGTCGCGGATCACATTTTTAAGATCGTATATGACATCAAGGAAGCACATCAAATGGATGTCACAACAGCACCGATGCTCGATTTTGATGGTTTCATTTCCTGTTTTGGTATGGATGTTGATGATATGATCGACACTGTTCAAAATCCCAATGCGGAGGATATGTTTGCGGCAATCTGCAGAAATTATGATATTGACGGCAGTAAGGCAACCGACGAGGAGATTGCAGTTATGATGAAGTTTTTGAATCGGTCCAAGCGGATCAAGGCTGCGAGAAAGGGTAGGATGCCGGAAAAGTTGGACTCTGAGGCGGATTAATTAGAGATGTTTTCTTGTCATTTGAGAATTAGAATGATAAGATTGATTAGAAAAATACGCCATCATCATAATTCCCGCTGTAACTGACATGGGTTACAGCGGGAATTTTTATAAATAGATATATCAATTTATGGTGATATTGGGTAATGAAATATGTAATGTATATTGCATTTTGAAGATTGATATGTTATAATAACGGTATGATTATTTTCATACACAGATTTGCATTTATTGTGTATGATTTTTAGCGAAGGAGCTTGCATGACAATCAAAGATATTGCAGCGCAGGTGATTGATGATCACGGCGGTATTGCAAAAACATCTGATTTTTTGGAAGCAGGAATCCATGCAGCCGCAGTCATAAGGCTGTGTAATGCCGGCTATCTTGATCGGGTGCGGCACGGATATTATTGTCTGACGGAACATCAGGGTTCGACCGAGGAGCAGATGTTGGCATCGCTGATCCCAATGGGAGTTGTGTGTGTAGAATCGGCTTTGTTTTATTACGGATACAGCGATTTCGCACTACGAAAATGGTCCATTGCGGTCCCGCGTTCCGTAACAAGATCAAAATTGAATATAGACGGTCTTGCGCTGCAGATATATTATATGCAGCAGGATATTTATGAACTCGGAAAGACCGACGGAGATTTTCACGGCACAACACTTTCTGTATATGACCGAGAGCGTACGATTTGCGACTGTTTCAAATACCGTTCACGCATGGACAACGAAATGTTTGCAAAAGCATTGAATGCCTACGCAAATGATCCGCAAAAGAACCTGATAAATCTGTCCGCATATGCTAAAAAACTGCGGGTATACAAAAAGGTAATTGAATTGATGGAGGTTCTTCTGAATGGCTGATATGGCTGCACTTATTTGTGCTTGACAAGATGATCCTAACACTGATTATGATACTGTTTTCGGCATGAAGTTCTTCTACGACTTACCCCAGCGTGCGTTGTAGTGTGTCTTTCCCTCACAAACAGTATACAACAATTTTGTTACTAAATCGTCGCTATCCGCCAGCTTTCGTCCCTATTTGTGCTGACGCTTTAGCGGCAGAATGGAGATTATTATGAAACAAACTGATTTGTGCAAATATGTAGATGTGTTTTTGGGAAACGGTGAAACTGACCGTTTCTTTGAGGACGGCCTGGCATCAAAGTGGTTTTATATCAAAGCGCTTTGCGGAAATACGATTCCCCATGCGGTGCTTCCGTTTGGAAAAATGTCTGTCGGCGCTTACAGCGGTGGATATCCGACGGGGTACGGTATGCATTATCCGAGCAGCTGCGGCGGTATAAAAAAGCTCGGAGAGGATCACCGGGTAAAAGGCTTTTCACATTTGCACCAATCGGGTACAGGAGCGATTCGCTATTATTATAATTATGCTTTGACATCGCCTTTTTATGGTGAGGATATCTCCGTTATCGATGAAGGACAGATCCTTGAAAATGAGGAGGCGCGTCCCGGATATTATAAAGCGAACCTCGGGGATATTTTATGTGAGATGACAGTGGATGGCGGCGTGGCGATTCACAGATACACGTTTGGAAGCGACGGCGGCAGAGTTGCTATTGATTTTTTTAATAACGGACTCGATCGGGTTTTTGGTAAGAACTTTTATGCAGACGTCAAAGAACCTGAAATCGATATTATTTCAAATAGAGAGGTCGTTTTTTCAGGCGATTTTTCTGGAGTACGCCTTTATTTTTGTGCCATGGCAGAATGTGAAAGCTCCGAAGTGAAAAAAATCGAGAAGACAAGTCCGACAGAGAACGCATCTGACAGTACATCTCCGTTTCGCATCGTATATGATTTTTCGGGCAATTCGTTTTTGCTTCGTGTGGGTTATTCTACGATCTCCTCCGAGCAAGCCAGAAAAGAAGTGGAAAATGCAAAATTGACCTTTGATTCGGCTGTGGAACGCGCATATGAGATCTGGAATCAATATCTTTCCGCCTTCAAAATCAATACCGATGACGAGGAGCTGAAACAAAAATTTTATTCCTGTTTGTATCATTCATTGATCAAGCCGTGTGATATGAACGGAGAACGCGTTTTGGGCGTTTCGGGGGATACTGTTACGGATTTTGCAACTTTTTGGGATCAATACAAAACGGCACTGCCGCTGATCTATCTGTGTTATCCGCAAATGAGTGAAAAGATTGTAAGGGGAATCGTAAACATCAGCCGATCCCTTGGTAAAATCCCCTGCAGCTTTGGTCTGGCCGATGTTTTTCCTTGCGAGGAACAGGCGAAAATGCTCGGTGTTCTTTCCCTGTGCGACGCTTATCATATGGGAGTCGATGGCGCAGCGATTGACGTGATCGAGGAGTGTGTGGAGCGTGAGCTTGCCCGTGAGGATTATGCTTCCTTTTTGAAGGATGGCTGTTTTGAGCGGTACACACATATCCTTGATGTGACGGATGCATGCCTGGATGTGGCTGACATAACGGCAGATCCCGCGCTGAAAAGCAGATTACAGGAGCTGGCGCAGTCCTGGCGGAACGCATATGCCGACGACGGGCTCATGTCCGATGCTTCAAAGTATTATGAAGGTGACCGCTACACGTATTCCTTCAGAATTCAGAAGAATATGGAGGAGAGGGTGGCTTTTGCAGGCGGCAAAGAGCGTTTTGCATCGCTGCTTGACAGCTTTTTCGGGTTTGACGGTGAAAGCGTGAAGCAGCTTACCTATCTGGGTGCAGACAAGGAAATTGCGCAGAATGAATATCACAGATTTGAAGGATTTAATAACGAATGTGATATGGAAACGCCGTATGCCTACATTTATGCCGACAGGCATGACCGTCTTTGTGAAATCATTCATGAATGTGTCCGGCGTTCCTTTGGTACGGGGACGGGAGGGCTTCCCGGCAACAATGATTCGGGAGGATTGTCCTCGCTCTTTGTGTGGAATGTCCTTGGTATTTTCCCGATCAGCGGAAGCGGCGAGTTCCTCATTGGCGCTCCGCAGATCGACGGCGCAGATATTGAACTTGCCACGGGAAAGACCTTACATATTTGCGTAACGCGTAAAAACGAACGGCAAATTTACGTTGACCGCGTGGAATGGAACGGAGAAATGATACGGAATTATAGGATTTCCATGCATGACTTGATGCAGGGCGGATTGCTGCGGTTTTATATGAAATAAACACAATATTGCAGGTCGTAATTTAGTCCTGTAATCTCAGAAAACGGAGCGCATGAACACCTCTTGCAAATACTTGTGATTTGGTGTATTATAGACAGACATAAGATTGATTTGAAAAAACACAACAATGGGAAAGGCAGTCATCATCATGAAAATCAAGTCCATCACGGCATTTCCGGACAGGATCCGGTTTACATTTACGGAAGAAAATAACGAACTCCTGACGGTATGTACCTATGTTCCGCTGATCTGCGGTGACAACAGCCCGGATTTTGTGTCCGGCAGAACCGTCAGCTGTCAAACGGTTGAACGACACGGAAGCTATGTCGAAATTCCGCGGTATCACGGGGATTTTGACCAGCTGCTCTGTCGGTTTGTCGTCAAAAGAAACGGTACACAAATCCCGAGCGTTTGCTATGTAACCGATTTTTCGGAAGATTTTTCCGAGTGGAAGTATGATCCACCGAAGATCGACCGCCCTATCGGTACATGGGTAACAGCATTGCCCCAAGATCAGGAATATCTGCGGTTCGGGTACATGATGACCGAAATCGATATGGCGTGGATTTTGACACTGCATCCGGTTGAGGGGGATATTGCGCACAACTTCAACGGCAGAACCTACTATTTCCGCCGTGATATGATGGAGCTGTACGAAGCCTTTTCCAAGCCCTATACAGACAGAGGCATTCCGTTTCTGATCCGTTTTATCAATCGATTCCATTATCAGAACCACGATGCATCCGAGGAATTATTTGATCTGCTTCGCCATCCGGGATATGAACCGGATTTTCCTGCGGTGGAAATGAGTGCCTTCAACCTTCGCACGGAAGACTGCTTTTCCATGTACTGCGCGGCGCTGGACTTTTTGTATGCCAGATATGCATCCCCCGACAGTCCCTACGGCTGGTCTGTGATGATGGATATCGGAAACGAGGTCAATTCGCCCGGTATGTGGCACAATATGGGTCCGATGCCCTGTGAAGGATTCATGGAGGAATATACCGTTTCCCTGCGTTTGGCATGGCTGCTCTCTCACAAGTATTATGCACATTACCGCGTCAATATTTCGCTTGAGCACCATCATAATGTTCGTGATTTGGTCGGAGATTCCCTGCATTTTTATCCTGCGGCACAGTGTCTGAAGCTGCTTGCCGAAATCTGCCGCAGAGACGGCGATTTCGATTGGGGTGTGGCGGCACATCCGTACCCGTCGGACATTCTGAATCCTGCATTCTGGGAAGCGGAGGATGCTGTTTTCAGTCTTGATACCCCAAAAATCACGCTGAAAAATATGGAAGTTTGGCCGGCACTGCTGTCTACGCCTGACTATCTCTATCGCGGTCAGCCACGGCATGTCATCTTCGATGAACAGGGATTCCATACCAATGATGAGGATCCCGACACTGAAAACAAAGGTGCCTACGGATTTGTATTGGCGTGGCTGAAAATGCGGCAGCAGCCGGGGATCGATCTGCTCCTTTTGCATCGGTACGCCGATATGCCGGATGACAGTGAATACAGCTTAAAGCTTGGACTGCGCCGTGCGATAGGATATGGTGACGAGAGGCATCTTTTGATTCTTCCCGGGGCCTATAAGAAAATCTGTTATGCCATCCGCGATATGGACACACCTGCGGAAGAACAATGGATCAGAGAAGCCAGGGATTTTATCGGTCACGAGTTGTTTGACGCACTGTTAAATCCGATGATCGGCGAAAGATGATATAAACACAAATGCAAAAGCAAGCCCTCCCAATTTCTGTGCAAAACAGTATTGGCGGACTTGCTTTTTTCTTATTATTCCGTATCATTTATCCCGATTCTCTTCGCCAGATCCGGCATTCCAAAGCAGAATTTTTCGTACCGTGTCAATGACATCAACGATGGTCGCCCTCCCGGATTCTCGTGGTTCTGCGGATTTCTTTGGGAATGACGACTCTGCCGAGGTCGTCGATACGTCGTCAAATGCCGGTTGCTTTCATATATACAAAATCTCTTTATTTTACAGATTTGTGGTGTTAGTATCTGCAAAGTGAGGAGAATTTTACTGACTCGTGAAAGAACAATGAATCAAAGACACAGGCTTTTCATTTTGGCGGTAATGGTGCACGAGGATAGAAATGATGTAAAGTGCTAAAACACCCTTTGTATGTGTGTCTATACGCGTGTGCATTTCATATTAAATTATGGATAAAAAATGAATAAAAACATTGACAAATATGCCAAGGAGTGATATAATAGAGAATGAATAATAGCCGAATTGTATCAATTTGCCTTTCGGTTCTATTTGGGATTACATACACAGGAATGAGGCAATCAAATGACACTTACAGAGGTACTGCTTCGCTACACGGGCTGTCGGGAACTGACCGATTTGCTGCATGCGGCGAGGGTGCCGGAGCAAAACAAAAAAATCATCACAGCAATCGAGCGTTTGGAAGCCGGACAGGTTCCCATGACGGAATGGACCGAGCTGACCGACGCATTCGGATTGCCGCCGCAGGACAGTCCGGGAGACGCGCGGGATGCGCTTCTTCTGAAGCTGAATTCTGTGATTGCGGAAGCCGCGCTGGAAGAGGAGCCGTCGGTTTTGAGAGAAATCACGGAGGAGCCAAAGACCGCGGATGCTTCGCCGCCCGAGGCGCAATCGGATTCTCCGAAGGAATCTCCGCCGAAAAAGGAACCTTCCAAAACGCTGAAAACCGTTCTGCGTATCTGGAACGCCATTACAACCGTACTCGTTGTGATCGTCGTGGTGCTGGCGGTTGTGCTGGCAGGTGTCCGCGTATTCGGACTGCAGGTGTTCTCCGTGCTGTCGGGCTCGATGGAACCGGAATACCACGTCGGTGCGCTGATCTACGTGCAGAAGGTTGACCCGTTTACATTGGAGGTCGGGGACGATATCACGTTCCTGCTCGATGAGGAAACGGTTGCGACACACCGCATTGTCGGGATTCTGCCGGATGAAAACGACCCCACGGTCATCCGATTCCGCACGCAGGGTATTGCAAACGACCAAGAGGACGGCACACCGGTGCATTACATGAATGTCGTCGGTAAACCGATCTTCACAATTCCGTATCTCGGTTATGTCGCTCACTTTATTCAGAACCCGCCGGGTACTTATGTGGCGATCAGTATCGGCGCACTAATCCTGTTTCTGATCTTCCTGCCGGATGTTCTGACCGAGGATAACAGCGGCGAAAAGCCCGAAAAGAAGAAAAAGAAGCCGAAAAAAGGCGAACCCGCAGAAGATGCGGAACCCGAAACCCAAGTCTCTGACGCTGACGGTAACGCCGAAGGCGACAAAAATAAAAATTAAAATTAGGCAATTGCAAAAATCCCAAGCAAGAGCAATCACGCACAATGCAAAGAAAATAGAAAAACGCCCGAAGCAGAAAAAGAACATTCGGACGTAAAAACAAGAGACGACAATAGCGTCTCAAAAAATATGAGAGAAAAAGGTTAAGCAATGAGTATGCGAATACTCTTGAAAAGGCGGAGGTTATTGATCTTATCAGCAAGAATTACACCGAGAAGCTGAACAATACCGGACAAAAAGAGATCCGCTTTTAGAGAGGAAACACAATAACTGCGATTATCCGCCAAAGCAAAGGTATCCTTGAGCAGATGAATGGTTCGTTCCACACCAACTCTGTGCTTATAAAGATTATCCCAATGTTCCGTATTTCTTGGGATGCCCGGATAAAGACGGAAATCCTTATCGGGATAAGTATAAACGCATTTGCCGTAAGAGGAATCGGTGCAAGGGTTATCACAGGTGCAGACCCGGGAACCGGATTTGGGAATCTTGATTGATTTCGGACATACCCACTTAAAACGAAGTGATCGGTTCTTACCGCCGGATTGACCGAGGAACTGAAATTTCTCGCCGTTCTGCGGGCAGATCGGTGTTCCGTGACCGTCAAAACAAGCATTGGAAGACTTGGAGTTTCTTGGATTCATCGGAATTACAGCTCTCTCAAAACCGAATTCGTTTTTGAGCATCGTGTAATTATCATAGGAATCACACGCAGAATCGGCAATAAAGGTGGGAAATTTCATATCCTTGTTTGCCGAAAAGAATTTTGCATGAGAAGAAAAGAAATCCAAAAGTACAGGACGGAGCGCAACAGAATCACCGATTTCCTTGTCTGTATTGGGATCATCTGTCCGTTTCGTAACAGTTTCGGGATGCTTTTTCCGGAATTGGTAATCAAACATAGAGATGTGTCTGACAATACCGAGTCCGTTGGTTACAACAGCAGCCTTGGATGCATAACAAAAATGGCCGTTGATATACTGCTGACGGATTTCGGGATTGGTTTTTGATTCCGACGGGAGTATGGAATAGACACCTGTGTAAGGATTGTAACCGTCATTGTTCTTTGCGAACTTTTTTGCCTCTTTCAGCTTGGTGTTGAAAAACTTTGGATTGTTTTCGGCAACCTTTGCTTCAATACCGGTTGTATCGTAGATGAGATAACCTGCTTTTTTCTCATTGATCTTCCGGCAGATCGGCTCAGTGATCTCAACCATGTGTACAAACATGTTTTCGATGTGTTCGCAGTAATTCTGATAAAATCTTGTGATCTGCGATGCATCCGGTACTTTGTCAAAACCGCAAAGATCACGAAGCTCTTTGCTGCATTTCAGGATCGTGAGCATCTGGGTGTTCCGTGATAAGCCAAACAGTTTTTTGAGAATAGCAAACCACAGATAGCTATCCAGATGATGAATATGATTTCTGCCCTTCCCGCTGTAAAAAGCGCGGCGGAAGCTGTATGGAATCAGTTCGTCCAAATTGATGTGTTCTTCAAGGAGTGTCACAAGTTCACTCTTTTGACTCTCCATGGATTCGAACATCCCGTTGTAGATGTCTTCCAATGACATTTGCACCACTCTATTTCGCATGATTTTTTCTCCTGTTTTTGTTGTGTCGTTTTTGGTGGTACTTAAATTATATAGCAAAAACGGAGAAAAATCAGTTGTTATTTTGTTAAAAAAGCGTTGCGCCGATTGGCTTTTTTGACTTTTGCAATCGGCTAT
>JAZTZC010000333.1:0-4078 GCA_045637265.1 Eubacteriales bacterium | reverse complement strand
TTCCCATCTGATCTTTGCCGGTGTTGCCCGTCCGTATGATGCGCTGGATGAGATGGAGCACGTCTTCGGGCGGCTGGACGGCATACTGCCGTGGATCAAGGAAATTGACCGGGCTTCAACGGAGGGACGGATCTTCCAATCGGGCAAATTCTGTACCGAAAAGTATCTGTCATCTCTCCGTCGTGTGGAAACGGAACTGCAAATAGAACCTGTAAACACCGATATGGGAGGTGCCTTTGATGACGGAAATGACGCAGAATCAGCAGAATCTGAATGATATCTTCTTTCAGCAAAAGACCACCGGTGTGGACTATCACGCGCTTCTTGAAGAGCTTCAGAAGTATCTTTCCGATCACCACGCCAAAGCCATTTCCGGTGAAGGCCGTGATGCTCCGATTCTGATTAAGAACATCATCAAGCAGTATCTGATCAAACAGCGCTATTCCGTCGAAGGATACTCCACAGATCAGGTTGTAGATCGGCTGTATGAGGACATGGCGGGCTACTCCTTCCTGCGAAAATGGATCTATATGGACGGCGTGGAGGAGGTCAATATCAACGCCTACGACGACATCGAGGTCATCATGTCCGGCGGCAAATCCATGAAGATTCCCGAGAAGTTCGCGTCCCCAACACAGGCAATAGACGTTATGCGCCGTATGCTCACCTCTTGCGGGATGGTCATCGACGACACCATGCCGTCGGTGCTCGGGCACATTGATAAGAATATCCGTATCTCTGTTGACAAAACCCCGCTGGTTGATGCGGATGTCGGCGTGAATGCTTCCATCCGAATCGTCAATCAACAGTCTGTCACAGAAGACAAGCTTCTGAAAAACGGCAGTGCCACAAAAGAAATGCTGGATTTTCTGACATCCTGTGTCCGCTACGGTGTGTCCGTTTGTATTGCAGGTGCCACGGGTTCCGCAAACAACACCATCATGGCGTGGCTGCTCTCCACAGTTCCCGATAACCGCCGTCTGATTACCATTGAGGACGGCAGCCGCGAGTTCAACCTGGTCAAACGGGATGAACACGGCAATATCCAGAACAGTGTATGCCATCTGCTCACCCGTCCCAACGAGAATCCCGAGCTGGATATCGACCAGGACTTCCTTCTGGAGCGAGTTCTCCGTAAGCATCCAAACGTGATCGGTGTCGGGGAGATCCGTGCAGCAGCGGAATGTATGTCGGTTGCGGAAGCGAGCCGTACCGGACACACCTGTCTGACCACCATTCATTCCAATTCCGCAGAATCCTCCTATAAGCGCATGATGACGCTGGCAAAACGAAAATTCCAGATGGCAGATGAAATCCTTCTGCAGATCATGGTGGAAGCGTTTCCGATCATCGTATACACGAAGCAGCTCGATGACGGCTCCCGTAAGATTATGGAGATCATCGAAGGCGAAGATTTTGTGAAAGGCAAAACCGTCACCCGCACGCTGTTCCGATACGATGTATTGGATAACAGCATTTCTGAAGACGGCAGTATCAAGATCACTGGCAGGCATACCCAGTGTTCCGATATCTCCGATACACTTCGCAAACGGATGATGGAAAACGGCATCTCTGCCCGCGAGCTTGCTGCATTCACACTCCGAAAGGAGGATGCAAATGATGTGGATTAGTCTATCCATATTCCTGCTTCTGACCATCGGTATTATGGCGATCTGTGACATCCGATTCACATCAGCATTTGAAAGGCTTATGACGCATAACAGCAAATCCACATTGGCGGAAGACCTGGAGATCATGTCCGGCAATACGCCGACAGGCTTTTTCAAGCGTGAGAGTTATGAAATCGAACAGATTCTCAAAGCTACAGGTCGTGAGAACCGGTTTGAGTCCGTCAAGACATTCTCCATCATCGGTTTTGCTGTGGGTTGTCTTCTTGCGTTTCTCATGGGCAACGGATTCCTGGTTCCGGTACTCGGTATTGCTTTTGCGTACATCCCGGTTATTTATATTCGTGCCACAGCAGGTACCTACAAAAAGCAGCTGAACGCAGAACTGGAAACAGCACTGTCGATCATCACAACATCCTACCTGCGGACAGAAGATATTCTGATCTCGGTCAAGGAAAACATCCACTTTATTAATGCGCCGGTCAAAGTTCACTTTGAGGAATTCATTACCGAATCCGAACTGATCAATGCAAACACGGTATCGGCACTGAACAGGCTCAAGCTCAAGATTCCAAACTACATCTTTCATGAATGGGTCAATACGCTCATCCGCTGTCAGTCTGACCGTACAATGAAGAATACACTGCTTGCTGTTATCCAGAAGTTCAGTGATATGCGTGCGATTCAGTCGGAGCTTGATACCCGTGTCGCTTCCGTTAAGCGCGAAGCATTTATGATGATGGGGCTGGTCGTCGTCAATATCCCGCTGCTTTATGTGATCAACCGTGACTGGTTCATGACGCTGGTATATTCCCTGCAGGGCAAGATCACGCTGGCGGTGTGTGCGGCAATCGTACTGTTCTCGTTTGTAAGGATCATGAAGCTCTCCGCACCGATTGAGTACAAAGGAGGATAACGAGCATGACAGCAGGACTTTTCATAATGCCCACAGCAGCGTTGATTGGCATTGCCTGTTACATCTTCCTCTGTGCAGGGGCGGATGTTCCGACCGGACAAACCTCCAAAATGATGATGCTTGCCGCAAGACGCTCCGGGGCGCGGAAAGAGCTTCTTGGGGATGTGTATATTGCAAAGATTGCCGATGTCTTTGCAAAGTATATCAGTATGGACACGCTGCAGCGCTCCAAGCTGCAGAACGCGCTGGAAATCGCGCACATTGCAATGACACCTGAGCAGTATATCGCCTCCGCCATCACCCGCGGTGTTCTCGTTGTGTGCATTTCCATTCCTTTGTGTATCACATCGCCGCTGTTCTTACTGGTCGGGATTGCACTGGGATGCTTGGTCGGTTTCATTCGTTATCAGGAGGTACTTGATTTTGCTGCCAAGCGGCGGAAACGCATTGAGCATGAAATTCCGCGGTTTACATCAGCTGTAGCGCAGAATCTGGAGATCGACCGCGATATTCTCAGAATGTTCCTTGCATACCGCCGCGTCGCTGATCGTGAATTCGGCGAGGAGCTGGATGAGACGATTGCTGACATGAAGACCGGAAACTATGAAAACGCACTTCTCAACATGGAAAGACGCATCAACAGTCCGCTGATGTCCGATGTCATCCGCGGTCTGATCGGTGTTCTGCGCGGCGATGATCAGCGTGTGTATTTCAAAATGCTCACGTTTGATATGCGTCAGCTGGAACAGAACAACTTAAAGAAGGAAGCTATGAAACGACCGCAGGCAATGCAGAAATACTGCATGTTCATGATGATGTGCATTCTTCTCATCTATGGGGTGGTACTCATCACCGAGGTCGTGACAAACATCGGCATTCTTTTCTGATAACAGGAGGAGTAACCTACATGGAATACAGGAGCGGATTCGTCTAGGGCGTGACGGCCCGAATCAATGATACTCTGTCTGCTATTTCTTCCGTACCATCGGAAACCAACATTTGCGTATATACGCACCTCATTCAAAAACATATTTTTTTCAAAACGAAAGGATTTTTTTACTATGAAAAACGTAATTTCCAACCTCGCAACCCGTGTTTCCCTCAAGGCTCAGGAACTCAAGAACTCCGCAAAGGAATGTCTGGACAATGAAAACTGCGACTTCTATGTCTCCGACGGTGTCAAAGTCATCATCGCCGTGATCCTCGGCTCTCTGCTGATCACCGCAATGGTTGCGCTCTTCAACCAGCAGATCATCCCCGGCATCCAGGACAAGATCACCGAACTCTTCGATGCATATTCCGGTCCGGTCATCGGCAATACCGATCCCACTCCTTACGCATAATCGCGTAGGTGCGGAAGTATCCTATCCGGCCAACCCGTAAATACATTTTCTTTTCACGCAGGGGTCGCCATGACCGTTCACAGAGTCGGCCGTACCGACGCAGAAAGCACAGCTAAACAACGTATCAGTGACGACCGCATCGTGTGAAAAGCCTGTTTGACAGGATTAACGATCTATAATACGAAGCCGGG
>JAZTZC010000332.1:0-1810 GCA_045637265.1 Eubacteriales bacterium | reverse complement strand
CTGACAGTCCGTAACGCATGGTGATGACCTCGCGCTCTCTTGCGTCTAAAATCTCGGCAACCAGACGGCGGACCTTGTCGCATTGGATACGGATATCGAGGTCATCGGCAATGGTGTCTTCTTCTGCGATGATATCCATATAGGTCAGAGGATTGCCCTCTCGGTCGGTATCGATGGTTTCTTGCATCGAGATCTCCGATGACAGTTTTTTCTGTGCACGGAAATGCATGAGGATTTCATTCTGAATACACCTTGACGCATAAGTCGCAAAGTGTGCACCTTTGTCGGGATCAAAGGTATCGACGGCTTTGATCAGTCCGACAGTGCCGATGGAGACGAGATCGTCCTGGTTCTGTGCGGTCGGGTAGTATTTTCGAATGATATGGGAGACGAGACGGAGATTCCGACAGATCAGTGTATTTCGTGCATCTCCTCCGTCGTCCCGCATGGCGTGGAACAGCGATTTTTCTTCTTCTGCTGACAGCGGACGCGGAAAGCTGTGTGTTCCCGATACCTGCAGAAAGGCAATCAGCGCGCCCGATAAACAGAGCAATATGATTTCATGAATCATGTATCCATCCCCCTTTGGAGGATTATTTTATGCACGGAATCGCAAATGTTTTCATTTTCCGCTTGATTTTTGCCGCAATCTGTGGTATGCTTGATAGAGAAACAGGAGGTGGGTTGATGGCAAAGCATGAGTTTGGGTTCATGGACCGCGCTCCGCAGTCCGGTGAGCGGTATGATACTTATGAACCGGATCGGTATCACTGCATTTCCATCGATGACAGTCACATAGAGGGGCGTCTGTCGGATTTTGAGATTCTGCCGTGTTATGCACACATGGTGGATATTCCATGTGGAGGGCTGTGTTACTGCGGTATTACGCTGATTCCGCCGCATACTGCCGGGGAAATGTGTCGGATGGTAAGTCATGATTATGCTTTTGATGAACTGATACCTATGCTTTTGAGGGCGGAACAGGAACATAAATGGATCATCCATTTCGGAATATAAGAGGGAAAAAGAAATGACAACAGTTACACTTGGAAAAACGGGAATTGTATCCCCGAAAAATGCATTCGGTGCACTGCCGATTCAGCGTGTCACCGATGAAGAAGCCGTGGCGATTCTGCACCGTGCATATGAGGGCGGCATGACCTTTTTTGACACGGCACGTGCCTATTCCGACAGTGAGCACAAGCTCGGTCTGGCATTTGCCGGTATGCGCGAAAACATCACGATTGCAACAAAGACAGGTGCGCAGAACGCCGAGAACTTCTGGCGTGATCTCGAGACCAGTCTTGCGACGATCGGTACCGATTACATCGATATTTACCAGTTCCACAATCCCGCATTCTGCCCGAAACCCGGCGGGGAAGACGGACTGTATGACGCGATGCTGGAAGCAAAGGCACAGGGCAAGATTCGTCACATCGGCATCACCAATCACCGTCTGCACGTCGCCAGAGAAGCTGTCGAATCGGGTCTATATGAAACCCTGCAATTCCCGCTGTGTTATCTTGCCGTAGAACCGGATCTTGCACTCGTTGAACTCTGCCGGCAGCGCGGTGTCGGTTTTATCGCGATGAAAGCGCTGTCGGGCGGTCTGATTACCGATTCTGCCGCTGCGTATGCGTATCTTGCACAGTTTGACAATGTTCTGCCGATCTGGGGCATTCAGCGTATGAGTGAACTCGAGGAATGGCTTTCCTTTATGGAAAATCCGCCGGTGATGACACAAAAGATCGGGGCTTTCCTGGAGAAAGAACGGGAAGAACTGGAACAAAAGGTAGAGGAATTAAAACAG
>JAZTZC010000331.1:0-7660 GCA_045637265.1 Eubacteriales bacterium | reverse complement strand
CGTCGATGCTCCGACCGCAAAGCCGCTTTATGACCTCGTCATGCAGACGGGACTGAAAAACATGGTGTGCTTCTCCTACCGATTCAAAAAGGCAGCACGGTACGCACGCGATCTGATCGCCGAGGGGCGCATCGGAACCGTCCGTCATGTATATGTCCGCTATCTGCAAGGCTGGGGCAATCCCGAAAAGGACTGTCCGCGCGTCTGGCGTTTTGACCGTGCAGCCAGCGGCTCCGGTACCCTTGCCGACCTCGGCTCCCATATGCTTGATCTCGTCCGATTCCTGACAGGCGAGGAATACACACGTTTTACCGCACAGAATGGCACGTTTGTCTTTGACCGCCGTTCTGTTGATCCTGCAAAGAACGGGGAACGTGAAGCCGTTGACGTAGATGACTACGCACATTATTTTGCAGAAACTACGAGCGGTATCGCGGCTTCCTTTGAAATCTCCCGCAATGCGTTCGGACGCGGCAATTTTCAGCACATTGAAATTTACGGTGACCGCGGCGCACTGACCTATGAACTGGAGGATGATGACTATCTGGAAATCTGCGAGGGAGCGGACGAGGGCAGTCATACCTTCCGCCGACTCGAAATCCCCGAAAAGTATCATGTTTCGCAGATGCAGTGCTTCATTGACCGTCTGCACGGCGACGAATATGGTCTTGCCGCAACCGTTGCCGACGGGTATGAGGACATGCTTGAGCTGGACGAAATTATCCGCTCCTCGAATGAAGGAATTACCGTCATTCATAAACAACAGTAAGCCGTGTGTGCATCGACGCGATTTTGCATAATTCTGACAAATCAGCGTTCGTTCATCTTGATTTTACACATTTTTCATATATTGTTCATGAATTTTCGGTATAATGGTTCTAAGCGAAAAAATAATATATAGGAAAGAAAGGGAGCACATATTTTATGGATATTTTTTCTGTAATCACGTTGCTCGGCGGTCTGACATTCTTCTTATTCGGTATGAATGTCATGTCAGACAACCTTGAAAAACTTGCCGGCTCCAAGTTGGAATCGATTCTCCAGCGCATGACCTCCAGTCCCATCCGCGGACTTCTGCTCGGCACTGCCATTACGATGGCAATTCAGTCCTCTTCCGCAACAACCGTCATGCTGGTCGGTCTTGTCAACTCCGGTATCATGCAGCTGGCACAGACCATTGAGGTCATCTTCGGCGCCAACATCGGTACCACCATCACGTACTGGATCTTCGGTATGGCAGGTATTGAGGGCGATGAAATCTATATCAAACTTCTGAAACCCGTCAATTTTGCCCCGATTCTTGCATTCGTCGGCATTGTGTTCCGCATGATCTCCAAAAGTGAACGCAAGCATACCATCGGCACGATCTTTATCGGCTTTGCCGTTCTGATCTTCGGTATGGACATGATGTCAAATGCAGTTGAACCACTTGCAGACTCCCCTGAATTTACCAACATCCTCGTTCAGTTCAAAAATCCGCTCCTTGGACTCCTATTCGGTACAGTTATTACCGCTGTTGTACAATCTTCCTCTGCATCCGTCGGTATTTTACAGGCACTTGCTCTGTCCAGCGTAATTCCGATCGGTACTGCTATTCCGATCATCATGGGTCAGAACATCGGTACCTGTATCACTGCAATCATCTCTTCCATTGGCACCAACACCAACGCCAAGCGCGTTTCCGTTGTCCATCTGACCATCAACATCCTTGGCACGATCGTATGGCTGACGATATTCTGCATTGTTGATGCAATTTTCGCCCCGATACTGTTTGACTCCGGTGTCACCGCTTTCGGCATTGCACTGATTCACACCATATTCAATGTCCTGACTACCTTCATGCTTCTGCCAACCAAGAAGCTCTTGATCCTCATTGCCGAGAAAACAATTCACGAAAAGGAAAAGCACGTCGAATCCACCTCCGAGGTTCTCTTCCTCGATGAACGTCTGCTTATCTCCCCTCCCACCGCTCTGATCGCGTGCGACAATGCAGCAAACCGTATGGCAGAGCTGGCACACGCTTCCGTCGATATGGCACTTTCCGTTCTGAACGTCATTGAAGATGACAATACCGCAGACATTTCCCTGCAGGCGGAAATCATCAAGAACACGGAAGACGAAACCGACCAGTTTGAAGATACGCTCGGTTCGTATCTGGTCAAGCTGTCCGGTATGGATCTGTCCGATCACGACGCGCAGATCGTTTCCAAAATGCTCCATGTCATCAACGATATGGAACGTCTCGGCGACCACGCGCTGAGCCTGTCCAAGGCGGCTCTTGAAATTGCCGAAAAGAAGATGTCCTTCACGCCGGATGCAGCTGCAGAATTGAAGAATCTTTCTAACGCCATCGATGAAATTATGGAGATTACGTTCAATGCGTATCTCGGCAACGATCCTGTTCTTGCAGGCGACGTTGAACCGCTCGAGCAGGTTGTTGACCGTCTGATTGCCAACATCCGCAAGGGTCACATCCTCCGTCTCCAGCGCGGTCAGTGTACCATCGAAGCAGGCTTTGTCTTAAACGACATCCTCAACAACTTCGAGCGTATTTCCGACCACTGCTCCAACATCGCCGTTGCGATCATCGAAGCGAAGCTCTCTTCTTTCGATACACATAAGTACCTCAACGATCTCAAGTACGGCGACGAGGAATTCAAGCACAAGTTTGAAGCATTCTCCTCCAAGTATTCCGTATAATACCACTACAAAAATCCCCTTCATCGCTTCCCGCACTCGTCGGGACAGCATGAAGGGGTTCTTTTTATGCAGGTTCAGATATCAAAGGGAGCATGCTTTTTCAATCATTTCGCAGAGTGTTTCATGAAGTGAGATCAGATAGTCCGCATCCCGGGGATATTCCTCAAAGGTAATCGGCGTATCAAGACCATCCTCAATCACCGCCATAACCGCATCACGGCCGCAGGTTTCCTCCGCCAGCTGCATCAGACGCAGATCGCGCAGCGCTTCGACAAACAGCTGATAATGCTGTGTCTCGTATGCCGTACCATCGGGTGCGGGATAGACCTGGAAGGCATCGCCCCTTCAACCACCAGATATTCAATATCGGCTTCCAGCTCCAGCCGTACCAGCGCGACATTGTCGTCGGAGTACAATACACGGCAATCCTCGTCGACAAACTGCCAGTGCAGATCGTCCATTTGCTTGATCAGCTCGTAATAACAGCCGTCCTCGCGCTGGGTTTCAATGATAAAATCAAGGAACGAACGGATATCGTATTCCCAATGCTTGAAGCCTTTCATGACATGCACATGATCGCGAATCCAGTTCTTGCAGACGGCGAGTACCCGACCGTCGATAAACACGAGTGAGCGATCATCCTCAATGACATTGTGCAGTCCGTGCAGAAATTCGCCAAGCCGTGTATCCGTTGTCGTCAGTACGCACGGCAGTACCATTTCGTAGTTATTGTATGTCCCGTTTGGTTTTCCACCAATGCACATGGATGGGAGCTTATGCTTGAATTCGATCATATTAACACAATCCTTTCCTTCCGTTTTGATCACTTTACCGCAGAATACGACGCGATCACAGCGGGTCCGATCAATCCACCCGCCGGTGCCGCAGCTTCCGCGGTTTTCATGTTCGCATGGTACGGACCGACATAATAGGGTTCAACCGCATCAAAGAACGGATCGTCCCGACATACATTGGCAACTGTATTGGCAACCGTAACGCAAATCTCATCGCCAATGCAGATCTCGGACAGTGCGATCCGATACGGCGGCATAGTTATCTCACCAAGCAGATTTCCGTTCCGGTAAACACGCGCAAAATGACGAACCTCTCCGAGATCGAGCATATACATATCCTCCTCAGCCTTCGCAGGAAGCGTATCGACACCCAAAGAGTAGGTCGCCTCACCCGAATACGCATCATCCCATGCACCAAGTCCTGACAAATGTTCTGCATTTTCTGCGGTAAAGTGTTCGTTCTGCGGTCCGTTATCCGCATCGAGGGAATACCTTCTGCTGTAATAAGCATCGATCAGCGAAAGCTCTGCCCGTGACACCTCACACATCTGCGGACGCGCATCGTCTCTCTCATCGGTCAGAATCAGCATCAGACCGACACCGCGACCAAGCGTGATCGGCAGAACAAGCGCGCCATTGTCACGGGAATATGTCACCTCACAGATATCACCGTTTTCAAGATCAACAGCATACGGGATACGGTCACTGATAATGCGGATTTCATCACATACCGTCTCACCGGCAGTATTGCAGATAAAATAGCCAACCGTACCGTCAACAAATAGGATTTTCCGTCCCTGCAGTTCACGGCGAGAACGCAGCATGACAGGAATCATTTCATGTCCGCAGGCGCGCATCTTTGCAAGAACTTTGTCATCTTCCATCGAAATGCCATCGGGGATGAAGACATGATCATAACGGACACCGTTGTATACAAGAGCTGCCGCGCCGTCTTCTGTGACCAGCGCCGCATCACGCACCAGCGCTTCGTCAATGATATCAAACGAAACACCTGCGTCCTCGAGTTGATGACCGAGATCAACAAACGTCCGTGCGGCTTCCTGTCCCCACTTTCCGCAGGCACCGACTGTGCGAAAAGGATAATACAGCGCCGTTCGGATATCCGATTTTGCAGACTGCAGAATGGCGGACAGACGCGCAGTATAGTTGTTGATCTGTCCGAGCATATCCATACCGGGATTTGTCGGATTGAAGTTCGGGCGGTACTGCAGACACATCGCACTTGATCTGTCAAGCGAGATGACCATAAAATTATACAGACTGATACCGCGTACTGCCTGAAAATTAACGACAAAGCGCATCTCCTCCGGGGTGACATGTGACCCGTATACGGCAAACGATTCGCTGACAGCAACAGCATGTCCGCACTGATGCGCAGCGGACGATGCCAGACGCGGGAAGAACTCAAAGTTGCCGTTATCCCGGTCATAGGGTCTGTCCTTACAGCACTTGCCGTCGGGATGCGGATAGGTAATCTGTGACCAGATAACATCAATACCAGGAACATCAAACGCGCGGAACAGTTCCATCGAATCGCCATAGCGGTTGAAGATATGCCGCATCGAATTTTCGTTGTCAAGATGACCGATGGACTTCATGCCGTGCGCATTGAGCCACTTCTTCATCGGGATAAAATAGTTGTCATGTACAAGTTCACCGCACAGCATATGATAATCGCTGACGGCACGCGCCTGCACCTCGGTCTGCGGTTCTGAACGGCGCGTAATATACGGAAGATAATCAAGCATGTCATAGCCGTATTTATCGCAGAAAAGCTTGTCCATGCCGGGTGTCCAGGTGCCCATATAGGCTTCATCATCGAACATATAGACAACATCAGACCCCATAACATCACCGAATCGCGCTTTGAGCTTTTCGTGTGTCAGCGCAAGAAACAACTCGACATTGCGGCGAGAGGCATTGTCTGTTCTGGTACAGCGCGGCGTATCCCCTTCAACATCGGCGTATTCCGTAATGCTGACCGCATCGGCAAATGTCTGACCCGCCATGATGCGCTTCTCACCGTGATATGCGGCAATGGCATCCGGGGACGGTGCATAAGGCGCACCCGCATCAAGGTTGATATTTCTCGCACTGATAGCACGGATACCGAGTGTCGGATCGGTTTCTCTGACAAGACCGCCTGCAAAGCCTGAGGGAAATCCGCCCTCGTTGTAAAGCCAAGTATACATGCCTTTCTGTTTTGCGTACGCGTAGGCATGATAGACCAGATCGATATAATCATCAGACAGATAATCGGGTTTCAGATGTGTGCGGCGCGTCGTCGGACGGAAATTCTCCGGCTCACCGAGGACATATAACGCGCGGATGCCGGCCGAGTACATTTCATCGATCTGTTCCTCGATGCGTTCCCGTGTCGCAGTTGTATTCCAAAGCCAAGTGTAGGCGGGATGATATTGGACG
Source organism: Eubacteriales bacterium (assembly GCA_045637265.1). GTDB lineage: Bacteria > Bacillota > Clostridia > Oscillospirales > CAG-272 > RGIG3925. The sequence continues at coordinate 1,721 of JAZTZC010000331.1, read as the reverse complement.
GGGATCTGTTTGAAATCCATATATATTACCGTTTGATCCTTTCTTTCAGATCCCACACGAAATCTGCGATCCGATGGCATTGTAGCCGCTTGCCATCAGCTTCTGCATGAATGTCAGATACGGAATGTTGTATCGCTGCTTCATCACATCGCTGTCAATGGCATCCTCATCGGCAAGAATTTCAAATGCGGTACCGTTTGCGATCATGATCTGCTCACCCGGATGATCGAGCAGCTTGCCCATACGCATCGGAGAGCCGGCAAAGGATGCAAGCACATTGCCGTGACGGTCGATGATCTTGCCGTCGGGGCAGACGAATTCATGATAACCGTCGCCGTTGATGTCAAGCGGATGGACCTCGTAACCCTTGTACGGCAGGGAGAAATCAACCTCCTCGCCGGTATAGGCATCATAATAGAACACGCCGTCAATCTCATGATTGAAGCCGCAGTCATCGGGAACAAAATGCTCGCGCATCGCCATACAGATTTTGCCGTAGTTGTCAAGCACGTTTGCACACCAGCCGGTATGCATGTGTCCCACACTCTCCAGCTGCTTCCATGCAACGCTTCCGTCGGGATGGAATGTGACCACGCGCGGCTCACCGGGACGTTCACCGCCCTCACGGCAGGTATAGATAAACCATTTGCCCGTTTCGGGATGACGGTACGGCAGAATGATATCGGAATGTCCGTCGTAGTCGGGAGCAAGACAGATGACCTCATGTCCGTCATCGACCGAAATCAGCCGCTCGCCCCAGAACAGTTCATCCACACCGTCCTCGTTGATGTCAAGCACCGGTGTGACATGCGATGCTTTCGGTCCGAACTGATCTGCCGGAATTTTGATCTCCCAGCGCGGCTCCATATCGCCCGACCTGCCCTGCAGATACATATCGCCGTATGTACCCTGACAGGTAATCAGAACAGGCTCTCCATGCGTATACCCTGCGACAAGGTAGAAACGGTAGCACAGCGACATGCGGTCGTTGAACGTATTCCACGGCCAAGGCCACGAACCCGTCAGCTCACCTGTCCGCGCGTCCAGTCTTTGGAGCTTGCGGTGCATAAACGAAAACGGCGCGCCGGTATTGTTGATAAAATAAATCTCGTCATATCCGTCGCCGTCCATGTCAAGCGCCACGGCACAGCGGAACCAGATGCCCGGCAGAACACCGTCGGGAAGCTCCCTCTCCCACAGCTTGTTGCCGTCCATGTCAAACATGACAAGCCACGTGTTTTCAATGCCTTTATAGTGGAACAGCTCTTCACCGGGGTCAACGCCGACACCGGGAGTTGTGAGAAACAGCATCCCCTCTTTGTCGCCGAGTTTGACCGTTGCGGAATGAGAATAGCCGATGTTTCGTCCGATATCAAAGCGGTGGGTGGTTTTCAGTTTCATGATAGTCATTCTCCTCTGCATGAACAAGATTGATTACCATCATTATAGCGCGATGGGTGGAGTTTGTCAAGACACCGCAGGATTCTTTTTCGTAATATATAAAAGCAGCACCTCTGCCGTGGCTTGACAGAGGTGCCAATTGCTCAAATTTACTGGGGATTTCCCTGAAGGTATCCGTTTATATCGATATACGGCTCCAATGTAGTTTCCGCTTGAATTTCCTCGCACAGATGACAGATTCTCTGAACTTTTTGGCGTTGTTTTCCGTTTTCCTCTACGGTAACCATGATGTTTTCCCATTCATGGACATGATCGGTTTC
>JAZTZC010000330.1:0-3884 GCA_045637265.1 Eubacteriales bacterium | reverse complement strand
TCGGCTCGTCAAACAGCATGACTTTGGGGTTCATCGCAAGTGCGCGGATGGCGCCGATACGCTGCTTCTGACCACCGGACAGGGTAGAGGGATAGACATTGGCCTTTTCTTCCAGACCGATGCGGCGGAGAAGACGCATTGCCGTTTCCTCAGCTTCTGCCTTGATCTGCTGCTCTGTCGTATCGATGACAACATCTTTTTTGCCAAAGAACTTCTGCAGCTTCTTTTTGCGGAGCTTCTTGGTGCGGAGGGTAACCGGTGCCAACATGATGTTTTCCAATACCGTCTTGTTGTTGAACAGGTTGAAAGACTGGAACACCATGCCGATGTGTTCGCGGTGGAGATTGATGTCGACCTTCATGTCGGCGATATCTTCACCCTCAAAGATGATGGAGCCGGAGGTCGGATCCTCCATGCAGTTCAGACAGCGCAGGAATGTGGACTTACCACCGCCGGACGGGCCGATGATTGCGACCTTTTCGCCTTCGTAAACGGTTTCTGTGATACCGCGGAGAACCTGGTTGTCGCCGTAGTGCTTGCGCAGATCACGGACTTCGAGGACAGGCGTTTTATTAAGCATTTCGCTCATTGCGCTTCAGCCTCCTTTCCATCAGACGGATCAGCAGTGTGATCACAAGCACGAGAACAATGTAGATCAGCGCCATGACAAGATACGGAACCATGAATTCATAGTTGTTCGTACCGATATATCGGAACGCAACGCAGATATCGGTTGCGCCGACGAAGCCGACGATCGATGTTTCCTTGACAAGTGTGATGAACTCATTGCCGAGTGTCGGCAGGATGTTTTTGATCGCCTGGGGAATAACGATGAGTCTCATCGTCGAGAAGAAGGACAGACCGACCGCACGTCCCGCTTCCATCTGACCGGGGTCGACGGAGTTGATACCGCCGCGCATGATCTCGGAAATGTACGCACCGCTGTTCAGACCGAAGATCGTGACACAGACATTGATAACGGGCATATTGATACCCATCATCGGGAAGAGCACGTAGTAGCCGAGCAGCAGCTGTACGACCATCGGTGTACCGCGGAAAAATGCGACGTAGATGTCACCGATGCGCTGAAAGAAACGGGTCACACGCTTATAAGGCGGGATGACCTTGACAGCGGCGATGACGGTACCGATGACGATACCGATCAGAAGACCGAGTACGGCGATGATCAGCGTGTTCTGCAGACCCGTCAGGACTTCCTTGTAGCCGTTGTGGTTGATAAACGTGTTATAGAACACATCCCACTTTTTGGGGAAGGAAAGAAAGAAACGCATAGATTATGAATCCTTTGTTCTGTCAAGACACGGATATCCCCCCGCAGTCTGCGAGGGGATAAACCGTTTGATAATATGGATGGAAAATCAGTTGAGAGCGTTGGTATTTTCAACAATCGCCTTTGCGGGAGCGATGTCGATGATAACGTACTTGACGTTGCCGTTGAGGATGTTCTGTGCAGCGAGTGCACCGACTTCGTAGCCGACACATTCACATGCAAAGCCTGCAAAGCCCCAGTCAGCGTCGCCTGCGACGTAGAACTGACCTGTGGTACCGGTCTGAACACCGACCTTGTCAGAAGCGGTCAGCGCATTCAGAATTGCTTCAACGTCTTCGACGGTCTTGCAAGCGTCAAAGGTAGTATCGTCAGCCTTGGTAATCAGAACCTGGGATGCATTGTAGTAGGAGTCAGAGAAATCGAGGATCTGCTTTCTGGTTTCGTTGACGGTCAGACCGGCTGCCGCAACATCGCACATGCCTTCTGCAACTGCGGTGCAGACAGATTCGAATTCCATGTTGGAAATAACGAGTTCCTTGCCCAGAGATTCAGCGAGAGCTGCCATGATTTCCATGTCAACGCCGTAGTAGGTATCGCCTTCCTTGTATTCGAAGGGAGCGAAAGCCGCGTTGGTCGCAACGACGAGCTGATCCTTGGATGCATCTTCTGCTGCGGAGGTAACACCGGTGGGAGTACCGTCGCCGAAGTACTTGTTGACGATTTCATCGAACTTGCCGTTTGCCTTGATCTCTGCGAGGAAGGAGTTGACGGATGCGAGGAGTTCAGCATCGCCCTTCTTGACTGCGAATGCATATTCTTCGCTGGTCAGCGGGATGTCGATAACCTTGAGAACAGGGTTGGATGCGCTGCCGCCGCATGCGGTGAATGCGAGAACGGAGGTCAGCAGGATTGCTGCCATCAGAATGGCGGAAAGAATCTTTTTCATGATGAAAGATCTCCTTTATGTAATTTTTGCCGCAGAAATCAATCTGCGGGTGTTATAAATCATTCAACTTATTATACTACCGAAACCGGTTTTTGTCAATACCTTTTTGCGAAATTATGCATATTTTTGCAAAAATGCCAGTTTCTGCGCGGCTGTGGCAGGTCGGATTGATGTATGTTTGATGCATAACAAATAAGCTGATGACAAAAATGACGGCATGGTGGTAATATTTTGCGTATATTGCGTTGTAAATATACATGACAAGTATGGAAAAGATTTGGCGATGCTTTTGCGGCGGTGTGAAAAATATACAGAACCAACAGCAAGAAAATACGTGTATCCCGGAAATGCTCTTGCTTTTTTGTAAATTCTTTTAAAAAACGGAAAAAGTTCTTGCAATTCGAATGAAAATGCTATATAATATATATGTTAATGTAAATCCCGGAAAGGAAGCTTCCGATACGGAAGTTCAGGTTCAAAACAATGAAAGCAGTTATCACCGTGACAGGTAAGGACGTTGTCGGTATCATCGCCAAGGTTTCCGCCGCATGTGCGGAAAATCACGCAAACATCATCGATATTTCCCAGAGCGTTCTGGATGAATATTTTGCCATGATCATGGTCGTCGAAATCGATCAGATCGCGGTCGAATTTACAAAGTTTGTTGAAAAGATGGAAGCGCTCGGAACGGAAAACGGACTTGTCATCCATACGATGCATGAGGATGTGTTCAACGCCATGCATCATATCTGATCCGATAATGACCATTTGAAAGGAATACACATCCATGCTGAATATGAACGATATTCTGGAAACGATCCATATGATCGAGGGTGAAAACCTCGATATCCGAACGATCACGATGGGCATCTCTCTGCTCGACTGTGTTTCGGAAGACGAGGATCGTTTCTGCGATAAGATTTACGACAAGATCACCCGAAAAGCGGAAAAGCTCGTTGCAACGGGTGAGGAAATTGAAAAGATGTACGGTATACCGATCGTTAACAAGCGCGTATCGGTGACACCCATTGCGATTGCCGGCGGTGCGCTGTCCCGCGATGGCTTTGTCAAAGCGGCAAAGGCACTGGACCGTGCGGCGGATACGCTCGGCATCAACTTCATCGGCGGGTTCGGCGCGCTGGTTCATAAGGGCTTTACCCCCGGTGACCGCAATCTGCTTGCCGCCATCCCGCAGGCACTGTGCGAAACGGGAAAGGTCTGCTCCTCCGTCAATGTCGCCTCCACCAAGGCCGGCATCAATATGGATGCTGTAAAGCAGATGGGCGATATCATCAAGGAAACGGCATACCTGACGCGTGACAACGATTCCATCGGCTGTGCCAAGCTCGTTGTGTTCACCAATGTCCCCGAGGATAACCCCTTTATGGCGGGTGCGTTCCACGGCGTCGGTGAACCTGATACCGTCATCAATGTCGGTGTCTCCGGCCCCGGTGTTGTCGCGAGTGCGATCAAGCGCGCAGGGGACTGTGATTTCTCCACGCTTGCTGATATTATCAAGAAGACCGCATTCAAGATTACACGTATGGGTCAGCTCGTCGCATACGAAGCATCCAGACGGCTCGATACACCGTTCGGCATTGTCGACCTCTCCTTGGCCCCCACGCCTGCCATCGGTGACTCGGTGGC
>JAZTZC010000329.1:0-6210 GCA_045637265.1 Eubacteriales bacterium | reverse complement strand
CTTCCTCGGGAAAATGGGAACAAATGCCGCACGGGACGTTCTTTGCACGGATTTTGTCAAGCAGTATGCCGAGCTTATCAAGCATCCCGCAGAGGAACAGCTCATCGGAAAGCTCTCCGTGGATGCAGATGGCAGACGGGTTGTATTTCATCATTGCGTCGAGTTCGTCGTCAAAGGTCGCAAGGCTCTTGCCTGTCTGTGCAAGCCAATGCATGGAGCTGCCCGTTTGTCTGTAGCGGTACAATAAATCCATCACGGGCAGACTGCCGCGCGACTGGACAGCGTTGATGCCTGCCTCCTCACAGCGGCGAAGCATGGCAAATGCGGCTTCCTCTGTAAAGTGCGCCTTCATATCTGCATCAACTTCCGGTGTCATATGGGATTTTCCGGTAAAGGGATTGGAGCCGACGATCAGACGGGAAACGGAAAGATCGCCGATTTTCATCATTGGGAGCATGGAGGTGTTTCCTTTCTGTTTGAAATTTCATTCTTATGATTGATAGCGGATGGTGCCACTTATAATGGTTGTGCAAAGATGATGCCGAGAGTTCGAACAAGGAATCGCTTCGCGCTTCCTTGCAAGTTGCATCGTTGTCGATTCATCGAACAAGCGATATCCGAAGCAGAAAGGAGTGTCCCCTTCTCATCGCAGATTCGCAACTTGCAGAGATCTTATCAGCCCGCTTCTCCTCCAAAACAAAAGGACCGATAAAATCGGTCCTTTGTTTTGGCGGAGAAGGAGAGATTCGAACTCTCGAACTATTTTTGGTAGTTACGCGATTTCCAGTCGCGCGCGCTCGACCAACTACGCGACTTCTCCGTATGTTATAGTCGCTGTTGCTTGACAACATAAATATTATAACATATCTGGTTTTATTTGTCAAGAGCTTTTCCAAAATTTTCGACAGGAATTTATCTTTATGCTTCTCGCCTATGGAACAGCGGTTAATGACGAATAAATTTGGTGATTACATGCAAAAAAACACTTGCAATTCTGCACGAGTTATGCTATAATGATACCAATAACATTTTATGGTTGGAATTGTTTATCTGACGATGGCAAAACAATTCCCTCATTTCATAAGAAAGGAACTCACATTCACCGCCCGAATGTGACCGGTCGTACCCATGAAATTCACAACCAAACAAACCACCGCCGTCCTCTTAGCATCCCTTCTTCTCGCATCCTCGCTTATGTCCTGCGGCTCCTCCGGTGATGAGACGTCCGCTGTCACCGATGTCCAGAACAACACCGCATCTGTGGATACGGAAGCGGTCGAAACCGAAGCGGTTTATCCGTATGAGACGCCTGACCTGAACGGATATACGCTGCGTGTGCTTTCCTCCGGCTTTCTTTGGGATATGTATCAGGAGGTTGATGTCACGGAAACCAACGGTGAGGTTCTCAACGACGCGGTCTACAACAGAAACCGCAAAATCGAATCCAAGCTCAACTGTGCGTTTGAGGAAACCAACTACGAAGTCGCCGATGACCCCAACAATCTCAATCTGCACTTAAAGGATCTCGTTCTCGCGGGAGACGACGCCTATGACGTCACCTATGCCTGCATCTATTCCATGCCCGCGATGGTCACCGACGGTTATTTCATGAACCTTCTGGATGTGGACGGTCTGCACCTCAACGATGCATGGTGGGACTCTGTCGTCGCGGAAAACGCCATTCTGGAAGACAGTCTGTACTTTGTCACAAGCCCGATGCATCTGATGCCGTACGACGGTGCATGGGCACTGTTCTTCAACGAAACCATGATGGAACGCAACGACATGGAAAAGCCGTATAATCTCGTACGTGAGGGAAAATGGACATACACCGAACTGCTGACCTACTGCAAAGCCATCGCGAACATGAACGGTGATGCCTCCTTTGAATGGAACAACGCCGGCAATGCCGTCTACGGTATTTCTTCCCACGGTATGTCAGGTGACAAGTTCATTCTCGGTGCCGGTGAATACTTTATCGAAAAAAACGATTCCGGCGAACTGACCTTTGCCGCAACCGATAACCGCTTCTACGATGTCATCGGTGCGCTGACCTCGATTATGACCGAATCCACCGGTTATACCATTTACGGCTCTGACCTCGATTATGACGTGGAAGCCGGCGGTTACATGCACATCTTTGAGTCCGGTCGTTCCCTGTTCCTGACCGCAGAAATCAAAGCCGCACAGCTGCTGCGGAACATGGAAGACACCTTCGGCATTCTCCCTTATCCGAAGTACGATGAATCCCAGGATTCCTACTACTCCTCGTTCGTCAACCAGTGCCTGTTCTACACGATTCCCGTCACCAATTCGCATCTGAAAGAAACGGCTGTCATTTCCGACTATACATCTTTTTTGAGCCTGCACGATGTGCTTCCGCTCTACTATGGCAATGTTGTTGAACAGAAGGGTCTGCGCAATCAGGATTCCATTGAAATGCTCGATATCGTTCTGAGCACCAAGACCGTTGACCTCGGTATTCTGTTCGGCTGGACAAAGACGCTGCTCGAAAGCATCCGCACCAAGATGTTTGCAGGTGCAACGGATATTGCATCTGACATTGAACGACAGCAGAAGACCGTTGAAAAGAACATGACAAAGATGATCGAAGCCATTCAGGACGCTATTTCAAATTCTTAATATTCCTGTTTTTTTACAGTCGGTGTATCTTTTGTACATCGACTGTTTTTTCGTGCAAACCTCTTGCAATTTTCAAAAGAATTTGTTATAATGGTTATGCTGATAAAATACAAAGAAAAGGAGCTTACTATGAAAAAACAACTGCTCACAGCCATTCTGCTTGTATCGGTTTTCGCCGCGGCATCGTGCGGTTCATCTGCCGATACCGACGCAAAACAGCCTGACAACGGCACGGAAGCTGTCAACACCACCGCCATCACGGAAGAAGCCGACGTATATCCGTACGAAACGCCGGATCTTGGCGGCTACACGCTGCGTGTCTGCAACATGGATGCACTGTGGAACATGTACATCCGCGTCGATACCGATACCACGGACGGCGAAGTACTGAACGATGCTGTCTATAACCGTAACCGTGCCGCAGAACAAAAGCTCAACTTTGTGATCGAGGAAATCCGTACCTCTACCGATGACTGCAATGTGCACAACACAACTGTTTCAAACGCGGTTCTGTCGGGTGAGGACAGCTACGATGTCACCTATGCATCCGTTCACTACAAGCCCGCGATGATCGCAGAGGGATACTTCCTCAATCTGCACGAAATCGAAGGTCTGCATCTGAACGAAGCATGGTGGGATGCCGTTGTCGCGGAAAACACCACGATTCACGACTGTACCTTTACCGCAACCAGCCCGATGCACATGATGCCTTATGACAGCGCATGGATTCTGTTTTTCAATCAGGACATGATGGAACAGAACGATATGGAACTGCCGTATCAGCTCGTCCGTGACGGCAAATGGACCATCGATGCGCTGAACACCTACACCAAGAGCATCGCAAATCTGAACGGCGACAGCAGCTTCGCATGGGACAAGAACGGCAATGCCGTCTACGGTATCGCCGCACATCCCGATTCTCCCGCACATTTCATTACCGCATCCGGCGAATATACCGTGCGTGCCGATCAGGACGGTGAGCTGTACTTCGCGCCCGAGAACGACCGCTACTATTCTGTGATCTCCTCCCTTGCAAAGATGCTCGACACATCCGCCGGTTCTGCGCTGGCTGCAAGCTCCGATGACTTCAATGCAGATGCGGGCGGATATATGCACACCTTCCATTCCGGCAGATCGCTGTTCCTGACCGCGGAAATCAAAGCGGCACAGCTGCTGCGTGACATGGATGCGACGTTTGGCGTGGTTCCGCTGCCGAAGCTTGACGAAACACAGGAGGATTACCGCTGTGACTTCGTACAGTCCTGCCTGTTCTACACGATTCCCGTTACCAACGGACATACGTATGAAACGGCGGTCGCATCCGACTATCTTTCCTATCTCGGTATGCGTGATGTCATTCCGTTATACTATGAAAATGTCGTGGAACAAAAGGGTCTGCGCAACGAGGACTCGATTGAAATGCTGGATATCGTTCTTTCCAACAAGACCATTGACATTGCCAATGTCTTCGGCTGGGGCACTACTTTGAATCAGGCAATCAGCCAGGAGCTGTTCAAAGGCTCCGACGCGATTGCTTCCACACTGGAAAAGCAGAAGTCCAAGATCGAAAAATCGATTCAGGATATGCTCGACGCCATTGCCCAGTCCCAGGAAAACGCATAAACAAAACGTGCGCTGTCACAGGAATTCTCTCCTGCGGCAGCGCATTGCTTGTTTGGTTATCGATTGTTTTACAGCACCACTTCATCGCCGTCCGCCGCGACATGGACAGCCATCGGCAGTGTCGGGATGATTGCGGGCATTTTTTCGGTATTGTAGCCAATCATGTGGTTGAAGATCAAAAGGTCACAGTCACACGCGGCAAACGTATCCACATGCTGCTCGACATGGAAGTGGGTCAGCTCGGAGACGATCGCGGTACGGTGCATCTCATGTGCGTTCTTCGGGAAGTCGGAAAGATCGCCGCGCAGGTCACCTGTGAACAGCACGTGCTTGTCCTCGGACTTGCAGTAGAAGTCATACGCATAGGACGGGAACGGACGGATGTGCTCCGTCAGATACGCGGTTACGGTGACATGCTCGTCGTCGTGGATGACACCGGGCTTGACCGTTGCAAACGAGACACGGTCTGCATCGTAGCCGCCATGCATGGCACGGTCCCACGCAAGGAACGCTTCAATCGCGCCGTCCTCGGGCAGATAGAACGTTCCGTGCGCCGTCGGATGGTAGTGACCGAACTCCTTGAGCACTGCCGGCAGCGTACCCATATGATCTTCATGCATATGCGTGATGAAGATACCGCGCAGGTCTTCAAAACGCTTTCCGCGGTTGAGCATCAGCGCGTCGACGGGAGCGCCGCAGTCAACAAGATACGACACACCGTCTGTTTCAAGCAGTGTGCCGGAGCAGAAGCGTCCGACCTCGGGTGCACCGTGTGAGGTTCCGAAAAAGGTGAGTTTCATGGTGGTTTCCTCTCACAAATTCATCGACTTGATAAACCGCATCATCGCTTCTCTGCCCTCGGGGTTGCACTTGTAAACACCGGCATCCTCGAGCACACAGACGAACGTCTTGCCGATTTCGCGGCGGAGAATCTTCTCGACATTGTCTTCATCAAAGGAGTACAGACCGCGGAAGGTTTCCAGCCATTCAGCGTGGTGTGCAATGGCGGGATCGTCGGCAATGTTCTTGCCTGCAAGGATGGCATCGGCAATCGCGCGCATTTCTTCCTTCAGACGTGCGGGCAGGACTGCCAGACCCATGACCTCGATCAGACCGATGTTTTCCTTCTTGATGTTGTGGTATTCCTTATGCGGATGGTAGACACCGAGCGGGTGCTCCTCCGTGGTGATATTGTTGCGCAGGACGAGGTCAAGCTCAAACTGCGCACCTCTGCGGCGTGCAATCGGCGTGATCGTGTTGTGCGGCTCACCGTTCGTTTCGGCAAAGATGAACGCATCGGGATCGGAATAGCCTCTCCATGCAATCATGATGTTGTTTGCAAGGTTGACGAGTGCATCCTTGTCATCGGAGTTGAGACGGATGACGGACAGCGGCCAGCGTACAATGCCAGCCTTGACGTTCTCGTAGCCGTGGAACGCCATTTCGATCTCGATGGGAGCGCGCTCCATGGCAAAGGTATAGTGACCGCCCTGCATGTGGTCGTGGCTGAGAATCGAGCCGCCGACGATGGGCAGATCGGCATTGGAGCCGATAAAGTAATGCGGAAAAATTTCAACGAAGTCCAGCATGCGCTCAAACGTCTTGCGCTCGATCTTCATCGGGCGATGCTCGCCGGACAGCGCGATGCAGTGCTCGTTGTAGTAAACATACGGAGAATACTGTAAAAACCACGGTTCTCCCGCCATCGTGATCGGCAGGATGCGGTGATTCTGACGTGCCGCAGCGCGCAGAGATCCTGCAAAGCCTTCGTTTTCACGGCAAAGTGCGCACTTGGGATAGCCGGCCTGCGGTGCGTTCTTTGCGGCGGCGATTGCCTTGGGGTCCTTTTCGGGCTTGGACAGATTGATTGTGATGTCAATTTCACCGTAAGGAGACGGCGTTGTCCATTTCAGGTCGCGCTTGACGCGGTAGGTACGGATATAG
>JAZTZC010000328.1:0-2415 GCA_045637265.1 Eubacteriales bacterium | reverse complement strand
TGTTGCTGGTCTCCTTTGATACCAAAAACGGACAAGCATCCGTTGTCCAGATTCCGCGCGATACCTATCTTGACGGCGGAAAAATCAATGCCCTCTGGGCAAAAAAACGCAATTCTGCAAAGAAAAACAGCTCCGCGTCCGTGGATGCCGATGCGATGGACATGCTGTGCAGATCACTGGAGGAAACCCTCTGTATCCGTATCGATCATTGGGTGCTTTGCAATTTACAGGCGTTCCGTGAAGCCGTCGATGCCCTCGGCGGTGTGACAGTCGATGTTCCGTGTGATATGGATTACGACGATCCTGCACAAAATCTGTCCATCCACATCTCTGCCGGAACACAGCTTTTGAACGGTACACAGGCAGAGGGTCTGGTACGATTCCGTTCCGGCTATGTACGGGGTGACCTCGGACGTGTCGATGTACAGAAGCTGTTTCTCTCGGCATTGCTGTCCAAAGCCAAAGAGATCTCCATTTTACAGCTCCCCGCCCTCTTGAAAACAGCAACGGCACACCTGTCCACAAGCCTTTCACTCTCTGATCTTTTGTATTTCGCAAAAAGTGCCCAGAAGCTCGATTTGTCGAACGTGACCTTTTTGACGCTTCCCGGCACCGACTGCAGAGAATACGGCAGCAGCGGTGCATGGTATTATGTTCTCTCCCGTCAAGGGGTCTGGGAAAGTGTCAACGCACATCTCAATGTCTATCATACACCGGTGGACGACAAGGTGTTCGACCGCGATTACCGCCTGACAAACACCCAAAGACCTGCGCTGTTGTCCTATTACAAAACGTATCTGACCGCAGATTCCGCTACTGCGGCAGGGCTTTCGGAAAATGGGATTCCGATCGCGCTGACCCCCGGAAAATAGCAGAAAATCAAGGATCAAAAGCAACAAATCCTGCGTTTTGCCTTGACAAAAACGCTGTTGCATGGTATAATAATTGTATATCATTTCAAATGTGATGATGCGGAGCAGTAAATTTCCGATTCCCTTGCAGAGAAGTGTCGGTCGGTGCAAGACACAGGGATACGAGTTGAACTCGCCGCGGAGCAGAAACTGTCATGAAAACAAGTGCATTCCAAACGGCACATCGGTTGGAATGAAAAAGAGTGGTACCCCGGATGCGTTTCGGCGCTTTCGTCTCTTTGTTATCAGGATTTTTGCGGGTAACAAACAGATGAAAGTGCTTTTTGTTTCACAAAAGTCCACCAATCAAGGAATGAAATTGAAAGGAACCGAATATGGAAAACATCAACATCATCGAAACCGAAAACGGCGAGACCAAGATGCCCGATCTTTCCGCCGCTGAACCCAAAGACTGGGCAGATGCCATTGTTGCTCTGCTCGACACACACAAGGCGCAGGACATCAAGGTGCTTGAAGTCTTTGATCAGACGATCGTCGCCGATTATTTTGTCCTCTGCACCGGTACGTCCAACACGCAGGTTAAGGCACTTGCAGGCGAACTCGAATACAAAATGGGTCTTGCCAAGGTCGACTATCTGCGTATGGAAGGCTACAACGAAGGCACATGGATCATCATCGACTACGGCTCTGTCCTCGTACACATCTTCCAGCGAGAAACCCGCGATTTCTATAACCTCGAAAAGCTCTGGTCCGATTCCAAGGACATTGACATTTCCGCATTACTGAAATAAGGAGAAACACAAACACCATGAAGCACGATTTTATCAACATTGAGAAAAAGTGGCAGGAGAAATGGGAAGATGCCGGCATCTACCATGCATCCGAGGATCATTCCAAGAAGAAGTTCTACGGTCTGGTAGAATTCCCCTATCCGTCCGGCGCAGGTATGCACGTCGGTCACATCAAGGCGTACTCCGGTCTGGAAGTCGTCTCCCGTAAGCGCCGTATGCAGGGCTATAACGTCCTGTTCCCCATCGGCTTTGACGCATACGGTCTGCCGACGGAAAACTACGCAATCAAGACCAACACCCATCCGCGTGTGGTCACCGACACCAACATCGCAAACTTCACCTCTCAGCTGAAGCGCGTCGGTTTCGGCTTCGACTGGACCCGCGTTGTTGATACCACCGAAGAAGGCTACTACAAGTGGACGCAGTGGATCTTCCGCAAGATGTTCGACGAAGGTCTGGTCTTCCGTGCAACCACGCTCGTCAACTACTGCCCGTCCTGTAAGGTCGTTCTGTCCAACGAGGACTCCCAGGGCGGTAAGTGCGATATCTGCCATTCCGATATCGTCCAGAAGTCCAAGGACGTCTGGTATCTGCGCATCACCGAGTATGCCGACCGTCTGCTCCAGGGCCTGGACAAGGTGGACTACCTGCCCATGGTCAGACAGCAGCAGGAGAACTGGATCGGCAAGTCCACCGGCGCTTTTGTCAACTTCAAGCTGAAGCAGGTGGAAGAGACCCTGCGCATTTATACC
>JAZTZC010000327.1:0-2357 GCA_045637265.1 Eubacteriales bacterium | reverse complement strand
TGCTTGGAGGTGTATTCCTTCATCAGATCCAGCATCGCGAAGTTAACCTGTTCCGCGCCCATTGAGCCGCCGCAGGAGAGCAGAAAATGACGGTACTTGCCCGTGATGCCAAGTTCTTTTCTTGCATCGTCATAGGAGATCATACCGGGCTTGGAGCGCAGAGGATTACCGACAACCATGGCGCGTTCGGGATGCTTTAAGTTCTTTTTGCAGTCCTCGAAGTTGATGAACATGCGGTCAACGGAGGATTCCAGCATCTTGACAGCGACCCCGGGATACGCGTTGGATTCATGCAGTGCTGTCGGAACCCCCATCAGTGCGGCAGCCTTCATAATCGGAAAACATGCATATCCGCCTGTGCCGATAACGATATCCGGCTTGAACTGCTTTATCAGCTTTTTGCCCTTGGAAACTGAGGTGAGCACCATGACAGCGGTTTTCAGATTCTGAAGAGACAGGGAACGGCGCAGACCGCGGATTTCGATGTGGTGAAGCGGATAGCCTTCCTTGGGCACGAGTTTGTTTTCGATGCCGCGCGAGGTACCGACAAACGCAATTTCGGAATCGGGTTCACGTTCACGGATGGTATTGGCAATCGCGAGTGCGGGATTGACGTGACCGCCGGTACCGCCGCCTGTCATTAAAACTCTCATGATGGATTCCTTTCTGAATTAAAGGATGATAGGGATGTTGTTAATGTGGATTGAGACAAATATGGGATGCCGTAGGGCAGGGGCTTGCTCCCGCCGCAGTGGATGAAGAAAAAACTGAAAAATTCTGAAATCTACTTCTTCTGCTGATACGAATAGCGCGAAACGGATAGAATCATGCCCATCTCAACGAGCAGCATGATAAGGGAGGAGCCGCCGTAGGAGAAGAACGGCAGGGAAACACCGGTAACGGGCATCGAGCCTGTGACAACGGCGATGTTCATAATACACTGCAGACCGACCTGGGAGATGATACCCAGGGTCAGAATGGAGGAATATGTGTCGGGCGCATGCATGGCAATGACGATGCCGCGCCACAGAAGCAAACCGAACAGGACGATCAGTGTGACAGCACCGATGAAGCCGAATTCCTCGCAGATGACCGCGAAGATGAAGTCATTCTGTGCCTCGGGCAGATACAGATATTTCTGTCGGCTGTTGCCAAGTCCCGTACCGAGCGCGCCGCCCGAACCGATGGCATACAGCGACTGCAGAAGCTGATATCCCGCAGCACCCGGGTCATTTTCTGGAACGAGCCAGTATTCGACACGTTGTCGGGCGTAGTCAAAGAACGCGATGGCAAGTGCGACGAGTCCTGCACCGGAACCCATGAAGATGGCAAGCCATTTGACGGGTGCACCGCCGATGAAGATGACGAGTGTACCGATCATCAGGAGAATCATCGTCGCGGACAGATGTTTTTCCAGAGCCGTGACAAAGCATACCGCACCGATGATGGTGTACGGGAACAGAATACCATAACGGAATTTTCCCATTTGACCGCGGTTTGCGGCGATGTAAAGTGCCAGTACCATGACCAGCGCCAGCTTCATCATTTCCGAGGGCTGAATCTGAATCGGACCGATAACGATCCACCGTTTTGCACCGTTTACAACCTTACCGATGACCGGAACAAGACAGAGCAGGACAAAGGTACCGAAGAAGGCGAGCATGGTCAGCTTCTGGAACCAACGGTAGTCGAAGTTCATCGCGATAAACATGAATCCGAAGCCGACGACAACCCATTGCAGCTGGGAACTGATGAAGTACAGACTGTCACCAAAGTGATATTCGGCATAAGCATAGCTTGCGGAGAAGACCATGGCTGAGCCGATCAGAACGAGGATGATAACGAGAATCAGGAAAGGACGGTCGACTGAGCCGCGCAGACGGATAACGGTTTCCAGTGGCTGCTCCTGTTCTGCAGATTTTGATGTGCTTTGCGGGGGCGGCGGGGTACGGACGGGACGGCGTGCGGTCGGATGCTGTGCGGTTGGATTGGCAGCAGGACGGCGTGCGGATGTCCCGGTCTGTGCCTGTGCCCGCGTCGGTGCAGCTTCAGCGGCTGTCTGCGGACGGGATGCGGATGCATCGGTCTGCGGACGCTGTGACGGATGGGGCTGATTGGGCGTTCTGCCCTGCGTCGGACGAGCGGATTGCGGTCTTTGAGACGGCTGTGCGGACGTGCGGCGCGGATTCGTTTGATTGGTGTTCATCAGACGGCTCTCCTTTCTTTGGATCGTTCAAGGCATTGGTATGGATAAAACATCAGAGCAGGATATAATCGAGCAGATAGGTCACGGCACAGAAGATCAGCGCCGCGATACCGAAGACGGAAACGATTTTGATTTCGTTCCAGCCGCACAT
>JAZTZC010000326.1:0-2071 GCA_045637265.1 Eubacteriales bacterium | reverse complement strand
ATCTCGGCTCGTTTGAACAGATCCGCATTGTTTCTCATGTCATTGATCTTCTCAAACAGTCCAATCCCGAGCTGCGTGTGATCGTTGACCCTGCGATGGCGGATTTCGGCAAGTTGTACACCGGCTTTGACGAAGCCTTTGCACGGGAAATGACCTCACTTTGCAAAAAAGCAGATATCATTGTACCGAATCTGACAGAGGCATCGTATATGCTTGGGATTCCGTATCCCGAACACCGATGCACCGAGGATGAAATCAAGTCAATTCTGCGCAGGTTATCAGCGCTTGGCTGTAAAACAACCGTCCTGACCGGGGTTTCTTTCCATGAAAACAAGATCGGTGCAATGTCGTATGACCGCGAAACCGATACCTTTGCGCTTTATGAAAACGAACATCTTTCGGCACAATTTCACGGTACGGGCGATATTTTCGCATCGGTCGTCACGGGTACCATCACACGTGGAATGTCGCTTGCAGATGCATTGACGCTTGCCGTTGATTTCACGCTTGCCTGTATCCGAAATACCATGGCAGATGCCGATCGCCGCTGGTACGGTGTGAATTTTGAGTCGGCACTTGGGATGCTGACAGAAGCGGCCAAAACATTGCAGGACTGATATTTCCATATCGGGAGGAAATCATGATAATTGACAATCAAGCGATGATCGCCGCACTGGATGCCTCTGACCGTGCACGGTATTATCACTGGTGTACGGATCTCTCCCTTGCCGGCGAAGATTACAAGGTCAATGAAATCGTCTGTTTTGTTCGCGATGCATCCGATCCGCTGACCGATTTCATTCAAGTCAAACAATATGATGTCGGTTTTTTGCTGATCCTTCTGTATACGGAGAATCAAAAACTGATCGCCGAATGCATGGACTATGTGGACACGGTAAAGGACTCGTTTGAGGACATCGAGCTGCGGACACCGTATTCTGCGGTGCTGGGACTGCCGATCATCCAAAGCCGTTACACCCTGACCTCCCCGGAATATCCCGCAAGTCCTGTTTATTATATTCGTACAGCAGAGCAGCTGCTGTCACCAAAAACCAATACAGACGCATCCGTCTCCCTGTACCGCGCATCTGACAAAGACGAGATCGCACAAGCGACTGCCACAGGGGCGTTGGACAGCGAATCCATGAATGCCGATATGTTTGTACCTTGTACCGTCTTTTCGGATGTCAAGTGGTACATTCTGCGTGTCAACGGCGAAATTGCCGGATATCTGCGCGCAGAGTGCGGCTATGCAAACATTTACGACATCGGATGGCTTTATGTTGAGCCGCGGTTTCGAGGTCACGGCTATGCCTGCGATCTTGTCATGTGTTTTTCAAGGGATCTGTTTGCAAGCGGAGCCGTTCCGCATTACGGATATGCGGTATCCGCAAGTTCCGCACGTGTCGCGGAGAAATGCGGATATATCTGTGATCAAACCCAACTTCATAACTACAGGCTTATGCTAAAAAACATATGAAAGGAATCCAACATGAAAATTCTGTTTCAAGGTGACTCCATCACCGATACCGGCCGCAATTCGGAACGCGGCAGTCTTCTGAACATCGGACAGGGCTACGCCATGCTCTGTGCGGCGACCCTTGCGGCAAAATATCCGAACATGTTCTCCTTTACCAACCTCGGCATCAGCGGTAACCGCATTGTTGATGTCTACGCACGCATCAAGGCGGACTGCTGGAACCATCATCCCGATGTGCTGTCCATCCTCGTCGGTGTCAACGATGTCTGGCACGAAATCGGCGGACAGAACGGTGTTGAAGCTGATCGCTTCTACCGCGTCTACAAAATGCTGGTTGAAGATACGAAAAAAGCGCTTCCCGATGTCCGCATGATCTTAATGGAGCCGTTTGTATTAAACTGCGGTGCAACAGCGGACAACTGGGAGTATTTCAAGACAGAAACGGCGCTGCGTGCGGATGCCGTCAGAACCATCGCATCGGAATGCGGACAGATTTTCCTTCCGCTGCAGACAATGTTTGACGATGCATGTTCTCTTGCGCCCGCGGAATACTGGATCGGTGACGGCGTTCATCCGACGGTTGCCGGACAC
>JAZTZC010000325.1:0-4372 GCA_045637265.1 Eubacteriales bacterium | reverse complement strand
TTTCCTCAAACGTACGGGTTTCCTCGATATAGTCAGCAAGATAAAGCAGCTTGCCGATCAGACTCATTTGCGCCGCGCCTGTGGTATGCGTAAGGATGGCATCACAGACAGCGTCGTCTGCGACACAACACCCGAGCTTTGCGTTGATTGTCTGGCGTGCCAGCGGCGGTGCTGTTTTGGCATGAAGCACCTTGGGGGCACTTTTTTCAAGATCAGACAGCGGGATGTGATACTGTGCGGCGAGGGCGGCATGCTCCTCGACGGATTTTTCCTTGGTGATGTCATGCAGAAGAGCGGCGATGCGCAGTTTATAAACATCCTCCTCCGACATCAGTGTCGGGTGAGCAGAAAACAGCGCACCGAGTACACGACATTCGCGCTCTACCGCATAGGTGTGATTGAGCCGTTTGCCCGAGATAAACTGCGGAATTTCGCGGGCAACAGCTTCGATTGTGGCTTCGTTATAAATGGTCACGGTTATGATTCCTTTTATGCACGGTATAAGCCGTGCTCGTCGATATAGTTGCGTACGGATGCGGGCAGAACGTCATTGGTTGACTGTCCTGCGGCAATGCGGGCGCGGATTTCGGTGGAAGAAATGACGAGCGGAGAAAACGGCGGCAAAACAACGGTTGTCCCGTATGTGTCACGGTAATATGCAGCGGTTTTCTCGATTTCGTTCATTGAGGCAGGATCATCGTCACGGCACAGACAGCAGATGTCTGCCATACGCAGAATGTCTTCACCGCGGTACCAGCGCTCCAGCGTCAGAAACATATCGGTACCGCACAGCATCGTGATATCGTTCGATTCCTTTGCAAAATGCTCCAGCGTCAGAATGGTGTAGCTTTTCCCACCGCGTTTCTGCTCGTAATCGGAGACAACGATACGGTCATCCGCATAATCCGGCTCAGAAAATGCACGCTTCAGCATTTGCAGGCGATCCTCGGGTGTGTCGGCCTGAGAGACTGCCTTGTGCGGCGAAATTGCGGTCGGCAGAATATACAGCCGATCGAGACAGCAGGCATCAAGGAATGCATGTGCGGCGCGGATGTGTCCGAGATGCACGGGACCGAATGTGCCGCCGTAAATACCGAGCTTCATGTTACTTGATGGCTGACAGATCGATTTTGCGGTTCTTTTCCTTGGAAGAAACACGGAACAGAACGAACTTGGTGCCGATGACCGTAACGACTTCGGCGTCAATCGCTTCCGCAATTTCTTCAGCAGCTTCACGCGGCAGATATTCTGCATTGTCAAGAACACGGAGTTTGATCAGCTCGCGGGCATCGAGGGCGTTGGAAATCTGCTTGCACATTTCCTCGGAGATACCACCTTTGCCGATCTGGAAAATGGTATCGATCTGGGAGGCCATGGAACGGAGATAGGCTCTTTGTTTGCTTGTCATAAATACCTCAAATAAATTATAAAGTTGGGAAAATTTCCTTGAACTTGGCGATAAACAGTGCCATTGCGTTTGCGCGGTGCGAGATTTGATTCTTTTCTTCAGGAATCATTTCCGCATAGGTCTTGTCAAACGGCGCGTAGTAGAACAGCGGATCGTAGCCGAAGCCGCCGTTTCCGCGATAGGCATGCAAGATTGTACCGGGACATTCGCCGCGGCAGACGATCGGTTCGTGGGAATCCTCGGGAAATGCACAGGCGATAACGGAAACGAACTGTGCGGTACGATCCTCGTCGGCAACGTCTTTCATGTTTTCAAGCAGCAGCATGTTGTTCTTATGGTCGTCGCCGTGCTCGCCGGAGTAACGTGCGGAATAGACGCCGGGTGCACCGCCGAGTGCATCGACCGAAAGTCCGGAGTCGTCGGCAATGCCGATATAACCCATTTTGGCAACGGCCTTTGCCTTGATGAGCGCGTTTTCTTCAAACGTGGTTCCGTCCTCCTCGATATCACCGACAAAGCCGATGTCATCAAGGGAAAGAATTTCGATGGACGGATCAATGGGGGAAATGAATGCGTAAAGCTCTTTGATCTTATGTGCGTTTCTGGACGCAAGTACGATTTTCATGTGTGGTGTCCCCCTATTACTCTTCGAACATTGCTTTTACAAACTCATCTGCGTGAAAGACCTGCAGATCTTCCATCTGCTCACCAACACCGATGAATTTGACGGGAATATCGAGTTCACGCTTAATGGAGAAGACGATGCCGCCCTTGGCTGTACCGTCGAGCTTGGTGAGAACAAGACCCGTGATATCAGCGGCATTCTTGAATTCGGATGCCTGAATGACGGCATTCTGACCGGTGGTTGCGTCGAGAATCAGCAGGGTTTCGCGTGCCGCATCGGGCAGCTCACGGCTGATGACGCGGTTGATTTTGGCAAGCTCGTCCATCAGGTTTTTCTTGTTGTGCAGACGTCCGGCGGTATCGACGATCAGCACATCGGCGTGGCGGCTTTTTGCGGCGCTGATGGCATCATAAACGACAGACGCGGGATCGGAACCTTCGTCGTGGCGGACAAGTTCGACACCGACACGGTCAGCCCAGACCGCGATCTGATCAATTGCGGCGGCACGGAACGTATCTGCGGCGGCAAGAACAACCTTTTTGCCGTCCTTTTTGAGCAGGTTTGCGATCTTTGCAATGGAGGTGGTCTTGCCGACACCGTTGACACCGATGACGAGGACAACGGCAGGGGATGTGGACAGATTCAAGGGTTCTCCCTCACCGATCATCTCGGCAAGGATTTTCATCAGTGCCTGACGTGCGTCCTCCGGCTCTGTGATCTTGTCGCGGCGGACTGCCTCCTGCAAAGATTCCAGAATCTGTTCCGTAGTGCCGACACCGACGTCGGAGGTGATCAGAATCTCTTCCAGCTCCTCATACAGATCGTCATCAATGACGGTGTAGCGGGAGAACAGGGAGGTAACTTGCTTGAAAACGGCTTCCTTGGTCTTTTTCAGACCTTCTTTTAATTTTTCAAAAAATCCCATATGTTAATCCTTTATTTCTGCTATTCGAATTATTTTAAGTTATCCTGAAATTTAGCAACTTCATTTGCGCCGATGGACAGAACGGTGGAAATACCGCGTTCGACCATCGTGACACCGTACAGGCGGTCAGCAACCTCCATGGTACCGCGTCTGTGCGTAATGACAATGAACTGTGTTCGATCGGTGTTCTTGTGCAGATAATCTGCAAAACGGTCTACATTCACTTCATCAAGTGCCGCTTCGATCTCGTCCAGAATACAGAACGGAGAGGGGTTGACCTTCAGAAGCGCAAAGTAGAGTGCAATGGCGACAAATGCCTGCTCGCCGCCGGACAGAAGCATCAGATTTTTGATGATCTTACCGGGCGGAGCGACGTTGATTTCAATGCCGGATTCCAGAATGTTGTCCGGCTCCGACAGGATCAGTTCTGCATGACCGCCGCCGAACAGTTCACGGAAGACGATCTGGAAATGATGATTGATCTGGCGCATTGCCTCGGAGAAGCGGGTGCGCATTTCACCCTCAAGACCGAAAATGATGTCCGCAAGATCGGTTTTCGATTTGGTCAGATCCTCAACCTGCGCGGTCATGAAATCATAACGCTCCTTGACGGTCGTATATTCCTCAATGGAGGAGACATTGACAGGACCGAGTGCCTTGATCTTGGATTTCAATCCCGACAGACGAGTTGCGGTCTGCGTGCGGGTATCCTCGGTTACGGCGGGATATCCGAGCAGCGCGGCGGCAGAGTAGGTCAGCTCGTATTCGTCCCAGAGGGCGGATACCTTTTTATCCTGTTCGTTCTGCGCCTGTCCAAGCTTGTTTTCTGCTTTGGTGAACTGACGGAGCAGCAGTTCCTTGGTGTGGGTTTGCTCCTTGATCTGTGTACGGAGCGCCGAGGCCTTCTGCTCACAGTCGAGCGTCATGGCGCGGTATTGCCGTGCTTCCTCATCGGTTTTCACAGCCTCAGCCTCCAGCTTTGTGATGGCGGCGCGGTTTTCTTTGATCTGTTCCTGATATGCCGTTCTGCGCTCGACAAGCGATGCGTTTTCCTGTCCGAATGCTTCCGTGCGCGCTGTGATTGCGGCAATGGCGGCTTCTTCCGCAGACACAGAACCCTCTGCCGCCGCAATGTCACGTGCAGTTTCGGCAAGCTTGATCTGGTGACGGGACAGCGTTTTCTGTGCCTCGTTCAGTGCCTGACCTGCTGCTTCGCGCACCTTTTCCGTTTCGGTACGTTCTTCTTTCAACTGCTGTTCGCGGATGAGCGTATCGTCATACTGCTTCTGCAGGCGGTCATGCTCCTCGCGGAACGCATCTCCGGCACGGGACAGCTTTTCTTCATCTTCGTCGAGAGATGCAAGCATGGCGCGGTCATTGGTGAGCTGTGCTTCGATAACCTGCTGTTGAGTCG
>JAZTZC010000324.1:0-4357 GCA_045637265.1 Eubacteriales bacterium | reverse complement strand
ACCGCCATTCCTCTCCCACGGGGAGCGTATGACGGCATCAACCGAGCGATCATCAACATGAGGTAAGGCGTATGGGATTGTTTTCAAAGAAAATAGAAAAACAGATCGCTTCCTATCAGCACGAGCTGATTGAAACGCATTACCGGGAAGTGGATAATATGTACCGTCAGATTCGTGGTTGGCGACACGACTACCGTAACCACATTCAGACGATGAAAGCATACGCAGCTACAGGCGACCTCGGTGCCATCAAGAATTATCTTGACCTGCTCGACGAAGATCTGACTACCGTTGACACGGTTATCAAGACCGGCAACCCTATGACCGATGCTATTCTCAATTCCAAGATCTCGCTTGCGAAAGCGAAAGGCATTGAGGTCGTGGCGGATGCACATATACCCATCAAGCTGAAATCCTCGGAGATTGATCTGTGCTGCATCATCGGCAATCTCTTTGACAATGCCATTGAAGCAAGCATGAAGCTCCCACCGGAACAACGCTTGATTCGTGTTTACATGGATATGAAGAACACACAGTTATATATTTCCTTCACGAACTTTAGCGCCGGTAAGAAGATGAAAAAGGAAGGTACGCTGTTCCGCAGCACCAAGGGCGACGGACACGGATTTGGTCTTATTCGCATAGATGCGATTGTGGAACGGCTTGAGGGATACATCAGCCGCAATAGTGAGGACGGAGCGTTCACAACAGAAATACTGCTTCCGCAGGTATGATTATTTGCAGTACAATATGCAATTCGTCACCCGGAAATAACGATTCATCCCCGGATTCACACAAATCCGGGGATTTGTGATATGATAGACTCACATCAAAGGAGGTTTTCATTATGATTGCCATTAAGAAGAAAAGAAAAAAAGTGCAGAAACCGAAATACAAAATGCCGGCCTGCATCGTATTTATGGTCAAACTCGCACTGAAGCATGAGCCGATGATTCTGTGGGGCGGGTTGATTATGACAGCACTGGCGATAGTACAGAATCTGGTAAATTTGTTTATCTCACCGATGGTTCTGCGTGCGGTTGAACAGAAGGTTCCGGTGGGTGAGTTGATTGGAACGATTGCACTGATGATCGGACTGCTGATTGTCATAAACTGTATCAATACCTATATCAGTGGTGTAGACCATTACCGGAAGATTACACTTCGCGTTGCAGTGGGGGCATTGATCAACGACAAATGCGCGACTACATCCTACTGTAATGTGGAAAGCGAAGAATTCAATAAACTCAAGGAGAAAGCGGGAAGCTGTACCAACAGCAATTCTGCCGCTGCGGAATCCATCTGGGGAACCCTGTTCGGTCTGCTGCGGAATATCGCCGGATTCATTATCTACATACTGCTTCTGACTAATGTGGAACCGCTTCTGCTGATCATTATGCTTGCTACCACCATTGCCGGGTACTATCTGAACAAATACATCGGCGGCTGGGAATACAGGCACAGAGAGGAATCTGCTGATATAGAGCGTGCCATTAACTGTACCACAGTTGCTGGTGAAATAGACGCAGCAAAGGATATTCGCATCTTTGGAATGCGTTCGTGGTTTGAGTCCATATTTACTTCATCCATGCGGCTTCTCCACGCATTTCACATGAGAGCAGCAAGAGTTTATATTTGGAGCAACATTGTTGACATTGTTTTGACCTTCCTGCGCAATGGTATCGCCTATTTTTATCTGATCAATATGGTTATTGATGGTGGTATGGCCGCATCAGAATTTCTGCTGTATTTTTCTGCTGTCGGGGGATTTACCAGCTGGGTATGGGGCATTCTGTCCGATTTTGCCAACCTGCACAACAAGTGTCTCGATCTTTCCAATGCCATTGAGTGTATCCAGTATCCGGAGCCGTACAAATTTGAAGACGGTAATCCAGTTCCCTGCGAAAACAACCGTCCGGCGGAAATCCGACTGGAAAATGTGTCCTTCCGGTATCCGGGAGCGGAGGAAGATACACTGAAAAACGTGAATCTTACT
The DNA here is from genome assembly GCA_045637265.1 of Eubacteriales bacterium. Classification (GTDB taxonomy): domain Bacteria; phylum Bacillota; class Clostridia; order Oscillospirales; family CAG-272; genus RGIG3925. Next base: position 2,361 of record JAZTZC010000324.1, on the reverse strand, counting down.
CTGCGGTCGGGTGAACGACTGGCGATTGTCGGTCTGAACGGTGCCGGAAAAACCACCCTTGTGAAGCTAATCTCCGGTCTGTATGATCCTACGGAAGGTCAGGTGACATGGAACGACGTTGACATCCGTACTCTGAATCGCCGGGAATATTACGAAAAGTTTTCCGCCATTTTTCAGGAGCTGACCACCATTCCCGGTAGTCTGGCCGTTAATGTAGCCGCTTCGGAAACTGACATCGACATGGATAAAGTGAAACGCTGCGTAGCTCAGGCAGATCTGACGGCGAAGTTTGAATCTCTGCCGAATGGATACGAAACCACACTCAACCGTGAAGTATATGAAGATGCGGTGGAACTGTCCGGCGGTGAAAGACAGAGGCTGATGCTGGCACGGGCACTGTACAAGGATGCGCCTGTCCTGCTGCTGGATGAGCCGACTGCCGCCCTTGACCCCATCGCAGAATCCGAAATCTACCGCAAATACAACGACATGACTGCCGGGAAAAGTGCCGTTTACATTTCCCATCGGCTTGCATCTACCCGCTTCTGCGATCGGATCATTCTGATCGAGAACAACACCATCGCGGAAGAAGGTACCCATGAGGAACTTCTGGCTCTCGGCGGACGGTATGCCGAGCTGTTCGAAATTCAGAGCCGGTATTACCGTGACGATTATCATCCCGAGGAAAAGGAGGCGTGAGATATGAGAAAGAAAGATGAAAAGCAGATGACAGCGAAGGAAGTCTGTTCTGTAACCCTGCGTGGATTCAAGCTATTGTACCGGATGCAGCCGAAAGCCATTCTCACCAGTGTGATCCTCGCCATTTGGAGTGCCCTGACACCATATGTAGGCATCTCTTTTTCCGCACAGATCATTGATGAACTGGCAGGCGGACGTAATCCGAAAAGACTGTGGTCGCTGGTTCTCCTGACACTCGGTTCTGCTGCGATCATTTCGCTGATCGGTGCTCTGCTCAGCCGTTGGAACGATGCAGAAAGCGAAAAAATAGGGTCATCGTACCATCATCTGTTCGTTGCGAAAAATCTGGACATGGATTTTGTTCGTATCGATGATCCGGAAACCCATAAAATGCTCCATACCATTGAGCAGAACGCCGCGGGCGGTGGTTGGGGACTCCTGCAGATTCGGAGAAACTTGAATTCCATTATTTCTCCTATTTTTTCAATTTTGGGTGGCATTGTACTGACTGTCACTCTCTTTACCAGCCATGTACCGGAAAGTGCAGGCAGATGGACAATTCTGAATAATCCGCTGTTTCTCGTCGGAATCATCGCTGTCATGGTCGCTATTCCCTGTGTGTCCTCCCTCATCAGCAACAAAGTCGGTACATATTATGCAAAAAACAGCGGGAATCACAATCTTACCAATCGTCTGTTCGGATGGTTTGGATTCATGGGGTACGACAAGAGTGCCGCTGCCAATATGCGTATGTACCGGATTGACAGAATCTGCATGACGCACAGCCTTGACAAGTATGGGCTGTTCGGCTCACGCGGATATTTTGCCAACCTCAACCGCGGTAAAGTAGGCGTTCTGAATATGGCATCCGGCACCGTTTCTCACATCTTCACGCTGATAATTTACCTGTACATCTGTCTGAAAGCATGGGCAGGTGCATTTGGTGTTGGCGGGATCACCCAGTACATCGGTGCAGTGTCGAATATTGCCGGAAGCGTCGGGATATTCCTGTCCATCTGGGGTGATATCCGCAATAATGCACCGTTTGTCAAGCTGTTCTTTGAATACATGGATCTTCCCAATGTCATGTATCAGGGTTCCCTGACAACGGAAAAGCGTTCCGATAATAAATACACCGTGGAATTCCGGAATGTATCCTTCAAGTATCCCGGCACAGATGTCTGGGCACTGCGGAATGTGTCCATGCAGTTCCGGATCGGACAGCAGCTTGCAGTTGTGGGAAAGAACGGTTCGGGCAAAACTACCTTTATCAAGCTCCTGTGCCGTCTGTATGACCCGACTGAGGGTGAAATCCTTCTCAACGGCATTGACATCCGCAAATACGATTACCATGACTATATGGATATTTTCTCCGTGGTCTTCCAGGATTTCAAGCTGTTTCCTTATACGATCGGACAGAATGTTGCATCTGCAGAACAGTATGATGCGGATCGAGCGAAGGATTGTCTGGTGAAAGCAGGCTTTGGCGAACGGCTGGAGGAAATGGAAGCCGGTTTGGAAACCTACCTGTACAAAGATCGCAGTGACGATGGCATCAACATCTCCGGCGGCGAAGCGCAGAAGATCGCACTTGCCCGTGCGCTGTACAAGGATTCGCCGTTCATCATTCTGGACGAACCAACGGCGGCGCTCGACCCCATC
>JAZTZC010000323.1:0-1749 GCA_045637265.1 Eubacteriales bacterium | reverse complement strand
CGGTGGGATTGGTGATAAACCCAAGCTCCACCAGTGTTGCCGGCATAGCGGTGTTGCGCAGGACATACAGACCCGGCCGTACAAATACACCTCGTGTACGCAGACCTGTTTCATAACGAAGCCACATCAGAATATCCTCTGCCAGCGGAAATGCAGGGGAGGTACGACTGAAAACGAACGCTTCACTTCCTGTGGCCGAGGGGGATTCCGATGCATTCGTATGCAGACTGATGAAATAATCCGCGCCCCATACATTGGCATCGTTGACACGTGCCGCAAGACTTGTTGTATTGCTTGTACCGAGAATGACATTCTGGTCGGGACGTGACAGACGCGCCTCAAAGGCGGGGTCAGATGACAGCAGATCATAAAGTGCCGTACCGACCGCATAAGATATGTCCTGTTCACGGACACCGTTGGCTTCCGCACCTGCATTGGGATTTTCCGGATTGTGTCCCTGATCGATGTAAATTTTAATTGCCATGGTATTCTCCTTTTCATCGGATGTTGGTATACGATGTCATTATATGCGAACGAGAAAATTTTGTTACATAAATTCGAAAAAACAATGGACAAATACCGCCGGATATGATATAATTAATACGAAAATTTATTATCACAAAGGAGATTTTCTTATGGAAAGAGAACGGTTTGGTTCCCGCCTCGGATTCATTCTGATTTCCGCAGGCTGTGCCATCGGTCTTGGGAACGTATGGCGTTTCCCCTACATCGTCGGCCAGTACGGCGGTGCAGCATTTATTCTCATTTATCTTCTGTTCCTGGTCATCTTCGGCCTTCCGATCATGACGATGGAATTCACAGTCGGCCGTGCAAGCCGCAAGAGTATCGTCGGTTCATTTGAAGCGCTCGAACCGAAGGGCACCAAGTGGCATTGGTTCAGCTGGATCGGCGGTGCAGGCAACTACCTGCTGATGATGTTCTACACGGTCATCACAGGCTGGATGTTCTATTACTTCTTCAAATTCCTGCGCAACGACTTTACCGGTCAGACCCCGGAACAGGTTTCCCAACAGTTTGTTGACATGACACTTGATCCTGTCATCGTTGTCTGTTTCATGCTTCTGGCAGTTGTCCTCGGTATGATCATCTGCTCTCTGGGCTTGAAAAACGGCGTTGAAAAGGTCACAAAGGTTCTGATGCTCGCGCTGCTCGGCATCATTTCCATCCTTGCCATCCGCGCAATCACCCTTCCCGGTGCGGCGGAAGGTCTGAAATATTACCTCGTTCCCGACTTTGGCAAGATGATCGAAGCAGGTGTCGGTGAGGTCGTCTTCGCGGCACTCGGTCAGGCATTCTTCACGCTGTCCATCGGTATGGGTTCCATGGCGATCTTCGGCTCCTACATCTCCCGCGACCGTTCCCTGCTCGGCGAATCGATCGTCATCGCTTCTCTCGATACCTTCGTCGCATTCGTTGCGGGCTTAATCATCATTCCCTCCTGCTTTGCATTCGACATTGACCCGGGTGCAGGCCCCGGTCTGATCTTCCAGACGCTGCCCAATGTATTCAACGTAATGCCCGGCGGCCGCTGGTGGGGTGCGCTGTTCTTCCTGTTTATGATCTTCGCGGCGGTTTCCACGGTTATTGCCGTATTTGAGAACATCATAGCATTCGGTATGGATGCCGCAGGCTGGTCCAGAAAGAAGTCCTGTGCCATCAATCTTGTCCTGATTGCAATCCTCGCACTGCCCTGCGCATTCGGCTTCAACATCTGGTCCGGCTTCATGC
>JAZTZC010000322.1:0-1933 GCA_045637265.1 Eubacteriales bacterium | reverse complement strand
AAGACATCGTCAACCGCACGTTCCACAGACTTCGGTGCGGCGTGGACGGTGATGACAAAGCCTGCGTCCCACAGAAGATTTGCGGCATACAGAACGTCGTCGGGATTGGTATTGGGGTTTACGGTGCGAAGCTCGATGCTTTTGACACCGTGGGCTTTTAACGTGTTGAGGACTGTGGGAACGTCGCCGAGGGGTGCGCCGCCCGCAAGCAGCCAATGGAACGGGAGGGATGTGCCGAGCATAATGGGTACCTCTTTTCGCTGTGTTGATCTTTGTATTTATGATAACACACTTTTGATTCTTCGTCAAGGATGTTGCGCATATAAAAGACAAGACACCCCGATTTGGAGTGTCTTTGTTCTATGAAATTAACCGAGCGGAATTTCCATGACGGGGATCCAGGCTTCAAATCTGCCTTCTTCTTCTTCTTCTTCCATGGACGGGTAATATTCAAATCCGTCTCTGATGAGGAAGTCTTCCGCATCGGCGGGGATGGTCATCCAGTCTGCATGGAGAATGACGGATTCTACCTCATTTGGATCGAGGGGCTGTTCAAAGCAGAAGATCATAAAATCGTCGGTATACTTTCCGTATTCGACGCGATTGGCGGTACTTGCGAAATTGCCGGCGCTTTTGTTCAGATACGTTCCGTCCTTCATTTTCAGCCAGACGCCGATGGAGGCTTCTGCTCTTCCATCCGTTGTATTATAGGAATAGGTCAGATTTTCGCCGGTGATTTCCATAGAAAATGCATTGATGGTAACTGTAGTAACGACCGCTTCGGAGGATGCGGGAGCCTGACTTTCCTGTCTTCCGTTCCAATGAATAACCTGCTCATCCCGGCTTTCAAGATCGACTGTGTATATCCACTCGCCGGGGATGGTAATATAATCTTCGATAAAATAGGATTCACCGTCGACGTGCGGGATCTGTGCATAATCATACAGCATACAGAATTTCAGCTCCAGCGTGACTTCTTCACCGTCAAATCCGGTTCGGGAAAAAGTACCATCGCCGTGTCCGTATGTACCGCCGCTGACAAGAAATGCGGATTCGTTTCCGCCGCTCGGGAAGATATAACCGGGCATCAGGTGATGTTCTTCTTCACCGGGAATCTTGTAATAGCACATAACGCGGTGATCGCCTGTCGGATCAAGCGGTTCGGGGGTCACTAACGTTCCGCCAATATGCAGATTATATTCGTCAAACCATGTTTCTGTGATATTCCAGATGACATCGGGATTGTCGGTCGACGAGGACAATACCTCAACATGTCCTGTATCGATCTTATGTCCGAACGCAGTTTCAAAGCCGCTGAGCAGAGTTGCCGCCGAAACGGAGCCGATGACCAGACAGATCGCCGCCGCAATCAGGATGATCTTTTTGATGCCGGAGAGGCGCGGGCGTACCGTCATCGTTGTTTGTGCCTGTGCAAGGATGCTGTCGGCATCACATCCGACATAATCCTGCTTCGTTGCTTCTGTGATCATTTCATTCAGTTTCATGAATCTTCTCCTTTCCAGTATGTACGGATTTCCTTTAAGGTACGGTAGAGCTTATTTTTGATGTCCGATTCGGAGCGGTCTGTCAGTCGTGCGATTTCCGCAATGGTCAGATCGAATCGGTAAAAGAGGTGGAATATTTTTCGTACATCATCACCGCGTGAGGCAAGATACTGCTCTGTCCAGTCAAGCACCGCGCGGTCCTCGGTGAGTTCTTCCACGGAAAGGGATTCGATATCCTCGATTTCCGCCGCGATGCCGTCCTCGGACGGTTCTTCGTATACCTCGCGGAGATTGCCCATCTTTTTATAGTACCTCGCCAAAGCCTGTCGGGTGAGCCTTATCATAATCGCATCGGCGTTTTTGATGTAGGAAGCACCGCGCCGACGCAGGATGTCATACAGTTCTAAATAGACCTGCTGAATCAAGTC
>JAZTZC010000321.1:0-4456 GCA_045637265.1 Eubacteriales bacterium | reverse complement strand
CGGAACCTGGTAGACCTTGTGTTCCAGTTCTCCTGCGTGCTTGACGAGATATTCCAGACACAGCGCCTGAATACCGAAGCTCATATCCATGATTTCTGCCGGATGACCGTTGCCCGCCGGGAGGTTGACAAGACGTCCGTCTGCGAGGAGATTGAGGACTCTGCCGTCTGCCATCTTGTAGCCGCGGATGTTCGGCTTGCGTTCCCAGACCTCAACTGCCATTGCTTCCAGCTCCTGCTTGTTGATTTCAACGTCGAAGTGACCGGCGTTTGCCAGCAGCGCGCCGTCCTTCATGACAGCGAAGTGACGGTCGCGGATGACATCGTTGCAGCCCGTCAGTGTGACAAACAGATCACCGACCTTTGCCGCTTCGTCCATCGGCATGACAGTAAAGCCGTCCATGACAGCCTCGATTGCCTTGATGGGATCGATTTCGGTGATAACAACAACCGCACCCATACCCTTTGCGCGCATTGCCATACCCTTACCGCACCAGCCGTAGCCGCCGATGACAACGGTCTTGCCTGCGATAATGAGGTTGGTCGCGTTCATGATGCCGTCGAGGGAGGACTGACCGGTACCGTAGCGGTTGTCAAACAGGTGCTTGCAGTCTGCGTCGTTGACGTCGACCATCGTGTAGTCGAGCTTGCCTGCCTTCTCGCGGGAGAGCAGTCTGTGAATACCCGTCGTGGTTTGTTCTGCACCGCCGATCAGATTCTTGCCGTATTCGCGGCATTCACCGTGGAGCAGGTGGGTCAGGTCGCCGCCGTCGTCGATCATGACATCGGGGCAGAGGGAGAGGGTCTTCTTCAGATGTTCTTCGTATTCTTCGTCGGAAACACCGCGCCATGCGCTGACTTCAAAGCCCGCATCGACGAGAGCTGCCGCAACGTCATCCTGCGTGGACAGCGGGTTGCATCCGGTGACGTAAACTTCCGCACCGCCGGCAGCCAGCGTCAGCGCAAGGTAAGCAGTCTTTGCTTCCAGATGAATGGACATGGAAATTTTCTTGCCGGCAAACGGCTTTTCTTCGGAAAAACGACGGTTGATGGAATTCAGAATCGGCATGTAGCTCTTGACCCAGTTGATCTTGTCCCAGCCGCTCTTGGCGAGATTGATATCCTTGATTGCGCTCATATGTATGTACTTCCTTTCAGAATGGAATTTTAGATTCTATCCTTTATATTATACCAAAGAATATGGGAAATTGCAAGAGGATATGGGGGATTTTGTGTGCGATTCCCGACTTTTTTGTGCGCATGATGACAGCATCCTATATATAATAAAAGGAAGAAAACTGCCGCCGTGAGGTTCGTTTCACAGCGGCAGTTATATTTCAAAAGCGATTGTCTTCCACCGTCAGTGCGGCACGGTGGAGTGTTCCGTCCGATGTTGTATAAGTCAGACGGTCATATTTTTCTCCCATGAAGTATTCCAAATACGGCAGACACTCGGACAGATGGTTTTCACGGTGTCCGACAGCGGGATCATCCAGCAGGGAAAAGCCGAACTCCGTGTACAGATGGATGGCGCGGAAGGACGACGGCTGGGTGTGCAGATAGACGGGATATCCGTCATCCGGCACGGTGTTCAGAACCGCGGACAACAGCGCACGTCCAAGTCCCTTGCCCTCGTGACACTTGCTGACCTTATACCAGTGAATCGTCCAGACGGCATCATAGACGTACCATGCAAAACAAGTACCGAGCGGTGTATCGTCCTCACCGCAGATGACAAGACAGCGGCGGAAAAATTCGTCTCTGCGCGGTTCATACACACGGTGAAAATAGTCTTTCATGTAGGCAATATGCGGGGAAATGTCACCGGGCTCGCAATCAAAATGGACGCTGTACCAGAAATCCATCTCCTCCGGGCGAATCGGGCGGATATGATAACCCGCAGGCGCATCGGTAAAGGCGGCGGGGTTTGGTTTTTTGCACATCATAAACAGATTGCGGTCGGGGATGTCGCGTTCGAGCATGGTGGGAACCTCTTTCTGAAAAATTCTATCTTTTATTATAGAGTATTATAGCATAACGATCAGAAAAAAGCAAGAGTGTTGGTGCGTTTGAAAAAAGAAAAACGATCGCTTGACAAACACGAAAAACTATGCTATAATGAATCATCCTGACAAATGGAAAGGAACTCAACCGATGCGCGCACTGTTTGTTCTCTGTGACGACGATATGCCGCGTCTGTAACCGATCATTTCACAGATTCGCTGTGCTTGAACGGATGCAGACGCTATTCTGTCGTGTCCGGGAAACACAGTTTTTTTATTGTTTTTGTTCCCCGTACACGTTTTGTGTATGGGGCAATTTTTTTGAGGGGGTGATCGTGTGCGGCAAACAGATTTTGTCGGTCAAGATGGGTTCTTTTTGTGAAAAGAATTGACTTTTCCCGCTATCCGTGCTATAATATTATAATAGATACAAATCCTAATACAAAAATTCATCACTTACAGGAGATTCACAATATGGCAGCATATCTGACCGCTCAGGACAAGCGTACCTGCTACTGTGCTGAGCTTTCCGCCGCAAACATCGGCGAAACCGTCTGCGTCATGGGTTGGGCGCAGAGACAGCGTGACCTCGGTTCTCTGATCTTCATCGACCTGCGTGACAGAACGGGTATCGTTCAGCTCGCATTCGGCGAAACGACCGACCGCGAAATTTTTGATCTGGCATTCAACGTCCGTGCAGAATTCGTTCTCTGTGCACACGGTACCGTCCGTGCAAGAGGCGAGGGCGCGGTCAATAAGAACATTCCGACCGGTGAGATCGAAATCGAAGTCACTTCGATGAAGATCCTCTCCAAGTCCCAGACACCTCCCTTTGCAATCGTTGAAAACAGCGATGTCAAGCCCGAGCTGCGCCTCAAGCACCGCTATCTTGACCTCCGCCGTCCCGACCTTGCACACAACCTGATCGCGCGTTCCGAAATTTCCAAGATCGCACGTGACTACTACGCAGAAAACGGCTTCATCGATATCGAAACGCCGTGCCTCATCAAGCCGTCTCCCGAGGGCGCACGTGACTACCTCGTTCCGTCCCGTGTTCACAAGGGCTCCTTCTACGCACTTCCGCAGTCTCCCCAGCTGTACAAGCAGCTGCTCATGTGCGCAGGATTCGACCGCTATTTCCAGATCGCACGCTGCTTCCGTGACGAAGACCTCCGTGCCGACAGACAGCCCGAATTTACCCAGCTCGATACCGAAATGTCCTTTGCTACGGCAGATGACGTCATGAATATGCACGAGGGCTTCATCAAGTACCTGTTCAAGCGTTACTTTAACGAAGAACTCAACTACGAGTTCATCCGTATGCCGTACCGCGAAGCCATGGAACGCTTCGGCTCCGACAAGCCCGATATCCGTTTCGGATTTGAACTCAAGAACCTCTCCGACGCAGTCCGTGATACCGAATTCAAGGTCTTCCGCGGCGCGATCGATGCAGGCGGTTCTGTCCGCGGTATCAATGTCAAGGGCGGCGCATCCATGACCAGAAAGGAAATCGACGCGCTGACCGATTTTGTCAAGACCTACCACGCAAAGGGTCTTGCATGGATGAAGCTCTCCGAAAACGGCGAGGTTTCCTCCTCTTATGCAAAGTTCCTCACCGACGCGGAAAACGAAGCGATCAAGACCGTTCTCGAAGCTGAGGCCGGTGACCTTCTGCTCATCGTTGCAGACAAGAACGCTGTTGTCTTCGATGCGCTCGGTGCTCTCCGCCGTCATTGCGCAAAGAAGATGGGCCTGCTCAACCCGATGGAATTCAAGTTCCTGTGGGTCACCGAGTTCCCGCTGCTCGAATGGAGCGAGGAAGATAACCGCTTCTACGCAATGCACCATCCCTTCACCTCTCCGATGGATGAAGACCTCGAATACCTCGATTCCGATCCCGGCCGTGTCCGCGCAAAGGCATACGATATCGTTCTCAACGGTACCGAGCTCGGCGGCGGTTCTGTCCGTATCCACGACAGCGAGCTGCAGGCGCACATGTTCGACATTCTCGGCGTTTCCCGTGAGGACGCAGAGGAGAAGTTCGGTTATCTGCTCGAAGCCTTCAAGTACGGTGTTCCCCCGCACGCAGGTCTGGCATTCGGTCTCGACCGTCTTGTTGCGCTCCTGCTTGGACAGGAAGACATCCGTGATGTCATCGCGTTCCCGAAGGTACAGAACGCAAGCGAGCTGATGTCCGGCGCACCCGGCATTGCCGACCCCAAGGGTCTGGAGGAGCTGGCGATCGCGATCGTCGCAGAATCTGACGAAAACGCATAAGTCTGTTTATGACCAAAAGACATCTCACATTGCTGTGGGATGTCTTTTTTGTGCTTTTTTATGGAATGAAAAGGGAATACCGACGGAAATTGCAGCAATCTGCGTATGAATTTCGGCAATTATCTTGACAAATACATCATTCTGTGATATCCTACCCATATACGGAAAACAAATTTC
>JAZTZC010000320.1:0-4868 GCA_045637265.1 Eubacteriales bacterium | reverse complement strand
CAAGGAAGGTACCGGGGAATGGTGTGGGTGTATTGGCAAACGTCTGCTCCGGCTGGGAGAGGAGGATACCGCGGTATGCATCATAGATGGCATCCCATGTAAACGCGCCGACAATTCCGTCTGGCGTCAAACCTCTGCTTGACTGTAATGCGATCACAGCATCCCGGGTTTGCTGACCGAAATATCCTGTGATGGGAATCGGCGGGATTGAATTGTCAAAGACGGCAATATAAGCAAGCAGATATTGGAGAGTCTGCACGGCAAGGGACTGATCTCCCTCCCGCAGAACCTCGGGAAAGGCAGTCGAGATATCGGAATAACGCAGTCCCTCGGAATTGAGCTCGTTGAGACGCTTGACGGCACCGAAAATGCGGTTGATCGCATACCATGTTGAGCGTCCGACAATGCCGTCAGGGGTCAGATTGAAGATGCGCTGAAACTCCTTGACGGCATCCTCTGTTTCCACGGCAAAAATACCGTCGGTAGGATAGATCTTCGGAAGCGCGGGATAGTTGCGTGAAATGCGGTTGAGCCGCAGCTGGATATTTTTGACATCGTTGCCGACGGAACCGAGCTGCAGAGGAACGCCGGGGTACGATTCGGGCAGATCGTCAATCGGGACATTCTGTCGGATGCCGACATCGTCCCCGTAATAATACTGTAAAATCTGATACGGCAGATACCCGTCCTCCGCAAGCGGTACGGTGCCCCACTGGGAGAGTCCGTCACAGGTCACGGTGGTTCCGTTGCAGTATTGCGTGAAGTACGGCTCGATGCCCTCTCCTTTGACAACATAACTATCGAAGATATCGTCGGCGATACGGGAGATATTGTCAAAGATTGTGCGTCCGCGGACAAAATACTGGTCATATGCGGTGTTGTTGGTGATATCGAAATCATAACCGCGGGATCGGTAATACTCGGTGAAGATGCGGTTGAGTGCAAAAGAAATCTGCGCGTACATATTGGCGCGGATGGCGTTTTCGGGCCATGTCGGGTAGATTTCGCTCGACGCGACGTTTTTGACGTAATCAAGAAACGGTACGGTGACATTGGGCGCGGGTTGATTCGGTGCGCCAAGATGTACTGTGATCGTGGTCGGAATGGTCGGTGTCACATTCGGCATGGTTCATCCCTCCTCACAGATTATTTTCGGCGGAATCGGAGACGATGGTGAAGATGCCGCCGGGTGCACTGTAGCCCTCGCCTTCTGACAGCGGTACCATTTCAAAATATTGCAGAGAACGGATGCCAGAGAAAATCGGAACCTTTTCTGCTTCCTGCGGTGCAAATCCGTCGCGGTACACACGGATGCGCACAAGGGAATAGGGAAGATACGGACTGCCGGGGGATTCCGACAGTGCGGCATCGGGTGCGGGTACGGTCAGCGGCGGCCCAATGCCGGATTCGTCCGTTTCACGCACGGCAAATAAGACCTCGCGCGGGGCATTCGGGGTACTTTCCTCGGCGGGGACATAGACCTCTGCACGGACACCGCCCAGCGGATATGCACGATTTCCGTATCCTGCGGAAATGATCAGGGTTCCCTCGGAGGTATCATCCGACATGGGGGGCGGAACACGGGTATCGGTGGGTGTGTTCTGTGTGTTATTAAGATCGGGATACATTATAAGCACTCCTCTCATGATGAAAAATCCATGGGATTTCACCCGATTGTATGCGCAGGAAAGAGTAAATATGCTGTACGGCGCGTTTTTCTTTCTCATTCCTCTTGCCATTTATCGCCTTGTGTGATATACTGTAAAAAACGATTGCATCCAAAAGGAGGAAAGATTCCATGTCCGATTTTATGCATCCGCTCCGTTTTCATTCCGACGGGCATTTCCGTATTCTGATGGTGTCCGATTTTCACGGCGGCACGAAACACAATCCAAAGCTCACCGAGGCGCTGGAGGCTCTGGTCGCCCACGCAAACCCTGACCTTGTGCTGATCGGCGGTGATACTGCGGTGGATGTGATGTTTGATGAGATCAACGAAACAAAGCTGTACGATTATCTTTGCGAGGTTCTGACCCCGATCACTAAACGCGGATTGCCCTTTGCCCATGTCTACGGCAACCACGACGGGGAATCAGGTATGTCAAATGCGGAGCAGCAGCCGGTGTACGAACGAATTCCCGGATGCCTTTCGAAAGCAGGACCGAAGGATGTCAGCGGTGTCGGCAATTATGTTCTTCCGATCCTGTCCTCCGTATCGGACGATGTCGCCTATCACGTATTTGCACTCGACTCGCACAGGGAATATACCGATTATATTGAAAAATTCGGTCTGCCCGCCGATACGCAGATCCGTCTTGACAACCCGATGTGCTCCGGCAGCCGACAGGCGGGACCGATGTTCGATCAGGTCATGTGGTACTACCAGACCTCCATGAAGGCAGAAGAACAAAACGGACACAAGATTCCCGCGGTGATGTATATGCATGTGCCGCTTCCCGAGCATTTCCATGCGGCACGCAATCCCGAACAGACGCATCTGCGCGGAGCGAAGCGGGAGGCGATCTGCTGTTCCGAGCTGAATTCAGGTTTGTTTTCAGCGTGTCTTGAGAGAGGGGATGTTCGCGGCATCTTCTGTGGGCATGAGCACTACTGTGATTTTTCCGCAGAATACTGCGGCATTACGCTTGCCTATGACGGTGCGCTCGGATACGACATGTCGGCGCATGACGATCTGCGCGGCGGACGCATCATCGATCTTTCAGAGGATGGTACGATGAAAACGCATCAGGTGCGGCTGATGGATCTGATCGGCATTGACGCGATGCGTGATCCGGGTTTTTTTGAGGGCGGGGACAAATATTATATCCGTGTCAGAGATTGATATCAGGGGTACTGCAGCGGTGTTGTTTGCAGTACCCCTGATTGACAGTTCAGCGATGGAACTTGTTTTTTCGCATCTGATAATCCTGATCGATACCACGGCGCCATTGTTTGCCGAGCGGTGCACAGGTGCGGACCTGCGTGACGGCTTCGCTGACAGCGGCGTAGTTCATCTGTGTTCCCACAGCATCTGCGACATAGTCAACCGCATGGTCGGCACGGATCCCGATGCCCTCAGCAGTTTCCGCCGCGTCGATGTTTGCACCGAGGAACAGAAACTCCCAGCCGTACCGTTCGGTCTGACGCTCGATCATGGCTTTGATCGCCCCGCGGTCATAACGGCGGCTCGCGTTTTCCATGCCGTCGGTTGTGATGACAAACAGCGTTTTGGTCGGGACATCCTCGCGCCGTGCGTACTTGTGGATCTTGCCGATGTGGTGAATGGCATCGCCGAGTGCATCAAAGAGTGCCGTCGAGCCGCGCGGGCTGTAGTCACGATCGGTCATCGGACGAACATCGCCAAGCGGAACGCGGTCGTGAAGAACAATACTTTCGTGGTCAAAGAGAACGGTCGATACGAAAACGGTACCGTCCGTTTTTTTCTGTTTTTCGATCATCGAATTGAAGCCGCCGATGGTATCGGATACAAGTCCTGCCATGGAGCCGGAACGGTCGAGGATAAAAACGAGTTCGGTGACGGTGTTGGTATGTGTCATGATAAGTCTCCTTTTCATCAAAAAAATTATGGTCACGGACCTTTTGGGATCCTGTGACCATAGTATACCATAATTTTTGATGAAATGTGTCGCATGAGAAGCGACAAATGCGGGTTATGCACCGAGCAAGGTCTGATCAAAGGCAAACAGTGCCTCGTTGATGGCAAAGACATCGTAGTTTTCCTGCTCGATGAAGTATTCGACGATGATATCGAATTTGTTTGCGTGGGACAGCGCAAAGCCTGCCCGTCCGAGCATATCGCGCACCTCATTAAGCGGCATCTGCAGTGCAATGGCGAATGCAAGAACGGTCTGCTTGGACGGTCTGTAATCGCGATCGGAGCGGATTTTGGAAAAGAGCTTGCGGTCGATGTTGGCTTTCTTGTAGCACTGGGCATCCGTCATGCCTGCTTCATCGATTTTGCGCAGGAGCATCTCGGAGAAGCTCTCGTCGGGATTGGCAAGGCGATCCTCCAGCGATACCATCGCATCCGAAACGAAGATCGGTTCGGTTCGTGCGGCATATTCAGCCATGGGTGCCATCGGCGCATACGAACCGTTCGGAGCAGTATCCTTTTTCTGTGCTTTCTGTGTGCGCTGCGGGGCTTTGGCGGCGTTGGCACGGATGAGACGCTGTGACACGGTGTCGGCATGGTCATACGCATAGCGGTCATCGATGTATGAGGCGATATCGGGGAACTGTGCACGTCCTGCATCCATCGAATCGCGGTCGAAAATGACGAGATAGACGGTCATCGCGTCATCGTGCTCCGAAAGAAACGCACGGATGGTTTCTGCGGCAATGCGGATGGCATCGGCACGCGGATAACCGTAAACGCCGGCGGAGATCAGAGGAAAGGCAATCGTTTCGCATCCCGCTTCCTTTGCCAGACGCAGGGACGTGCTGTAACAGGAGGCAAGCAGGATCGGTTCTCCGCGCTGACCGTCGTGATAGACAGGTCCCACGGTGTGGATGATGTGCTTTGCGGGCAGATTGTAGCCGGGTGTGATCTTGGCATTTCCCGTTTTGCAGCCGCCGAGCGTCATGCATTTGGCGAGCAGTCTCGGTCCTGCCGCACGGTGAATGGCACCGTCGACACCGCCGCCGCCCAAAAGGGACGTGTTCGCGGCATTGACAATGGCATCAACCTGCATCTTTGTAATATCCTGTCGGATGAGCAGAAACGGCATGGGCATGCTCCTTTCTATGATCAATCAATCGGGTACGGCAATTCCTTCGGATAATCCCCTTTTACATCCAGCGACCGCAGATACGCAAAGCAGCGCTCCTAAGTCGGATCGTAGCCATGT
>JAZTZC010000319.1:0-1671 GCA_045637265.1 Eubacteriales bacterium | reverse complement strand
TGCATCCCGAGGAGGCCTGGTGTCCGTATCCCGGAACGCCGTGCACACCGCTTCCCGAGGGCTGGAGCTGGTTCCGCGTGATTACCAAGTTCACCGAAGCTGACTGCCACGATGCGCATGACCGTATGGGTATGCGTCGCTGGCGCACACCGTTCAACGTCGCGCTGGACGAGAGGATTTCACCCAACGATATCACCGTTGAGGAGATCGACCTCCCCGCCGATACCTATCCTTGGGAATGTGCACCGATCAAGCTCCATCTGACCGGCTACCGCGCACCGTATGCGTATCCGCCGTATCCCGCACGTTCCATCGAACCGTATGGGGACCGTCTGACCGTCGCCGAGCAGATTCCGCTGGCACTCGAACCCTACGGATGCACCAATCTGCGCATTTCGTATTTCCCGCGGGCGAAACTGTAATATCAATTAAAACAACCGCCGATCGGTCAAACAAAACCAATCGGCGGTCATCTTTTTATGCAATTACTGTTTTACATGTAAGCCATCTTCTGTGATCTCCGCACCGCTGTACACATCCGATTCGATGTAATCCACGTTTTTGGACAGGCAGTATTCCATCGCCTCAACAGAATTGGCAGTCCACAGTCCGACCTTCAAGCCGCGTTCGTGGAACTGACGGATCGTTTCATCATCGATGCCGTCCCATGCCATATCAATGTCAAATCCGAGCTGCAGACAGCGTTCGACATTCTCGTCATGCTTGCCGCAGGTGTACATGATGCCAAGCGTGGGGTACATCGCATGTGCGCGCAGAAGATTGTCAAAATCAAACGACTGCAGACTGCACATCGAAAGATCATAGACCTCCCCTGCCATTTCAAATGCCGCGCGGATGCGATCATCGGGGAAATGCCCTTTGAACTCGATGAATGCAATCATATTGCCCTCACGGCAGATTTCGAGATAGCGGCGGAATGTACACAGATACTGTTTTGTATCGGTATGTTCGTTGGCAAGCGGTTTTTCTGTCAGCTCAGCGTAGGTATGCTCGGCAATCAGAAGCTCTGTTCCGTCAGCATAACGCACCTCACGGTTGTGATTGACAACCAGAACGCCGTCTGCGGTAAAGTGGACATCCGTTTCAATGCCGCCGGAGCCGTGCGCAATGGCACCGAGAAATGCCTCCTCTGTATTGGCATGATATTTTGAGGAATATCCTCTGTGCGCGATAAAACAAACCTTGTTATTCATAGTCAGTTACTCCATTACTGTCATTGGTCATCGATCATCGTTTATTCCACATCACTGTAATAGAATGCCACGATATCATCGAGCTTCTTCTGTGCCGCTTTTTCAATGCCCTTAAACGCAGATACGATGGTAGACGTATGGTTGCGGATCTGATTGACAAACAGATGACCCGCTCCCTCAAGGGCTGTGGAATGAATATATCCAAAGTCAATCTTGACTGTATCACGGATAAGGTCAATCATGCGTGCAGATTCTTCGTCACGGGAGGATTTTGTCTTCAGAACAACATCGTAATACGCAGGAACAACGGTCTTATAGGATTCCGCTGCCATTGCTTCGGTGATGATACCGACAAATTCGGGATCGTCAATCGTCTGAGGAACAAGGAATACTGTCGCACCATCCTGAACGGTCGAACCGTAGGAAGCCTGTGCTTCATCCCACTTCGGATACGGAA
>JAZTZC010000318.1:0-2943 GCA_045637265.1 Eubacteriales bacterium | reverse complement strand
CTTGCGCTGTCGCTTGGCATCGGAATCCAGAATTTTCCCGAAGGAGCGGCGGTGTCGCTTCCGCTTCGACAGGACGGTTTATCACCCTTGCGTGCGTTTTTGCGCGGATGTCTGTCCGGCATTGTCGAGCCGATTTTCGGGATGGCGACGGCGCTGTTTCTCACGGAAGCGGCGGTTGTGATGCCGTGGCTTCTGTCCTTTGCGGCGGGTGCAATGCTCTATGTCGTTGCAGAGGAGCTGATTCCCGCATCCCATGGAACATCGGACAGCGGTGCTGAGGATGACGGCATTTCGTTTATCGGAACGCTGTCGACCGTCGGCGGATTTCTCGTGATGATGGTGCTGGATGTGGCTTTGGGATGATTATTAAATTGCGTTTATTTATTGCACTGCAAATGGAGATACGCAATGGAAATCATCCGATATTCGGAATACGCAATCCCTTCGGATAATGGTTTTTGAGCGTATTTCCGACACGCTTGGCGCCGCCCAAGGGACATCCGCACACCGTGACACAGCCAAAGCCGTCGGTTGGGTCGCCTGTACACTGCGCATCGGTGATTTCCACGGTTTCGCCGTGCAGATAACGCAGAACACGCGGATCATCGGCGGAAAAATCCCATTTCCGCTTCATCTTTTTGCCGTATGCCGAGAACAGCTGATGGTGCGGCGCGATGCGGCTTCCTTTCAGCTCCCCGATGCGAACACCGAGTGAGAAGCAATTGCCGGACATGGACAGGTGCGCAGGAACGGCATACAACTGTCCTTTCAGCTTCACGGCAGTCGGGATATCTTCATTTCTAAACAGCTCTGAAAATAGTGCATCCACAGCGGCAAGTTCGGGCTTCGTCATCTTCTCAAAGCTTCCTTTGATGGCTCGGCGCGGTGTGTCTCCGCTTTTTTTGAGCACACAGACATACTGTCCCTCGCCGCCCGTGACATGCGGGTAACAGCGTGCGGATTGTGACAGATCTTCCCTGCAATCGGGGACTTGGATGCCCGGTGTTGTCATTGCGCGGACGATATCGGGCAATGCCGCAACCGTATAGTCGGGATGCTCGGCAAGGAAACGTGCGATCAGCGCCTCGTTTTCTTCCGGCGCAAACGTACAGGTGGAGTAGATCAGCGTGCCGCCGTTGCGCAGACAGTACGCCGCGTCAGTGATAATTTCAAAAGAGCGTTGTGCGCACATCGCGACGTTTTCCTCCGACCACTCGGCAATCGCGTCCTCATTTTTGCGGAACATACCCTCGCCCGAGCACGGTGCGTCAACGACAACGACATCAAAACAGCCCTCATACCATGTACGCAGATGCGCGGCATCGGTGTTCGTGACAATCGCATTCGGCACACCAAGACGCTCGATGTTGGAGAGCAGAATTTTGGCGCGCGACGGGACAAATTCGTTGGAAACGAGCAGTCCGTCCTCGCCGATCAGCGCGGCAAGCTGGGTCGATTTTCCGCCGGGTGCCGCACAGACATCGAGGACATAATCGCCCGGTTTGATGACGGCAGACGCGACAGGCAGCATGGCCGCCGGCTCCTGCAGATAAAATGCGCCCGCATGATGGAGCGGATGGTTGCCTGTTCCAACCGCGGCACAGTCAAGGTAATAGCCGCAGGATGCGTACGGGATCGGGCGCAGCGGCAGATCAGACAGTGCCGAAAGCACTGCATTGACATCGGTTTTGATCGGGTTGATGCGCAGTCCACGCTGCATATCGCGTTCGTAGGAGGCAAGAAACGCGGAATACGCGTCGCCGAGCAGTTCCTTCATACGGGCGCAGAACGCGGCGGGAAGTTTTTGTTCGATGGATTCGGACATATCGGTACCTCTTTTTGGATGGAGTATTGACAAATTTACGGGATTGTGGTATGATGGAGTTGACCGGGTGATGCAGCATTGGCATCGACTTCACTGATTTCATCAGACTATTATTAAATGCAATATAAAATTTATAAAACAGAAAGGAAACACAACTATGTTAAAAGCTGGACTTATCGGCTGCGGCAGTATGGGCGGCGGTCATCTCGGCAACTACTACCGCTTCAACCGCGAGGGCGATCTGCTGCGTCTGACGTGCGTCTGCGACATTCGCCGCGAACGGCTCGACATCGTCTCACAGGAGACAGGAGAAATCCGTCTCTATGAAGATCTCGATGAGATGCTTGCAAACGAGGAGCTTGACCTTGTCACCATTGCTCTGCCGACGTATCTGCACAAATGGGCAACCATCAAATGTCTGGAGCACGGCATCCATGTTCTGTGCGAAAAGCCGATGGCGCTGACCGTCGAGGACTGCGATGAAATGATCGCGGCGGCAAAGGCGGCTGACCGTCAGCTGCTCGTCGGACAGGTTCTGCGCTTTGACGGCGATTATCAGTATCTGAAAAAGCTGGTGGATGAGAAGACCTGGGGCGATGTCATTTCCGTGCGCTTCACACGTTCCTCGTCCGCACATCCGCCGATGGGCTGGAACAACTGGTTCCTTACCAAGGAGCTGTCCGGCGGCGGTCTTTACGACCTGCACATTCATGATGCGGACATGCTTCGCTGTCTGTTTGGCAATCCGCGCGCTGTCACCGCAATGACACGCACCTCGTTTGAAGGCTCGAAGAACGACGCGTTTGCCGGTATTTACCATTATGACGACATCGTTGTCTGCGCGGAATCCGACTGGTCGTGGAAGGGTATGCCCTTCACCGCTGACTTCGTTGTCAATTTTGAGCGTGCTTCCCTGCAGCTGCGCCGCGGCACACTGGAGCTTGGCACCTACGATAAGCCGCTGGAGACGGTCGATCTGAGCACCGTTGAAGGCATCAGCACCGACAACCCGTACTACGCCGAAACGAAGTATCTTGCGGAATGTGTCCGCGACGGCAAGGAAAATACGTTCAACCCCGCGTTTGAAAGCCGCGAGACGATCCGTCTGCTCCAAACCA
>JAZTZC010000317.1:0-2412 GCA_045637265.1 Eubacteriales bacterium | reverse complement strand
CAGGACTTCGGCATGGGATGTGCCGTATATCCGCAGGAGCAGAAGTTCCTTGATATGATGGCGCCCGAGGTGGAATTTGTCATCAAGCAGTGCAGAAATCACCCGTCGCTCGTTTTGTGGGCAGGCGACAACGAATGTGATCAGGCATTTGGCTGGTCCGGCATGCACAGTGACCCCAATCAGAACGCCATCACACGTAAGCTCATCCCCGATCTCCTCCGTATTCACGACTTCACGCGCCCGTATCTGCCGTCGTCGCCGTTTATTGACGAGCATGCATACAAGACGGGTGCCCCGATCTCCGAGGACCATCTGTGGGGACCGCGCGACTACTTCAAGGGGGGCTACTATAAGAATACAGTCTGCCATTTTGCATCGGAGACCGGTTATCACGGCTGTCCGTCGCCGAAGTCTCTTGAGAAGTTCATGACCAAAGAAACGCTCTGGCCGATCTTTGACGAAAACGGTATCCCGGGCAAGGAATGGCTCGTCCATGCCGCTTGTATGCGCGCCGATATGTCTGACCCGTATGCATACCGTATCGGTCTGATGGCAAATCAGGTCAGGACCCTGTTCGGCGAGATGCCCGACAACCTCGATGACTTTGCACTGATGAGCCAGATCTCGCAGGCAGAGGCAAAGAAGTATTTCATCGAGCGCTTCCGTATCACCCGCGGACGCCGCAACGGCATCATCTGGTGGAACCTCGTCGACGGCTGGCCGCAGATCTCCGACGCGATCGTTGACTACAACTATTGCAAGAAGCTGGCATACCACTACATCAAGCGTTCCCAGCAGCCGGTCGTGCTTGCCTTTGATGAACCGGAAACCGACACAGCCATGACACTGTACGGCATCAACGACACAACAAAGGATGTTACCGTTTCCTACCGTGTCCGCAACATCACCGACGGTACGGTCGTTGCAAAAGCAAGCAGTACGCTGACGGCGGAAAAGAGCAGCCGGCTTCTGACCGTTGATATCGAAAAGGATGAAAAGAAGTTCTACGTCATGGAATGGGAATACACCGACGGCGAATGTGTGACCCGCGGCAGAAACCACTTCCACACCAATCTCATCAACATCGATTACAAGGCATACAAGTCTGCCATGGAAGCGGCAGATATGCTGGAAATTGAAGGATTCTGAACCGAAGAAAGGAATTGAAACCCATGTATTATATCGGACTTGACATCGGCGGCACGAAATGTGCGGTCTGTATCGGTAAGGTCGAAAACGGAGACCTGAAACTCATTGACAAGGACAAGTTTGCAACCTGAAAGGGACGCGATCCCTATGAGATCCTCGGGGAACTGTACAGCCATTCCGAGGCACTTCTGGCATCCCGTAATATGACGTTTGCGGACATCGCCGGAATTGGCATCAGCTGCGGCGGCCCGCTCGATGCGAATCGCGGCATCATTCTTATTTGAGGTTCCTTTTTTGAAATTCTTTGTTCAAGGCTATAGATTTCATCGTGTAAACAGAGTATAATAATTATAAAAATATTTTTCAAAGGAAATTCGGTTATGTTAAAGCAAATATTCGACCTCTGCGGTACATGGACGATGTTCTATGCCGAAAACCGCAATGTAAAGAAGATCAAAGAAGACATTGCAACGACGGCTGATGCCAAGCGTCTGATCTATTCCTCTGTTGAAGGTACCGTTCCCGGAAACTTCGAGCTTGATCTTTACAAAGCAGGTCTGATCGGTGACCCGTATTTTGGTGCCAATACGCTGGAGATGCAGAAACTCGAGAATCTGCATCTGTGGTATTGCCGTTCGTTTACCTTCCACGGTACTGCCGACGAAAACACCTTCCTGCGCTTTGAAGGTATCGACACCGTTGCGGAAATTTATCTCAACGGCAAGCTTTTGCAGAAGGTCTCCAACATGTTCTTGACCTATGAGATTCCCGTACCGGATCTCATCGACGGCGAAAATGACCTCGTTGTCCACATTCTGCCCGCGACCATCGCCGTCCGTGAGCATGCTGTACCGGCATCCTCCAACGCGCTGAAGTACAACTACGAGTCGCTTTATATCCGCAAGGCAGCAAGCATGTACGGCTGGGATATCATGCCGCGCATTGTCTCGGGCGGTATCTGGAAACCCGTTTCGCTGATTCAGAAAAAGCCCGACCGCATTGACGATGTCTTCCTGTTCGCCCGTCATGCCAATGCAAATACCGCAGACCTGTCGGTGTTCTATAATCTGACCATCGACAAGGATTTCCTGCACGATTTCACCATCCGTGTCAAGGGTGTCTGCGGCGATTCCGAATTCTGCGGTGAGAGGGAAATTCTGCATACCTCCCAGCGTATCGATATTCATATGGACAAGCCGAAGCTCTGGTGGCCGAAGAATGCGGGTGAGCCGAACCTTTACGATGTGACGATCGAACTGCTCT
>JAZTZC010000316.1:0-3266 GCA_045637265.1 Eubacteriales bacterium | reverse complement strand
ATTGTCTGTATCTGTCAAATCTGTTTTGTTAACATCAAAAATTACATGTGGAGGTAATAGCCATGTTAAAGCTGAGCTTACAGTTCTTTGCTCATAAGAAAGGTGTCGGTTCTACCAAGAACGGCCGTGACTCCAATGCGCAGAGACTTGGTGTCAAGAAGGCTGACGGTCAGTCTGTTCTCGCAGGCAACATCATCGTCAGACAGAGAGGTACCAACGTTCATCCCGGTGCAGGTGTCGGTATCGGTAAGGATGACACCCTGTTCGCACTGATCGACGGTGTTGTCAAGTTCGACCGCATCGCAGGCAACAAGAAGCGCGTCAGCGTTTTCGCAGCAGAATAATCTGCGGACTGCCAAATTGTTTCAAAAAGAAAACCGATGTATCTTATACGGATGCATCGGTTTTTTCATGTTGGTGGGAGAACTTAACTGTAATCAAACAGCCCCTTGACGTTTGGATGGAAATATGATATACTGATAAAAACGAGATAGAAGAGGATACTGCAATGAATTATACAGACATCAACGCCAAAACATGGGATCAGTGGTCGGAGGAAGGCATGACATGGACGCGCCCGATCACACATGACGAATATGAAGCGGCGACAGAAGAAAACTATATCGTCTATCTGACACCGTGTGTGGCTGTTCCGCACGACTGGTTTGGTGATCTTAGCGGGAAGAAGCTGCTCGGTCTTGCTTCCGGCGGCGGACAGCAGATGCCGATTTTTGCAAAGCTGGGCGCTGAGTGTACGCTGCTTGATTATTCCGAGCGGCAGCTGAACTCTGACCGCATGGTGGCAGAGCGGGAAGGGTATGACATTGAGATCATCCGCGGTGACATGACAAAGCGTCTGCCGTTTGCGGACAATACGTTCGATATCATCTTCCATCCCGTTTCCAACTGTTATATTGAGGATGTGCAGCACGTCTGGAATGAGTGCTACCGAATCTTAAAGCCGGGCGGGGTGCTGCTTGCCGGGATGGACAATGGCATAAATTTCCTGTTTGCGTCCGACGAGGAGCCGCTTGTTGTCGTCAACCGTCTGCCGTACAATCCGCTGAAGATGCCGCGTGAGGAGTTTGAGAAGATCGCGGCAGAGGACGGCGTACAGTTCAGCCATACATTGGAGGAGCAGATCGGCGGTCAGCTCAAAGCGGGATTCCTTCTGCGCGCGCTGTATGAGGACCGTGACAGGGTGGGATGCGGTGTGATTCGCGAATATGCGCCGCAGTATTATGCGACGATGGCGGTGAAAGGTTGATAATTGTGGAACGGTACATCTATATAGAAAATGACCGCATTGCCCTTGCAGAATATCTGGACGCAGAGGATGACCGCGCATGTTATGATTGCTGGCAGGATGAAGAAACGCAGGTAGGATATAATTACTGCATGATGGATACATTTGAGGAATTTTCCGCGTCGCCGAAGCGTTCCCGTTTTCGCGCTGTCATCGTGCAGAAAGCCGATGATGCTGTTGTCGGGACGGTGTTTGTATCACCACCTCATGTTCTTCCTGATCTTGCGATCATGATCTTTCGCCCGTATCGGGAGCAAGGCTTGGGGACTGCGGCGTTTGCGCTGGCGGCAGAGTATTGTTTTGACGGACTTGGACTTTCAGAGGTATATGCAGGTTGTTATGAAGGAAATGTTCGCAGCAAAAAAATGCTTGCTGCGTGTGGATTTGTTCCGCATCCGGCGGGGAACTGCGAAGAGGTACATTTTCGGACGGGCGAACCGATCATACAGTATGATTTCGTCAGAACAAAATGTATTGATTGAGATAACGGGGATACGCTTTTGAGCGAAAACCATAATAAATATGATTCCGTTTATTAAAAACCCTTGATTTTCAGGGGTTTTTCCTATTTCTGAATAAAGTACACCAAAAAAGTGAAAAATATTTTCAAAACCTATTGACAAACCGAAAGAAATGGTGTATAATATAACCGTACCAAGGGAAAGGACAAAAACAAGAGCCCGATGGGTACAGACAACCTCATAATGAAAGGATGTGTCCACCGATGCGTTTAACACGCGAGGCGGATTATGCAATACGCATAATGTACACCTTGGCGGTGAACGATGAACTGACCGATGCGGCTTCCATCGCTGAATCCATCGCAGTCACCAGACGGTTTACCTTGAAAATCCTCGGCAAGCTGCTGGAAGCATGTTTGGTAGCATCCAAGCTCGGCGCCGGCGGAGGCTACTACCTCGCAAGAACGTCCGACGATATCTCCATCGCGGAGATCATCGAAGCAATCGAAGGTCCGCTGCTCATCAGCTCCTGCCTTTGCGGCGGTTACTCCTGTGAGCGAGTTACCGATTGTTCCAGATGTGTCTTCCACTGTATGTTCGAAACGCTGAATGAAGAACTGCACAAAAAGCTTTCCTCTATCAGTATCGGCGAGGCGGCAGACATGACACCGCAGGATATGATTGACCGTGTCCGAGGAATTCCAATCAAAGAAATTCAAAATTCAAATCAAATTCAAATCAAAAATCAAACAGAAAACAAGGAGATTACTACTATGAAAAAGTTCGTATGCAAAGTTTGCGGTTATATCCATGAAGGCGAAGCAGCTCCCGAAAAGTGCCCGCAGTGCAAGGCACCGGCAACCAAGTTTGAAGAACAGCAGGGTGAAAAGACCTGGGCAGCAGAACATACCGTCGGCGTAGCACAGGGTGTCCGTGAAGACATCATCGAAGACCTCCGTGCAAACTTCATGGGCGAATGTACCGAAGTCGGTATGTACCTCGCAATGGCACGTGTGGCTCACCGTGAAGGCTATCCGGAAATCGGTCTGTACTGGGAAAAGGCAGCATTCGAAGAAGCAGAACACGCTTCCAAGTTTGCAGAACTGCTCGGCGAAGTTGTCACCGATTCCACCAAGAAGAACCTTGAGCTGCGCGTAGACGCAGAAAACGGCGCAACTGCTGGCAAGACCGACCTTGCAAAGCGCGCAAAGGAACTGGGTCTGGATGCAATCCACGATACTGTCCATGAAATGGCACGTGACGAAGCAAGACACGGCAAGGCATTCGAAGGTCTGCCCAAGAGATACTTCGGTTAATCCATCCGGCGTATAAAATACAACCAAAACACATATATACATTAAAATTCAAGAAAATAACAAGGAGATTTATTACTATGAAAAAGTTTGTTTGCAAGGTTTGCGGTTATATCCATGAAGGCGAAGCAGCTCCCGAAAAGTGCCCGCAGTGCAAGGCACCGGCAACCAAGTTTGAAGAACAGC
>JAZTZC010000315.1:0-2625 GCA_045637265.1 Eubacteriales bacterium | reverse complement strand
AGATCTTGCGGTTGGGGTCCGGGTAGCGTCGTCCGCACTTCGGGCAGAAAATTTCTTTGTTGAAATCTTCTTCGTCCGGTGTGACCTCACCCTTCTCCTTAATCTGATTGAAATACTTGACAAACAGGTTCGCGCTGTTTTTTGCAGTACCGGAAAGATAGGAGAGCAGAACAAACGCACCTGCATCCTCTTCGTTTTCTTTTTGTTTTGCAGTCAGACGCGCATCGGAGATCAGCGATTCGAGCTTGAGATCAAAAATCGTTTTGATCGGGTAATATTGGTATCCGATTTCCGTGAAATCACATTGCAGCCGCTCGGGG
Organism: Eubacteriales bacterium; assembly: GCA_045637265.1. Lineage (GTDB taxonomy): Bacteria > Bacillota > Clostridia > Oscillospirales > CAG-272 > RGIG3925. The sequence continues at coordinate 2,305 of JAZTZC010000315.1, read as the reverse complement.
TGCAGAAAACGCTGTGCCGGTGTCATATTCTTCGGGAGCAGAGTCTTGACACCGCTGACAACGATCAGATCATCCTTGGTTGCGATCAGCCAGTTGTCACAGTATACATGCTCCGGGGAAATATCGGTTTTCGCGCACAGCAAAATGGAATCGGAGGTGATGCCGCGACTCTCCAGCTGTGATATCAGCTGGTCGGGCATCCGATCAATTTGCAGCATATTGGAAATAGACTCCTTTCTGTCAGTGGAACATCATCAAAGCAAGTGATTCTTGCTGTTGTTTTTGTTAATTAAACATATGTTTGTTGCCGTTTCTAACATTATACCGCATTTTCTCATATCTGTCAATGTTTATAATCAAACTTTCCCAAAATTATTCGGATTCGGGAGAAATGTATCCGGGGAAATGCGGTAAGATTCTTGAATTATTCATAAAATTATGGTATACTGTAAAAAAACCAAAGGAGCACTGCATATGAAAATCGCATCGTTTGTCATCAGCATTTGTGCCATGGCGTGTGCCGCCGCTGCACTGACGCTGGCACTCATCAAGATCAACCGCAGATAAAAGAACAGCAGAACCGATCCCGCATGGGCAACAGGTTCTGCTGTTATCTTTTATCTTCGGCGGCGAAGCTCGGGACGCTGTCTGCGTTCTGCGCGTCGGCGTGCTTTTTCGCGATAAACGGCTTTGAAGAAGACATAGAACAGCGCAATGACGGCAGCAGCGGCAACACAGAGAAAGAACATACGGCTCTGAACAATTCCGCGGATGACCGTTAAGAAAAAGAGGAACTCACTGCGGGAGACAGCGCCTTTGGTTACCAGATTGACCGAGGCGACAAGATTGTTGTCATATTTGACGGTCATGACACCGGCGATTTCACCCTCTTTGATCGGCGCTTCGATCTTATCGTCAAACAAAATCCAGTCCAGCGCAATCGCCGTGTCGATATCGATGTCCTTTGGCAAAAACATTTCAATCGGATGCTCGGGAAGCAGGGTGACATAGTCAACCTCCGAGGACAGCGTGACCGGCATTTCGCAGATCATCGTTGTATCGTCTACCACGCTGACGAAATTGTAGTTGTTGTATGCCCAGTCGACGAGCGTTTCGCAGTCGCGGTAAGAATAGACGTAGTTTTCTTCCTCATTGAAGTAGGAGTTCATGCAGACAACAAGGTAAGTACAGCCCTGACGGCGGATGGATGTGACCAGACAGTAGCCGCCTTCCTTGGTATTACCCGACGACATACCTTTCGCAAGCGAATTATAGTATTTCGTGTAATACTGTGTCGATACGATGTAATTTCGGTTATTCAGCGTGCGTTCCTTGCGTTTGTTGGTCGCAGGAATGACGTATGTGGTTTCCGAGGACATTGCCATGTAGTTGGAATTGGTGTAAGCGTACAGGGCAATGCGGAGGACATCACGTGCGGTGGTACGCATATTGGGGTCGTGAATACCGGTACAGTTGGTGTAGACGGTATCCCGGCAGCCGAGCTCCTGAACCTTGGAATTCATCATATTGACAAACGCCGTGACGTTGCCCGCAATCGAATAGCCGAGGACGGAAATGGCATCGTTGGCACCGGAGATCAGCGTCGCATAAAGCAGATTCCGCACGGAAATGACCTCACCCTCGACAAGATTGATCGTATTGCCGAAGACACCCGACAACGCTTCCGCGGGAACGGTCAGCTCCTGGTCGAGGTTGTCCGCATAATATTCCAGCGCCAGCATCGCGCCGACCATTTTGACAAGTGCGGTCGGATAGACCGAGGTATCGATCTCGCGTCCGTAGAGGATAGAGTCGGTTTCAAGATTATAAATGAGGCATGCCTGTGAGGTCAGCTCCTCGGGATCCGCAACGGCATGTACGGGAACCGAAAATCCCGTACAAAGCAGAACAGGGATCATAAAGAGCAATACGGCACGCCGCAGAAAAGCTTTGATGTTCATGCAAGCTCCTTCATTGGATTGGTGAAAACGAAGATTCGGATGCGCGGATGTCATCATCGATCTGCGCCTTGAGGGCATCGAGGGAGGGAAAACGAATTTCCTCACGCAGACGTTCTCGGAACGAAACGGTGACAGCACGGTCGTACAGCCATCCGCTGAATCCGATGATGTGGGTTTCAATGTTCGGAATATGACTGTCCTCGGTAACGGACGGGCGGCATCCGATGTTTGTGACAGCAGGATAGGCTTTTCCGTCAATGATGACTGTGGATGCGTAAATGCCGTCTGCCGGAATCTGCATCTTCTCCGTCGGATTCTGATTGATCGTCGGAATTCCGATCGTG
>JAZTZC010000314.1:0-5315 GCA_045637265.1 Eubacteriales bacterium | reverse complement strand
TTTCCGCCTGTGTCACCGCTGCTGTGTCAACGGTTCCCACCGATGCATCGCCGCAGGATACAAGCGCTGCGGAAGCGGTACACAGGATCGCCAGCATGGCTGTCATCGTTCGTTTCATTGTTGTCATAAGGAAAAACCTCCGTTTCATAATAATTTTCGTTCTTTCCTGTTACTCATTATTATACATATATTTTGGGAAATTGCAAGAGATTCTATGAATTTTTCCTATAAAATTTTCACAATCGCCAATTGCAATTTGGCGCACAGTATGATATGATATTGCATACGGGAAGTTGTCACAGGACAACCGCCCGCCAACTGAAATTCAAAACAAATTGAGGAAACGGCAATGTTTATTGATGCAAACGGAAAAACATGGTATAAAGGCAACCTGCACACGCATACAACAGTAACCGACGGAAAAAAGACGCCGGAGGAGGTCATCGCTCTCTACCGTGACAACGGCTACGACTTTTTGTCACTGACCGATCATTGGGTTCATTCCGAAACCCGCATGACAGAGGACGGGATGCTGCTTCTCGGCGGATGCGAGTATAACATCAACGGCGCAGACATTTTAGCCGGTGTCTTCCATGTCGTCGCCATCGGTGAACGGGAGCCTGCCAACCTTGACCGCAAAAAGGCAAACGGCGACTATACCGCACAGGATATCGTGGATGCAATTCATGATGTCGGCGGCATCGCCATTCTCGCACATCCCGCATGGTCGCTTGACACCTGCGAGCAGATCATGCCGCTTTCCGGTTTTGACGGCGTTGAAATCTACAATTCCGTATCGGGACTTCCCCGCAACTGCCGTCCGTACTCGGGTGAGGTCATCGATCAGCTTGCGGTCCGCGGCAAGGTTTTCACCTCCATGTGTGCCGATGACAGCCATTTTTATCAGAATGAAGTGTGTTTATCCTATATCTATGTACAGGCAGACGCACTGACGGAAGAAGCCATTTTGGATGCCATCCGCGCCGGACGCGTCATGGCAACGCAGGGACCGCGCTTCTCTGTCACCGTGGAAGAAATCGAAGGCAGTGAAAACCGACGGGTGCACTATACATGCGACCCTGTTTCGCAGATCGTCTTCTACACCGGCTCTGTCTGGCTGGACGGACGAAGCATTTCGGGGGAGGGCATCACGGAAGCGGAATTCATCCTGCGGCCCTTTGATCGCTTCGTCCGCGCGGAATTCATCGGTGCAGACGGCAAAATCGGCTTCGATACGCCGATCCTTTACCGCTGAACTTTCATAAATTTACATCAAAAATGACGGACAAAGTATAAATACCCGCATTTTCTGCATTTTCTCGTTATATTTTTCACGTTTTTTGCAATTTTCTATTGACAATTCCTTCAGAAAGTGGTATGATATCAAGTAATCCGATTAAAGCGTGAAAGTGTCCGTTTTCTTGTCGGATATTTACAAACACCCAATCCAAAAGGAGATTCGTTATGAACAGAGTATTTAATTTTTCTGCAGGCCCCTCCATGCTGCCCGTTCCCGTTCTTGAAAAGGCTGCCTCCGAGCTGGTCTGTTATGGGGATTCCGGCATGTCCGTTATGGAGATGAGCCATCGATCTCCGGTTTATGAAGCAATTATCGCAGATGCACAGGCAAAGCTCCGCACCCTGATGAACATCCCGGACAATTATAAGGTTCTCTTCCTGCAGGGCGGTGCTTCCACACAGTTTGCATCCGTTCCGCTGAACCTTTTGAACGGCTCCGGCAAGGCTGATTATATCGTTTCCGGTCAGTTCTCCAAGAAGGCATTCGACGAAGCACAGAAGTACGGCGACGTCAAAGTCATCGCATCCTCCAAGGATAAGAACTTCACTTATATTCCGCAGATCACCCGTGAAGACATCCGTCCCGACGCAGATTATGTCCATGTCTGCTTCAACAACACCATTTACGGCACCAAGTTCAATTACATTCCCGATACCGGTGATATCCCGCTGGTTGCCGATATGTCCTCCTGCATCATCTCCGAGCCGGTCGATGTTTCCAAGTTCGGTGTCATCTACGCAGGCGCACAGAAGAACATGGCTCCCGCCGGTCTGACCGTTGTCATCGTCCGTGAAGATCTGCTCGGTAAGGCTCGTCCCGAAACCCCTGTTATGCTCGACTGGAAGACCATGGCTGACAACGATTCCATGTACAACACGCCTCCCTGCTATGCAATCTACATGGCAAAGCTCGTATACGAATGGATTCTCGACATGGGCGGTCTCGACGCCATGAAGGAATACAACATCAAGAAGGCTGCGATCCTGTACAACTATCTCGACAATCAGGATTACTACATCGCTCCCGTTGAAAAGGACTACCGTTCCATGATGAACGTCACCTTCGTTACCGGCGATGAAGCACTCGACAAGAAGTTTGCAAAGGAAGCAGACGCTGCCGGCATCAAGAACATCAAGGGTCACCGTTCCGTCGGCGGTATGCGCGCATCCATCTACAATGCAATGCCCATCGAAGGCGTTGAAGCGCTTGTCAAGTTCATGGATGACTTCGCAAAGAACAATCCCAAGGCTTAATCAAGAATAAGAGGAATACCGTTATGTATAATATTCAGCTGCTCAATAAAATCGCAAAGGTCGGCACAAATAACTTTGCGCCCGATAAGTACAACGTCGGTGAAGATGTTGCCGCTCCCGACGCTATCATGGTACGCTCCGCTGCCATGCACGATATGCAGTTCAATCCCGAGCTGAAGGCAATCGCCCGTGCCGGTGCCGGTGTCAACAACATTCCCGTTGACCGCTGTGCAGAAGAAGGCATCGTTGTCTTCAATACACCCGGTGCAAACGCAAATGCCGTCAAGGAACTGGTCATCTGCGGTTTGATGCTCGCATCCCGCGATGTCATCGGCGGTGCCGCTTGGGCAAAGAACCTTGAAAAAACCGAAGAAGCAGACGTTGCAAAGCAGGTCGAAAAGGGCAAGTCCAAGTTCGGCGGCTGTGAAGTCGCAGGCAAGAAGCTCGGTGTCATCGGTCTCGGTGCCATCGGCGCACTCGTTGCAAACGCAGCCAATGACCTTCATATGGAAGTCATCGGCTACGACAACTACATGACCATCGACTCCGCATGGAGACTGTCCAGAAAGATCGAAAAGGCAGCAAGCCTTGATGAAATCTTCGAGAAATGCGACTACATCACCGTTCATGTTCCCTCCACGCCCGAAACCCGCGGCATGTTCAACGCGGCAAACATCGCAAAGATGAAGGACGGTGTCCGCATCCTCAACTTCTCCCGCGCTGACCTCGCAGTTGCAGACGATATCAAGGCAGGACTCGCATCCGGCAAGATCGCATCCTATGTCACCGACTTCCCGACCGAGGAAACCGTCAATGTTCCCGGTATCGTCGCGCTTCCTCACCTCGGCGCATCCACGGAAGAATCCGAGGACAACTGCGCTGTTATGGCTGCAAAGGAACTCATCGACTTCCTGGAAACCGGTAACATCCGCAACTCCGTCAACTATCCCGATGTCTCTCTGCCGCACACAGGGGATGCGCGTATCTGTATCTACCACAAGAATGTCCCCGGCGTTCTGAACAACATCACCGCGATCATCTCCTCCCAGGGCATCAACGTCGAAAACATGATCAACAAGTCCAAGAAGGATTACGCATATACGATTCTCGAAATCGGCGGCAATATCCCGGACAACGCGGCTGAAACCATCGCTTCCATGGAAAGCGTCATCCGCGTCAACATCATCAAGTAATTTCAGCAAAACACAGTACAGCACACGGAAATTTCTCTGTGTGCTGTCTTTTTTTTCAAAAGCACTTGATAAAATCGGAAAAAGTCTATATAATATATAATAGTACATCTCCTATCAAGAAAGGATTTCCTATGAACCAAAAATTTGAAGCCTTCCGCGATGCGATCCGCGGCAAAACCGTATCCGTTGTCGGTCTGGGCATCTCCAATACACCCGTCATCGATTTTCTGCTGTCCTGCGGTGCTTCGGTTGTCGGACGCGATAAGAAAACCGCAGACACACTCGGTGCACTCGTACAGTCGCTGACAGAAAAAGGCGTATCCCTGCGGCTCGGTGATGACTACCTTGCGGACATCCGTGAAGATGTCATCTTCAAAGCGCCCGGTATCCGTCCCGACCTGCCCGAATTTGTCGCGGCACAGGAGGGCGGCTCCGCACTGACCTCCGAGATGGAAGTCTTTTTATCCCTCTGTCCCGCACCTGTATTTGCTGTCACAGGCTCCGACGGCAAGACCACAACGACCACACTGATCTATACCATGCTCAAAGCACAGGCAGAAAAAGACGGCACGGGCAAAACCGTCTGGGTTGGCGGCAACATCGGCAAGCCGCTCCTGCCTGAAATCGAATCGATTTCAGAGGAGGACTTTGTCGTGCTGGAGCTTTCCTCCTTCCAGCTGCAGGCAATGAAAACGGGACGAAATCTGCAGCCGTGGCCGCATGCCGCATGCATCACCAACGTCACGCCGAACCATCTGAACTGGCACACAGACATGGCAGAATACACCGATGCCAAAGCAGAAATTTTTGCCAATCAGGCGCGCGGCGGCAGACTGGTGCTCAACTACGAAAACGAGCTGACCCGTGATATGGCAAAGAATGCCGCTGGGCATGTGACCTACTTCTCCTCCGTACACGATCTGACCGCATGTCTGCACGAAACAGCGGAATACCGCGCCGATGCGGTCATCTTTGAAAAGAACGGGGAAATTGTCCTCGCATCCGATGCAGAGGAAGAACCGTTCCCGCTGCTCGCCGTTTCCGATATTCTCCTGCCCGGACGGCACAACGTCGAAAACTATATGACCGCCATTGCAGCCGTCCGCGGATACGTCGATCCCGATACCATCATCGAAGTTGCAAAAACCTTCGGCGGCGTGGAGCACAGACAGGAATTCGTCTGTGAGCGCGGCGGGGTCAAATATTACAACAGCTCCATCGACTCCTCCCCGACCCGCACGATTGCGGCACTGCATGCCTTCAAACAGAAGCTGATTGTCATTTTGGGCGGTGCCGACAAGGGTGTGCCGTTTGACAGCCTTGCAAAGCCGCTTGCCGAGCACGCAAAAGCCGTTGTACTGACAGGTGCTTCGCGTGATAAGATCGTCGCGGCTCTTGAAAACAACCCCGAATTTACCGCAAGCGGCATTCCCGTATACAATACCCCGAATTTCACCGATGCCATCGATGCGGCACGGGATGCGGCAGAATCGGGCGATATCGTCATTCTCTCACCCGCCTGCACCAGCTTTGATGCGTTCCCGAACTTCGAGGTGCGCGGCAATACCT
>JAZTZC010000313.1:0-1969 GCA_045637265.1 Eubacteriales bacterium | reverse complement strand
GGCTGTTATCTGTCGATCCGCGGTCACGGAAGATACCTTTTTGCCGAGGTGGACGGAACATCCAAGAAAGGTCGCCTCCGCATCAAACTCAAAAAGCTCATCTGAACCATTACTTCCCGAAGGAGAATTTTCATGATTCCGCCTCATGAACTGAAAAACAAAGAATTCACCCGTGTCATGCGCGGCTACTCCATCCCCGAGGTTGATGAATATATCAGCTTTGTCATGGAAAAATATACCGATCTTTACCGCGAAAACGATGCGCTGGAACGCAAGCTCCAGTCTGCCATGGACGCGCTTGATGCCATGCGTGCGGAAGAGGAATCCATCCGTACCGCGCTGATCAACGCACAGAAGGCAGGCAAGCAGATCGTTGCCGATGCTTCCGACCGTGCCGATAAGATCATGCGCTCCACCAAATCCGACTGTATGCGTGTCCTCGCCGAATTCCGCGACAAGGCTGCCGCAGAACGGAAAACCCTGTTTGAGCTGAAAGCGTCCATCGCAGCGCTCAAAGAGGAAATGTTTGAAAAGTACAGACAGCACATCGAATTTCTCGAACAGCTGACACCCGGTGTCGATGCTGATGCCGCAATGATGCAGCAGACCGACCACGAAGCGTATGCAGACCGTATCTCCGACAGCATCGCCGCACTCGTCAAAGAGGATTTCGATTTCGATGTCACCGACAATGCCTCTGACGCACAGTCTGCCGATGCGCTTGCCGATACCCAGGTCTTTGCTACAGTCGCAGAAACACCGAAGGTACAGCATGTTTCGCTTGCGGATGACACATCGGATGTACCTGCCGACGGCGATCTTCTCGACGCACTCGCAGAGGATCCCGATCTCGAGGCTCTGCTGTCCGAAGAATAAGCATCGGGATATCCAACAGTTCTGACGTTCCCCGATCAATCATAAGAACCTGCTGACACACGAAAGGACGGGATTGCCCGTATCAGCGTATGCGTACACGGCCCCGAAAGCATGGACGGGATTCCCCTCCGGTTTTCCGGCCGCGTATGATCCGCGATATGGCGGCAATCCTTTTTTAATCGATATGAAATTCACGCAAAACAACAAGCGTTCTCTGATCTATACAGCGATCATTGCCGCTGTCATCGCGCTCGACCAGCTCACAAAGTTTCTGGCGGTCGAGCATCTGAAGCCGATTGACACCTTTCCGATCATTCCCGATGCCCTGCATCTGACGTATGTCACCAATTACGGTGCCGCATTCGGTATGCTTGCCGACCATCGCTGGGTGTTCCTTGTCATCTCCACGGTTGCGATTGTCCTGATGGCGGCATATCTGTATTATAAACGCGACGAACATCCCCTGCTCGGTGTGGCAGTCTCCTTTATCATCGGCGGCGGCATCGGCAATATGATCGACCGCACGCTGATGGGATATGTCGTGGACTTTGTTGACTTCCGACTCATCAACTTCGCCGTATTCAATGTCGCCGATATTTTTGTCTGCGTCGGATGCGGTCTGATGTTCCTGTGGCTGTTCAAGTTCGCCGAATTTGACGACGAAAAAAAGCCCGAGAAGAAATCCGCTGTCACCGAATCTGCCGAGGAATCCGACGATGCTTCTGACCGTTGAACCGAAAGACGCCGGTGTCCGTATTGATGTATTTCTGGCGCAGAACACCGAGCTGACGCGCTCTGCCGCACAAAAGCTGCTCGCCTCCGATGACGAAGCGGTTTCTGTCAACGGCATGCGCGTACCGAAAAACTATAAGGTTGCCGCAGAAGATGTCATCGAACTGGAACTGCCGCCGCCGATTCCGCTGGAGGTTACGGCAGAAGACATTCCGCTCGATATCGTCTATGAAGACAGCGATGTGATTCTTGTCAACAAACCCAAAGGCATGGTCGTCCATCCCGCACCCGGCAACTATACGGGAACACTCGTATCTGCCCTGCTCTGGCATTGCGGCGATTCCCTCTCCGGCATCAACGG
>JAZTZC010000312.1:0-1720 GCA_045637265.1 Eubacteriales bacterium | reverse complement strand
GAAGAAAAACCACCTGACAATCCATTTCGGAGCGCTGACAATCTGTGCCCTCTATGCCATGTGCAAAGATGCACAGAGCAGCATAACGTGATTCGTACCACTACATCTGCGCGAATAGCGCAATAATTCCGCCAGAGGAGTGAGCTCCTATTGATGCCTTGCTTTTGTATCTGTTTTGCTTTCCAAATGGCATCAATTCAGAGCGAACGAAAGCGCGCCTCTTTGGTTACTTTCTCTCGCGCAGGAAATGAAAGACGAAGAAAGGCAAAGCCTTTCATCAGAAGTTACGCTGCGCGTAACTTCGTCACCCTCCTCGTGCGTGGACGGAGATTCTCGTTTGATGCAGAGAACACCGACACGAAGTGTCGATGTTCTCGTCCTGTGCGTGGTATTGACCTCAGTACCTTACCTTAACCGCGGAGTTGCTTCCGTTTGACGGAAAATCAAAATACGTGGTTTCCGATTCTGCGTCGTAGAGGAAGGGAATTTCAATGTCATCGACGGTGACGGACTTGACGGGGCGTTTGGTCCAGATGCGTGCGGCGGCAGTCATCTCAGACGGTCCGCGGAAGACAAACGACAGCATGCGGTTGGAGCGGGAGAGCTTGTCGGCGCGGCCGGAGAGTGCGAGAATGTCGCAGGTGACGGTGCGGTCGATGCGGGACAGATCGTACCACAAACCGACGGAGCCTGTTTTGAGCACGGGATCGCGGACAACGGAAAGGGCGGTGTCGTAGAGGTTGACATAAAGACCCGAAAGCGTCTGCTCCTCGTCGACCGGCTCGTCCATGGCGGCGGTCACAAGATAGCATCCGCGGCGCATCATCAAGGTCGAGGTCGGCATCAGATCAATGCCGCGCTTGGATAGGAGCCACAGCACCGTATTGCGGTAGCCGTCGGCGTGGTCGGGATCGTAGGCGAGATCACCGGGATAGCGGCGAATGACGGAAACCGTACCGGCACCGACGGAATACAGACCCGATGCAGGGTAGTTCTCCAGTCCCAGCACCTCGAAAAGATGCTCGGCGGGATCGCGGTAGTCGGCGGCAGTGTTCCACCAGTCACGTGCACGGTGGAAGGCATCGGAGCCGTCTCCGACGTAAACGAGCGTACCGCCTGCCCGTACCCAGCCTGCCAGCGCGACGTTGATATCAGGCGATGCGGGCTTGCAGAACTCATAGGACAGCACGAGCGTCTTGTAGTCACCAAGATACGCAGGGAAGCGGCGGATGTTGTCCAGCTGTACGGGGCGCGCGGACAGACCCGCCTTGAGCAGCGGCAGGGCAAGTCCGTAGAAGGCGTTGAAGTTTGCCGCGTGCAGAGGCTCCTGTCCGGCAGGATAAATGCGCTGGAACATCGCGGAATCGGCGATACAGACACCGACCTCGGCGGTATTCATCAGCCACTCGCCCTCACCCTGATCTGCCATCTGACGCAGCGTATGCATGACCGAGAGCAGATTCGTCTTGTATTCGGGCGGAATTTTCGCGGGTGTCGGATCGTCCTTTGCGCGCGGATGGGTGTCACGCATGACGCGTCCCGGCCACGGAGAGACTTCATAATCGGCAATCTTCGGATGGAAAAGGGAAGCGGTGACCGTGCGGTAGTAGTTGTCGCGGTAATCGTCCCAGTCAAACTGCGGGTTGTCCTCGATTGGGTCGGCAAGGAACCACATCCGACGGTCGGTGCCGCGCACCAGCTCCTGCATGATGCCGTATTC
>JAZTZC010000311.1:0-5001 GCA_045637265.1 Eubacteriales bacterium | reverse complement strand
CGACACATTTCATATGTCCGACATATTCCATTACTACAACGAAAGGTGCTTTTTTCAAAGCGAGGGTGGCTGTCATGAAGAAACTGTTGTTGCTCGCTATGCTTTTTTCTTTGATCCTGCCCGGATGTGATTTTTGGGGCGGAGGCGGGGCAGATACCGATGCTGTCAGTACCACGGGATCTGTCGGAGCTGTAACGCAGACCGACGATCCGACGCCGCCATCCGCCGCGACGGACATGTTTACAGCAGACGCACGAAGCAGTCTTCAGAAACTGCAGGTTCAGATTGCAGACGAAAAACTGGCACTCGGCACGGCATTCCTCGGTACCTGTGAGGGCAGCTATTCCGATGTCATGACGTACATACAAAACCTCGGAGGCGACTTCGTCGGTGCATATCCGTGGGTTGCAGAAATGTCCGAAGCACAGTTTTTAGATGACGACGGCATGGAGATTTACACCGTTGTTCCGGCTGACGGCTGGACGATGACGGTTTCTGAGTACTTTATGGACCCAAACAACGACTATCAGCCGACAGTCGGCGATACGCTTTATGCAGGTACGGATCCCGTCCTTTTGCAGGGCAACGTCAGCGATATCGTTCCGTCGTTCTGTGTGACCGCGAAAAAAGACGGTGAAACGGTTGAATATTTCCCGTGTCTGAGTCTGGAAAACGGACGGCTTCAGCAGGGTGAGGGAGTCTTTGACTTTACGCCCTATAGTCAGGTCATTGTTAATATCGGCAGCGTAACGATCGGTGACAGAATTGCGGGATGTTGGACAGCGTTCTATGAAACGGCTGACGGCGATGAGATCCTTTTATATCTCAATCTGTCATCTGACGGACTTGCCTCCTACTCCTATGGTTGGGCAAACAGCGAAATGGCAGAGATCTTCGGCGGTACATGGCGTGCGCTCGGCGACAATCTCGCGCTGGAACTGACGGGTGGTGTCTTTGATCTGGAGCTTGGTTATGTTCCCGAGACACGAACCTTGGAATCCGTGTATTCCTACAGTTTGATCGATTCCGACACGACGCTGCATCTTCGCCTGCAGGACGGAACCTCACTGATGGACGGTGACAACGGTGCCGATTTGACCTTCCGCTGTGAAGGGATGGTCAGTGCAGCGTTTGATCCGTATGAAAGCATTACAGCGACGGCGGCAGACCCGGGTGACTGTGTCGGCGACTGGTACGCAAGCACGGTTCGTCATGACGGCTACGAAATGATTCTGCATCTTTCACTCGGTGCGGACGGTACGGCTTCTTACCGTTACGGTTACGGATTCAACGGCGAGATATGCGAGGACTTTTCAGGCACATGGTCAGCAGACACAAACGGCAATCTGACGCTTGATCTGCATGGCGGCTCTGTCACGGCGGATGTCACCGACCACTATGATTTTGACGGCGTATTTGAATGGAATACCTACGAGGGCAATCTGACACTGTATAACGTGAGCGGGAATCCTCTGCTGGGCGACACGGAAAACTGGGTCATTGGCTTTACGCCTTTCGATTTTACACTTTATGACGGAGAATGGGTCAGTTTGATGGCTGACGGTACTGCCTACCGCTTACAGCTGATCTCCGACGGTCATGCGATCTATACGGTAGAGCGCGGTGACAGCATTGATGTCATGTATATGGGCTTCTGGTCTTCCTCAAGTGATGCTGCGCAGATCAATCTGCATCTGCGGCTGGTCATGGGTGAGGGCGATACCCTCATCCGGGCATCGTATGAGACCGACTGGCAGGACTTCAATCATGCACTGATCCTTCGCACTGCCGGCGGAATCGCGCTGTCACAAACGATGTCTGAAACCGGGGAAGATGTCTTTCGCTTCATCGACCCGAATGCGGTGGGGTAAAGCGGAGAAGAGGTGTCTGCCGATATGGAGAAACATAAAATTGCGGACTACAAAGTCCTGAAAGAAGATAAAGGCATTCGCTATCGCTTTTTCTGCCAGGCAAGCGGGATGGCGATGATGACATCGAAGCGGTATCTCGGAACTGATCCGGAACAGGAATTGGAGATCGCATGGAACAACGAAGGCCGCGGTCATTTCAATCTGTGCCATAAATGCGGCAGGTGGGTGTGTGATGCCATGTACAATGCCGATGTTCTGCACTGTGTCGACTGTACTCCGTGGGAGGATAAACCGAAATACTGTACGCAATGCGGAACAAGGGTTGACATCACAGACGTGTTCTGCCGAAAATGCGGCGTGAAATTGCAGTACAGGGAGGAAACAGCAGATGACAATTGAGGAATTCCGCGTTACAAGAAATGAAAACCTGCGTAAGTCCAATATGGAGCGATACGGATTCGGATCAAACATTTTGCGTAATATCAGGATCTGTACAAGCTGCGGGCGGCCCGCATCGGCTGAGCGACATCGCTGTTCCTGTGGCGGGATGTTGTCAGAGGAAACGCTGTTTCAGCAGTACAAAAAGCGGCATCGCTTTTGTCGTCGGTGTGATACCGTTGTCGCAAATGATGTGAAATTCTGTCCCGAATGCGGACACCGTATCTGAATCGTTTTCAGAAGAAGCTGATTTTTTCAACCGAATTTTTATATTGCTTCAAATAATTTCAAGGAGGAATCCAACATGTCTATTTTTGATCGACTGAAGAAGGTCGCCGCAGATGCAGTCAAAGAAGCTGCACAAAATGCGGCGGATAATTTCGCATCCAAGCGCGAAACCTTCACCTTTTCCGCACTTCCCGAATCACTTTCCCAGCTGCAGGCAACACCCGAAGCAGATCTTGATACGCCCTTCAAGGCAGCGGCATTGACAGTCTGTGCGATCTGTGCGTATGCCGCAGACAAGCAGATCGGCATTGAAATGCTGAACTGGCTGCGCGGTCCGAGACCTCTTTCCAACATGGATATCTCGTTCCTCGATGACCGTTTCCGCGATGGAAAGACGTATGTTCCGTTCTCGTATTTCAAAGGTGCAAAGCCCGACAACGACTACACGCCCGATGAACCCTACACGCTGACGATCTTTACCAATCCCTATTCCGATGATAATCCCGGCTATATGAAGGTGTTCCTCGAAAGCGGCGGCGCAGACAATCCTCGTGAGATCGTGCTTCGTCAGCGCGGCAGCGACGGCAAGTGGTTTTTGTGGGATCAGTTCATTCTGGTTGGCATTCGCGATCCGAAATCAGCCGACCCGTGGGCGTAAAGCAATGATCGCAAAACGATTGGGGGCGGTTCTGGTGGCACTCGGTGTTCTGGCATCCCTGTTCGGATGCTCCGATGATCCGTCAAAGCATGGGGACTGGACGCATTTCTCGATGCATCGGACATCGTCCGTTATGACAGATTCATATCACTTCAGCATCGACCGAACCGATGGAGGCATGACTGTCACAGGTTTTTGCTATATGGATGAAGCGGAATATCGCGTGGAGGGAACGTATCTTTCCGCGGGTACGGAATGGATGCTTCAGCAGGCTGACCTTACATTGCGTCCGACACACAAAGCAAGAAAACCGTCAGCCGACGATGCGGCTCAGAATACCGAAACTGTGACACATGAGGGCGGACAGGAACGTAACATCTCTCTGTCATTCGATGAACGGGCGGAACTGACAGCTGCGCTTGCCGCTGATGTGAAATCCGCCGCGGAGTCCATGATGCACGGCGAATGGACACTTCTGTATCTTGACTTTTCAAGTGACAATTATTCGGAAGGGTATCATTTTGAGGTCCTGAATGAGGGCGGCAGTTGGACAGCCAAAGGCGCGTGCTCCGTTTACGATGAAGATAACGGCGGATATCGCGAATACGTAAATGAGGATGGATTTGTGCTCGATACCGCGACGGTGGAAGCGATTGCTGTACTCGGACTTGAACGGTATCCTGCAATGCAGACAATCGAATCAGATCCCGATTTTGCAGAAATTTTGGATGGAAGCTCCGGCGGTTTGACACTCGGTTTTGCCGACGGATATCGGCAAAATAAGGCAACCCCATCTTCCGTAGATGATGTGATAGCAAATCTTCTGAAAGCAGAATTTTCCAAAAAAGCCGCTCCGCAGTGACAGGAGGCAGCGTGAAAAATACTTTTTCACGCCTGGGTTTTGTGGCTTTCGCTGTTTTTCAACAGCGATTTTGCTGCGCAAAACCACCCACAAATTCCCAATTAAGGAAGTTTTCGCTTCGCGAAAGCCTTGGTGATTACGATGAAGAAACTACGGAACAGCGGGAACTTTTTCCCGGTTCTTCTGTTCAACATGCTGATGAATCTGGAATGGACGATTCCCGCATGGTTATTACTCGCATGTCATTTCTTCTTTGATTGGTCGATCCGATGGTTCTGGATCGCGCTGGGACTGTGGTTTGTCAATATCATCGTCTGGATGGATATTGTCGGCTGGGCATCCCGATGCGGCAGTACACCGGACAAACCAAAGGAAAACAAAAATCCCTACTCCGTCGGGGTAAAAAATCAGGACGGAACCGAAACATAGTAAATAAAATTCACATAACAATATTTGAAAGGAGTTTCATTATGGGACTTATTAAAGCAGCTTTGGGTGCAGCAGGCGGCGTACTTGCCGATCAATGGAAGGAATTTTTCTACTGTGACGCACTGGACATGAATACGCTGATGGTGAAAGGTCAGAAGCGCACCTCTGGCAGATCGTCTAACACCAAAGGAGAGGAAAATCTGATTTCCAACGGCTCCGTCATCGCGGTTGCCGACGGACAGGCAATGATCATCGTCGAGCAGGGCAAGATCGTGGAATTCTGTGCAGAACCGGGTGAATTCGTGTGGGATTCCTCGACTGAACCGTCGATCTTCGCAGGTTCTCTCGGTGAGAGCATCAAGGAAACCTTCAAGGCGATCGGTAAGCGTTTCACGTTCGGCGGCGATACCGGTAAGGATCAGCGCGTTTACTACTTCAACACCAAGGAAATCTCCGGCAACAAGTACGGAACTGCGAACCCCGTTCCGTTCCGCGTTGTCGTCAATGAAGAACTC
>JAZTZC010000310.1:0-2594 GCA_045637265.1 Eubacteriales bacterium | reverse complement strand
CTGACCAAGCTGGTTCACGGCGAAGAAGAAGCGAACAAGGCACAGGCTCAGGCACGCGCGCTGTTCTCCACCAACGTTGATGCGGATTCCGCACCGACCATTGAACTCTCTGCTGCTGATTTTGCTGACGGCAAGGCTGATATTCTCGCACTGCTTGTCGGTGCTGAGCTGTGTGCATCCCGTTCCGAAGCAAGACGTGCAGTCGAGCAGGGCGGTGTTACCGTTGACGGCGAAAAGGTCACCGATTTCAAGATGGCATTTGACGTTGCAGACCTTGCAGAAGGCAAGCTCATCAAGCGCGGCAAGAAGAACTTCAAGAAAGTCGTTGTCAAGTAATGTAAATCGATACACAAAAGACCTCCCGATCTGAAAGGATGAGAGGTCTTTTTCATGTGTTTTGTGTGTAACGATTTACACAAAATTATTCTGCGGGAATGCGGATCACGAAATCTGCTTCAAAGGATGGGCCGGAGGTGTATTCCTTGCCGTTCTTGAAAAGACCCTTGATTGCAGCATCTTCTTCGGGATAACCCTGTGCCCAGATACCGACACCGGACTTACCTGCGTCTTCTCCGTCGCAGAGAACCCACAGATATTCGCCGGCAGGAAGACCGCCTTCTGCGAAATCATCGGTCAGATCCATTTCGAGTGTTGCGTTGTCTTCGTAATCGACAAATGTTTCAGCAACGAGACATTCACCTGCAACGGTGGTTTCGTAGTCGGTGTTCCATGCGTAGAACTTCATCGTCAGAGAACCGACGTTGTCGCTCCAGCTGGGGCAGTTTGCAGCAACGGATTCGACGATGCCTTCTGCTGCGATGTGCGCTGCAACGGAAGTACCTTCACCCATCAGAGAAATGGGGGTACGGTTTCCGTCTTCGAGATAGGTGGAAACATAAACGATCTTGTCACGCTTGGGTGCTTCGGTGACAACTTCCGTTACGGCTTCGGTTGTAATCGCTTCGGTGATGACGGTATCTGCTGCGGTGCCTGCGGTATCAGCGGAAGTATCTGCAACATCAGCGGAGCCGCCGCATGCGGTCATAGACCATGCTGCAAGCAGGAGCATTGCACCTGCGGCTGCAAAAAGATTCTTTTTCATATCGAAAAACCTTCTTTCATAAAAAAATCTTGTTTTTGGGAAAAGCCGAAATCCCACAGAGGTTTTCTGCAGGATTTAAGCGTCGGAGAGAACCTCTCCTGTTATTTTGTTACCATTTTGCAAGACCTGCGAGAATGGATGCGACATCGTTTTCGTCCAAAGGACGGGGATTGGTCGCGGTGCAGGCATCCTTGAGAGCCGCGTCGATCATAGCAGCCTTAACGGATTCGTATGCTTCCTTGGTTACGCCGGCATCCTTGAGGGTTGCGGGCGTTTCGGTCATCTTCAGCATATAGAACATATGACGGATAAGCGCGAGAACGAGTGCATTGGTGTCGTCACCCGACAGACCGATGCGGCGTGCAATGTGCGCATAACGCAGAGAAGCCGTAGTTTCCTGCTTGGCACCAAAGTTGGCGTCAAGGTTGGCATTGAAGCGAACAACATGCGGCAGGAGCATTGCGTTGGCTCTGCCGTGCGGAATATGGAACCGTGCGCCGAGCTGATGAGCAATACCGTGATTGATACCGAGCGATACGGCATTGAATGCCATGCCGGCAAGACACGATGCGGTGTGCATCTTCTCACGTGCTTCCAGATCATTGCCGTCAGCATAAGCCTTGGGCAGATATTGGAATGCAAGCTCCAGAGCCTTTTCCGCAAGCGCATCGGAATAATCGTTTGCGCCGATGGAAACATATGCTTCCAGTGCGTGCGTGATGACATCAAAACCGGTATCTGCGGTAATGCGCGGCGGTGCGGAGACAACGAGTGACGGATCCATGATTGCATAGTCGGGAAGCAGAGCTTCATCGACGAGCGGATATTTGACACCCTTTTCACGGTCGGTGATGACCGCAAAGCTGGTGACCTCGGAGCCGGTACCGCTGGTGGTCGGAATCGCAATCAGCGAAATGCCGTCCTTGGCGCCGGAACGCTTTGCCATCAGAATTGTCGCCTTTGCCGCGTCAATGGAAGAACCGCCGCCGAGAGCTACAACGAGATCCGCGTTGGCATCCAGAAGGAATTTCAGACCGTCAGCGACGAGCTCGATCGGAGGATCGGGCTTGATTGCGTCGAAGATACGGACATCGGCACAGTTCGACAGTTTTTCGGCAACGCGGGCTGCTGCGCCGGATTTGACCATGAAGGCATCGGTAAAGATGACCGCATTCTTGCCATGGAAGCTCGACAGAATATCCATCGCACCGTCACCGGAGCATACCTTGGGTTTTACATAAAATGTTTGCATGGGAAAGAAGCGGCGTTCCGGGAAAGCGGTTCGCCGCGTACCTCCTTATGGGATTTGGCAAATATTACAGGATATTTGCCCAGAGTCTCTTGTCGGGATTGGGGATGACAGCGCTGTCAAGCATCATGCCGTCTTCCGAAGCGACCTGTTCTGCGCGTTCGATCGCTGCAGTGACAGCCGCAACATCACCGGTGAGCAGCAGGTAGGACTTACCGCCCATACCGCGTGCCAGGCGAAGCT